>JAAYCI010000057.1 GCA_012729855.1 Oscillospiraceae bacterium
ACGATAATCTGTTCAATTGTGTATCTCTTCCTTGCCATTTTCTGCTTCCCTCCAAAGTTAGTTTAACATATCTTTACTAACTTTGCGTCTGGTACAACACGCGGGGGCAAGACCAAGTGGACCATCGACTTCAACTACAACCGCGCCCCGCTGAACAAGGATATCTACCTCAGCGACCTTTTCAGCCCGGGCATGACCTTTAAAGGCAATGCCAGCAACCTTACCGTAACCAAATTTGTGCTGCAGGGCGACGGCAGCTACCTGGAAACGGCGGCCACCGGCAGCGATTATCAGCTGCTGGCCCCCGTGGAGGGCAGCACCACCGGCTTCAAGCTGGTGCTGAAAAATGTTTCCCAGCGCTTCCGCATTGTATACACCACCGCGCTGGACATGATGGACAACCAGCCGGCTTTTGCCAACTACATTAACACCGCCCAGTTTAACGACGCGGCAGACGGCAGCGGCAGCAGCCTGACTGTACGCGACAATGTGAGCTTGGGCGCCACCACCAGCGGGCTGAAGAAAAAAGGCAACAAGGAAGGCGACGACTTCCGCTGGAAGATCACCATCAACGACAATTCCCCGCTGCTCACCATCAACCCCGGCTCCGTACTCACCGACATTCTGGGCCGCGGGCAGGTGCTGAAAGAGGGCAGCATCACGGTGACCAACCTGGCCACAAACATGCCGCTGGTGATGGGCCCCGGGCAAGATTACACACTCGACGTCCTGCCGCGCGACCCTGAAACCCTGACCACCACCTTTACCATCACCTTCCCGAAACAGATTACCACCAAGGTGGAAGTTTCGTACCTGAGCATACTGGACCCCGACACCGCCCAGCTGGACCCCGCCGACCCCAGCAAGATGCTGGTGACCAACAGCGCCCGCTTTGTGGGCAATGGCACCAGCAGCTGGAGCTACGAGAACCAGACCACTGTGGCGGTAAGCGGCGCGGGCACCGGCGCGGGCACCACCATCCCCATGCGCATTGAAAAGTATTCCCGGGACGGCAGCATCATTGCGGTGCTGGACGGCGCGCAGTTCACCCTGCGCTCTGCGAATGGCTCCTACACCAAAACGGGCATTACCACGCTGGACGGCAAGAGTGCCCAGATTGAACTGCTGGCCGGCACCTATATCATTGAAGAAACCCTGGTGCCCGACGGCTACGACAAGGCCCCCGACCAGACCATTACCCTGAACGCCAGCACCGCCAGAGAGGGCGGCGTGGTCGTCATCAAGTTCTATAACGAGCCCACCCCGCCCACCCCGCCGCCGCCCGACCCCGACCCCACCTACAGCCTGGTGGTGCTGAAACAGGATGCGGACACCGGCGCGGCGCTGGCCGGCGCACAGTTTGAAGTGCTGAACAGCGCGGGCATCTCCCAGGGCACCATCCTGATTGGCGCTGACGGCGCAGGCGCGCTGGCTACCCAGCTGCCCGCCGGCACCTACACCGTTGTAGAGGCCGTGGCGCCCGAGGGCTATGCGCTGCCCGCCAACCCCAACACCACCGTGCAGGTTCCCGGCACAAACGCCCAAAACAACGTGGTGACGGTTACCATCACCAACCAGAAGCCGGTAATCCCCCCCGATCCTGACCCTGACCCTGACCCTGACCCCACCTACACGCTTACCATATTGAAACGTGACGCAGACACCGGCGCGGCACTCTCCGGCGCACAGTTTATCGTAAGAGACAGCGGGGGGGCCTACAAAGGCCTTATCACCATTGATAGCAAGGGCAAAGGCTCGCTGGCCAAAAAGCTGCCCGCCGGCACCTACACTGTTACGGAGGCCGTTGCGCCCACGGGCTACCAGCTGCCTGAAAAAGCCACCACCGTTAAGCTGCCGGGCGCCAATGAGAAGAACGGCGTGGTAACCATCACCATCACCAACCAGAAGGTGCCTGTAACACCCTCCGGCGACCCCGAACCCCCCGATACGCCCGAAACCCCTGCGCCGCCCGCGCGGCCCGTGGCGCCGCCCGAAACCCCCGACCCCGAACCGCCGGTTGATGATACGCCGGAGGCCGTGATTGTTCCCAACACACCGGCAACCGTGCAGCCCACCGGCGGCGGCGCCGCCCCGGCCGAGCCGGAAGACCCGACACCCGCCCCGGTGGCCCAGGAAGAAGGGCCCGAGGGCATTGCGCAGGATTTCATGAATATCCCGCTGGGCGGCCTGGGCGTCAGCCTGGCGTGGAGCCTGCTCAACCTGATCATGTCCATCCTTTCCCTGCTGGCGGCCATCGTGCTGATTGTCTCCATGGTGCGGCGCAAGAAAACAAACCCCGCCGACCCCGATGACAACGAAGCACAGCTGGCCCAGGACGACGAGCTTGAGGAAGAGGCAGATGAAAAACCGCTGCGTACCCGCCGCCTTGGCCTGCGGCTGCTGGCCATCCTTACCGGGTTTATCCCGGGCGTGCTGTTCCTCATCCTGGAAAACATCCGCCTGCCCATGACCTGGATCACCCGCTGGACACCCATCATCGGCCTGTTCTTCATCATCAATATGGCGGCACTGCTGATACACTTTATCATCACCAAGCGCGCCGCCAAGAATAAGCCCGAAGACCACGACGACGACGTGGCCGCACCCAATTTCGCCTAGGGCGTGTCCCTAAACACCGTTTTTCAATATCAGCCATACGGCGTGGCCCCGGGCAAAGTGCCCGGGGCATGCCGCCCGTAAGGAAAGGAGCACAGGATGGATACGACCCTGCCGGACAACACCATGCCTGTTTCGGCCGCGCCCGCACCCGCGGCGGCAACCGCAGACGCGGGTGCCACAAGTGACGTGGCCAGCCGTGTGTACACGGCCGAAACCCCGGCGGAAGCCCCGCCCGGGGAAAAGAAGAAAAAGAAAAAAGAACCCGGATACAAGCTGGCCCTGCGCATCATCATCAGTGTGGCGGTCATCGCGCTGGGCATCTACCTCATACTGTACCTGGTGGCGCGGGCCGCCATGTACGACAGCATTGGCAGCATGCTGCAGCACATGTTCAATGAACTGTCTGTTATGGTAGAACGCATTCTGGCGTAGAAAGGGGGGCTTTGAATGAACGAAGAAAACACCATGGGCAGCCCCGCGCCCGAAAGTACCGCGGTTGCCCAGATGCCGCCGGACCAGGCACAGGCCTAAGCGCCTGCTCAAGCGCAGATGCAAGCACCTGCTCAAGCGCAGACGCAAGCACCTGCTCAAGCGCAGACGCAAGCGTCTGCGCGGGCAAAAAAGAAAAAGAAGAGACGCCCCGCCTGGAAAGTGATTTTGATCGTTATCATCTGGCTTATTGTTATTGCCGCCGTTATTTTCGTTACCCTGTTTTTGGCCTCCCGCATTGGGCAGTTTGAAAGCATTGGCGACATGCTGAACTATATCCGCGGGGTACTGAACATATAGCCCCACTGCCTGTTTCCTGTATCTGGCCGTTCACACACTTGCCGGCCATTACATACTTCCCCTGGCTCAAGCCAAGCGTCGGCCCTGCCTCCCCGCAAAGAGGCAGGGCCGGTTGCTTTTTGCCTTCAAATAACGGGCTATTTCATCCTTTTTGTCTAGGAAATAGGAAATAAAAGATTGAAAACAACATGTCCAGACAGTATAATGTAGAATATATAACCTTGTTATTGTGGTATATATTGTTAAAATAGCCATGGAAATATGGCCATATTTGTCTAAAGTGATAAAGTTATTTTTAATTTGCATTTGTGGCACAATTTATGCTTTGTTATCGTGTCTTATTAATTAGGCAGCACCGATTGCCGCCGTCTCGAAGAGGATACATCCCATTATGGACAAACACACCCTTACATTGGTAAAAAGGGCCAGCAAGCAGAACAAGGACGCCTTTGTGGAGCTGTGCAACATGAAGGCGCGCGAGGTAATATTTCTTTGCATCAACGAGATGGGCAACCAGCACGACGGCGAGGACGCCGCGCAGGAAGTGTTCATCCGCATGCAGCGCAATATTCCCAAGCTGCGCGCCCCGGAGGCGTTTAACGTTTGGCTGAACCGCCTGATTTACACCACCTGTTTAAACATGAAAAGAGATTCTGCAAAACATAAAAATGCTTTAACCAATGAGTTTTTCGCAGAGACCCTGATGGATGACGCCCAGTTCTCCATCCCTCAGGCCTATGTGGAGGACGATGAAAAGCGTGCGTTTATTGACAGGATGGTGAAAGCACTGCCTGACAATTACCGCACCTGTATCATGCTGCACTATTACCAAAACCTGGGCTATGCCGAAATTGGGTCCATCATGGGCATAACCTACGATGCCGTGAACAACAACATGCGCATGGCGCGCAAGCACCTGAAAGCGCGCATTGAACAGGACATGGCCAAGGCAGACCACAAGCTTTACTCGGTGGCGCCCATGCTGCTGCTGGGCCCGGCTTTGGGCATTACGCTGCAAAAAACGGCGGCCGTAACCGTTACCGGCCCCATGGTTGCCCACTGCCTGGCCGGGGCGGGCGTGTCCTCGGCTTTTGCCGGCACCGGCGCGGCTGCGGGTGTGGGCACAAAGGTTGCGGTGGCCGCCATTACCGCCGCCATTGTTTTGGGCACCACCGCCAGCGTAATTTATGGGGTAAACCAACCCGCCGCGGCACCGTTCGCCCCCCATACTTCCGCGCCCTCCAGCGCTGGTGCGCTTGCCCCGGTGCCTGGCCAGGCCCTTTCCGGCCGCGTTTTTCTGGTGGGCAACGGCACGGAATCGCCACAGGCGCGCAACGGCCTTGCGGGCATTGAGCTGCAGCTGGTGAACCCCGCCGCCCCCGAGGAAACGGCGGGCATGGTTACCACCGACGCGCTGGGCGCCTATGCTTTTGAAGACATGCCTGCCGGGCGCTACCAGCTGCAAATTGTGTTGCCCGACAAGGCCAGCGGGGTTGCCAATGGCGCCACAAACGTTACCGCCGGTACCGCTTCGCAGCTGGGTGTTGTCACCTATAATGGCAGCGACATTATAGAAATAGGGCAGGGGGGCGCGCTTTCCGGTGTGGATATTGCCCTTAAGATCCCCGCCCAGCTGCGTGGCCGTATTGCCATCTATGCCAGCGGGGAGGAAATTGCCTACGAAGACGGGATGATTCCCGGTGTGAGCGTGTGGATGCTGGATCCCCAGGGGGCGCTTGTGGCCGTTACGCCCATTACCGCCACCGGCGAATACACCTTTGAGGACCCTTTGATTGCCCAAACCGGCACTTACACACTGCATGTGGAGTTGGACGAAACCGCCGAAACCCTCACACAGGTTGGGGATACCGCCATCGAGCTGCACCCCGGCTATTACAGCTAGCTTATGATCAAAAAGAAGCCTGGCCGCGCTTAAGCACGGCCAGGCTTCTTTTTGTTGTGGGTAAACTGGCGGCCCAGGTCAGGCAGGCGCTATGTCCAGCAGCGCGCCGTCCGACGTGATGACCACCGTTTCCGCCGTCCACGGGTCGAACGTGGTTTTGGACACAGCCACTTCGCCGTCATCCGTTTCCATGTACAGCACCCACTCGGTGATCTCTTGGTCTTCTTTGTAAAGCCTGCCTTGGATCACCGTGGAGCTGCCGGCCTTAAGCTCGTCCAGATACAACTCCACTTCGCCTTTGCTTTGGGCTTCGGCTTCGCGCATGGCCATGAAGGTCAGGTTCCGGCCGCTGTCGTTCTGCACGGTGAACTGGTAGGCCACCTGCTCTTTCAGCGGGTTGTAGGGTTGGCTCAGCGCGTCGCCCGGGTGCACATAGGCGCCGGTCCGTGTCTCGGTGGTGCCGTCCTCATGCCGGATGGTCACCATCAAAATGCCGTCTTCGTCAAATGAGATGATCAAATGGTCGGCGTTGTACAGCGCCAGGGTTTCAAACATATATACCCCGCCGCGGTTGTCGCGCACCGTCATGCCATAGGCGGCGCTTTCCTCCACGGTGGCCCCGTAAGAGCCTATCCTTTTAATGCCGCCGGCGTTCTGGATGCAGTCCCGGCCCATCTCGTGCAGGTCGCCGTCGGGGTATACATACATCTCGTCGAATATCTGGTCCACATCGTTGGTTACCACAATGCCTATGGTGTGCACATACTGCCGGGTGTCCTCGCGTTTGTCGCAGCCGGCCAGCAGCACGGTGGCTGCCAGCAGCCCCGCCAACACCACGGCCATTATCACCTGTCTCTTTTTCATGGAACGCCTCTCCCATCCTCTTTATCATGATTGTTTTCCGGTTCTTGCCGGGGGGGCTGGCCCTTAAAAAACAGCCGCCGGCATTGCTGGAAACTGCCTGTGAACACCGGCGGCTTCAAGCAAATTTCACGCTTATATTGTACTGCGCTTATGGGCATAAAATCAAGCTAAATATAGTCAATTTTCGGCATTTTATTTGCGTTTTCGGGTGGTGAGGGGCAATGTGTTTTTAAATCACTGCCGCCCGGCAGCAAGCCAGGGGTGGTGGCTGCGATGTTCAGCCTGGCACGGCTATACCCCGCCTTTACTTCTTTGCCCCAAAGGGCTATAATCCTGTTAAACCGGCGCGAGCGCCACGAGATGCCCCATAGGCTTTTTACAAGGATGTGACCGCCGTGAAATTTCAAAAAGTTTGGGTCTGCTTTTTCTCCGCCACCGGCACCACGCGAAAAATAGCCGAAACCATGGCCCGGCGCCTGGCGCAGCAGGGGGGCGTGCCTTTCGGCGCGGTGGATTTCACCACGCCCGCCCACCGCCAAACGCCGCCGGCGTTTTCCGAAGGGGATCTTGTGGTTGTGGGCACCCCCGTGTACGCCGGGCGGGTGCCGAACCTGATCCTCCCCTTCGTGGCAGCCATCCAGGGCAACGGGGCCATGGCCGTGCCCCTGGTGGTGTATGGCAACCGCGCGTACGACGACGCCCTCATGGAGTTGCGCAACACCCTGGAGGCGGGGGGGTTCCGCACCGTGGCAGGTGCCGCCTTTATTGGCGAGCACTCCTTTGGCCGCGCGCTTGCCGCCGGGCGGCCCGACGAAAGCGACCTGGCCATGGCCACACGCTTTGCCGGCCAGGTGTTCAGCAAAGTAGAGGGTATTGAAAATTTTGACAATCACTCGCCTGTTTTTGTGCGGGGGAACAACCCCGTGGGCCCCTATTTCCGCCCCACGGGGCCACAGGGCCAGGCCATTGATATCCGCAAGGTGAAGCCGCAAACGGCCGAGACCTGCAACCGCTGCCTGTGGTGTGTGCAGCACTGCCCCATGGGCGCCATTGACCCAGAGGACCCCCGGCAGACCCCTGGCATCTGCATCAAATGCAACGCCTGCGTGAAGGGCTGCCCGCAACAGGCCAAAGCCTTTGATGACCCGAACTATCTCTTCCATAAGGACGACATAACCGCCCGCTATAGCGCCCCCCGCAAAGAGCCGGAATGTTTCCTCTAAGGCTTTGGCACAGCCAGTAAACCGCCCATTGTTAAACAGCGAAAAACCCCCTTCAAAGGGGGTTTTCTTTTTGCGCGGAATGGGTTTGCGAGCGGCAGGAAACGCCTTGTGGGTATCGCCCACAGTTTTGGAACAGGCGCCTTACGCTACCTCGATGCCCACCAGATACTTGGTGTAGTTGGCGTTCACCAGCATGGTGCAGGGGGCAAAATAGGGTCCGTCGGCGGCGCTGCCGTCCCGCGTGATGGCAATCATGGTGTTGTCGTCTATGTTCTTGGCGTCAAAGGTTTGCACAAAGCCATCGTCGGCTGTCAGCTTCACGCTCTGGGGCATCTCGATGCCCAACTGCTCGCACACCTCGGTGAAGCGGTAGCCCACCCACACGGCGTCGTGCCCCTCCACCTTGGTGTACAGCACATAGGATGCCGTATACACGGTCAGCTCGGCGGCCTCGGCGTTGGTGAAGGCTTTGCCGTCTATCTCCAGCGTGAAGGTGTCGGTCACTTCGCCCTCGGCCACCAGTTTGTCCTGGTAGGGGATGTCGCCGCGGCCCTGCATCTCCAGCAGCAGGCCGTAAAAGTCGTCGTAGCTGTCATAATAGGCGGGAATGTCGGCGCAGATGGCCTCAAAGTTCTCGACGAAAAAGTCATAATCTTCGTCCGTTTCGCCGGTGGGCAGGCTTTGCGTGGCGCTGACACTTGCGTCAGCGCCTGCGCTGCCGCTTGTGGCAACGCTTGCGCCAGTGCTTGCGCTTGTACCGGTACTTGCGCTGCCTGGCGCGCCGGAAGTGCCGGCCGGAGAGCAGGCGGCCAGCAGCAGGGCTGCCAGCGTGATGATGGCGATGACAAGGGCTTTTGGCTTCATGATGTTTGTCCTCCTTCTTTGTGGTGCGGGAACAGCCGGGTGTGCAGGCAGGCAGTGCGGTGCAGTTCTTCTATGGGTAGCACGCGCAGGTCGGTGTTATATATCTGCTGCAGGGTGCTTTCCTGCAGTATCTCGCGGGTGGGGCCGCTTTGCAACTCGCCCTGGCGGTTCAGCACGGCCACCTGGTCGTCCAGCAGCAGCACGTGGTCGGGGTTGTGGGTGGTCATCACCACGGCATAGCCGTCCATGGCCATTTTTTTCATCAGGCGCAATACGCGCAGCTGGTTGCCGTAGTCCAGAAAAGCCGTGGGTTCGTCGAACAAAATCACCTTGGGCTCCTGCACCAGCGCCCGTGCAATCACGCATTGCTGGCGCTCGCCGCCGCTTATCTCGGTATAGGGCTTGCTGGCCAGGTGGGCAATGTCCAGCCGCTGCAGCACCCGCCACACGGCCTCTTCGTCCCGGGGGCCGGGGCGGGCAAAAAACTTGATGTGCGGCGCGCGCCCCATAAGCACATACTGCCACACGGTGTAGGAAAACGCCGGCACGTGGTTTTGCTGCACGTAGGCCACCTTTTGCGCAATCTCCTTTTGAGACAGGCTGCCCAGCGGCTGGCCCGCCAGGCGTATGTCGCCTGCTTTTGGGGTTGCCAGCGCGGCCATGCAGTTCAGCAGGGTGCTTTTGCCGGCGCCATTGGGCCCCAAAATGGACAGCACGTGCCCGGCGTCCAGCGTCAGGTTGACATCATGGAACACATCGCGGTCCCCTTTGGGATAGCGAAAGGCCAGACCAGTGATTGTATAGATGTTTTCCATGGCGGGTTCCTTTGATGGTGATGACATGAATTCGACGGCATGTCTTTTCGGCTAAATATTTCGCGCTTTCGCGTTGTCCATCTTCGCGCTAAGCGCCGGGCTTTGCCCGGTTGGCCCCCAGGGGCACCTCATCTCGGCCCAAGTGCCGCGGCTACGCCGCGGTTGGCCTCGAAACAGCGCCTGCGGGCGCTAGTCTCCGCCTGCGGCGGATTCACCTTTCGCTCCGAAACAGCGCTGCGGCGCTAGTCAATCATCCGCCTTGAATCGCGAAAATTTTGCTCGAAAATCCGAGCATTTCATTTCATGTCAACACCATCTAGCCTACTGTATGGTATTGCGCCGGCGGTAGAGCAGCCAGGCGTAGAATGGCGCGCCAATGATGCCGGTGAGGATGCTGATGGGCATCTCGGCCGGGCCCACCAGGCGGGTGACGGTGTCTACCAGCAGCATGAACAGCGCCCCCAAAAGGGCCGAGGCCGGCAGCAGGCGGGTGTTGCTGCTGCCCACCAGCATGCGGGAAAAATGCGGGATGACCAGCGCCACCCAGCCAATGGTGCCCGATATGCACACCGAGCAGGCGGTGAGCAGCGTGGCGCAGATGATGGACAATACCCGGATGGCCTCAACATTGGCGCCCAAGGTTTTGGCCTCGCTGTCGCCCAGCGAGACAATGTCGATGCGCCAGGACAGGCCCATCAGCAGCAGCGCCGAAAGGATCATCAGCGGCAGGATGGGCAGCAGGGAGTCCATCGTAACGTAAGAAAAGCTGCCCAGCTGCCAGTAGGTGATGGAGGCCAGCTGGCTTTCGGGGTCGGCGATATACTTGAGGAAGCCCAGCACCGACGACATGACCCCGCCCACAATGATGCCCGACAGCACCATCATGATGTTGGAGGTGCTGCGCATCAGCGCAGGAATCATGAGCGTGAGGCCCACGGCCACAAGGCCCCCCACAAAGGCCAGCAGCTGGATGAGCCCGCTGCTGGCGCCCAGCAGGATGCCCGCCGCCGCGCCCACGCAGGCGCCCTGAGAAACACCCAAAAAGTCGGGCGAAACCAGCGGGTTTTTAAAAACGCCCTGGTAGGTGGCGCCCGACATGGCCAGCGCCGCGCCGCACAGCATGGAAGCCAAAATGCGCGGCAGGCGCAGCCCCCATATCACGTTGGCGGCCATGGCGTCCTGCTCGGGGGCAATGCCCAGTAGAATTTGAATGCTTTCAATGGGGGAAACGTTATATTTCCCCAACCCCATGGCCACAAAAAAGGCGATGAGCAAAATGACAAGCACGGCCACACCGGTAACCCGTGCCCGCAGCTTGTCATTTTTTACGGCTTGCTTTTCCTGCTCAATGGCCGGCTGATGTTTACTCAATAGCCCAAAAACTCCCTGCTGAAGGTTTGGCCATAGGCCAGCTGGTAGTAGGCGTCCACCTCGGCGGCAAAGGCCGCGTCGTCGTAGCGCTCGGGGTACATCTGGTTCAGCATCCACAAAAAACCGATGCAGGTGGCCAGGCCGGGGAACTCCCAGGAATCCACCGTGCTGGGCATTTTGTACAGGTGTGCCCCCTGCACGGCGGCCAGTTCGCTCCAGTGGGGGTCCTGCAAAAGGCCCTCGGGGGTGTAGTCGGACGTTTTGGAGTTGGTGCAGAAGATATAGTCGGGGTTCCAGCTGAAGATCTGCTCGGTGCCCGCCACCGGCCAGGTTTGCCCGGTTTGAATGTCCCGCGCCATGTTGATGCCGCCGGCGGTTTCTATCATGGCCGACTGCAGCATGTCGCCGCCCGCCACCTTGCCCAGCTCGCTGCCCATCATGATGGCCGTTTTGCGCGCATTTTCCGGAATATCAGCCACTAAATCCTGTGCAAACTGCACTTTGTCGTTATAGTAGGCCACCAGTTCCACGGCCCGCTCGGTTACGCCGAACACCTCGCCCAGCAGCAGCAGGGTCTCCAGCATTTTGTCGGTGTCCTCCGGCTCTATGGCCACCACAGGGATGCCCAGCTTCTCCACGGCGGTGATGGTGCGCTGGTCGTTGGCGCGGTGGATGAACACGTCGGGGTTCATCTGGGCCAGCTTTTCCAGGTCTACCGCGCCCTGGCCCACGGTGTCCAAATCGGCCAGCTCGGGCGCCACCACGTTCAGGATGCCCCAGCTGGCGTTGATGGCCACCAGGCGGTCGGCCACGCCCAGCGGCAGCATCAGGTTGGTGGCCACGCCATAGATGATGGCAGCGGTCTCCACCGTTTCGGGCAGGGTGACGGTGCGGCCCAGCATATCCACCACCTGCCGGGTGGCAGGCGCACTGGCACTGGCAGCCGGCTGCGGCTGGGAAGCCGCGCTGCTGCTGCCAGACGCCGGCCGGGGTGTATTGCTGCAGCCGGCCAGCCCCAGCAAAAGCAGCAGGGCCACGGCCAAAGATAGTATTCTAAGACGCATAAAGCCTCCTTTGTTTCATTGCCAGTGTAGTGTTAAAATGGGTATCTGTCAAGCGGCGGTGGGGCCGGGCCGGGCAGGGAAAGGGCGGCGCGGGGCACACGTGCAGCGCCGCTGCAATAAGATGCCACATTGGTTACAAAATGCGCCGCACGCTTGATTTGCCGCGCCGCGAATGGTAAAGTAATACCGTATTTTGCGCATACTCCAAGCCAGGCTGGCCAACAATAGTGGTTGCCCTGGCCGATAAGGTCGAATGGGTAACTGTTCGGCCCGCCGTGCTTGCGAAGGAGCCTGCAGGATGGTTTTCCTGTGGTCTTTTTTTATTTTATTTTTCGTTCTATCGTTATTTAATTCACATTGTGGTTGTGGAATAAAAACTGAATAGACAGAACTTATTCGATTTGCAGGGTGCCTACAGCGGCCGGTTCCAGCCGCCATGGCCTGCAGACGACGGGGCCGGCTGGAAACGGCTTACCCTCCCGTATTTGGAAAGGATGAGTGGCATGAACAGGATTATTCGACAGGTGAAACACGCCCTTTGCGTGGTATTGCCCGTCGTTTTGCTTTTTGGGCTGGCGGCGTGTGGGCAGCCGGCGCTGGAGATGTTCACCGATGCGGACTACCAGGCCAGCGCCTACAAGCACATCAACAACGGTGGGCTGGACCTGCCGGCCGAAGAAAAGATGCCCTATAACATCGACGCCATTGCCGGCGCCACGGTAACGGTGGAGGGCCCGGCCGTGGTTACCAGCATCCCGCTGTCCATGCGGGAGCTGGAAAACCGCAGCGAGGGCCTGGTGCGGGGCACTTACAGGGACACTGCCGGCACCTTTGCCTACGAAGGGCTGGATTTACAGGTCCTGCTGCACGACATGGTGGACGGCGACAACGGCATTATTCTGACCGACACCGCCTACCGCGTGGTGCTGAAGGACGCCAACCGCGCCGACGTGGCCAGCTTCACCCTGGCCGACGTACAGGCCGCGCACGATAACGGCCGGCCCATTGTACTGGCCTACGGCATTGGCACGCCCGACCAAAAAACCGTGGCCCCCTTTGTGTTTGACGCCGCCAACCCGGAGGAGCACAGCGAGGGCTACGTGGAGGCGCTGAACAACCAGGACGGCTGCCTGAAGCTGGTGTACGACCTGGAGGACTACGGCAGCAACACCGCCTACACCACCTTTACCAACGTGGCCTATGTGTACCTGTGCGAGGAGACCGAGCCCGGCTTCAAGCATGTGGGCGGCGAGGGCAGCCCCTATGGCGCCAGCCGGTATACCGATTACATCATCACCTTCCGGGGCGGGGCCCTGGGCGCGGAGATGGACTTCACGGTGGCGCAGCTGGAGAGCCTGGTCTCCTACGAAGAAAACGGCGATTTGGTGGAGGGCGGGGTGGGTTACTCCGACTTTTACAGCCTGGCCAACAACGCCTACTGGTATGTGAACGAATACGAGGGGCTGGACCTGTACAAGCTGCTGTTATATCTGGGCATGGACGACGCCGAGACCATGGGCCTGGGCGGCGCGCGCACCACGCTCATCAGCTTTGTGGCCGCCGACGGCGTGGCGGCGTCGGAGAGCTTCTCGGTAGACACGCTTTCCTATCCCGACGCGTTTGGCTATTATGTCAAGAACGCCGTGGACAACGGCGACGGCAGCTACATTCCCACCAACGCCGACCTTGAGCGGACGGGCTACCCCGTGCTGCTGGCCTACGGCGTGAACAACTACCCTTACACGGTAGCCAAGGGCGACGCCGGGTACCTGTCGGGCCTTTCCAACAGCGGCGGGCCCATGCGGGTGGTGTTTGGCAAAACGCAGTACAACCACGCCAACGGCTCCAACCAGGTGCAGTACCTGAAAGAGGTGATTGTGGGCGCGGACGTGCTGTACAACACCCACCAGTACACCGACGTACCCGCCCAGGCGGCCCTGGCCGACGAAACGCTCTCGCTGGTGGTGAGGGGCGAGGACGGTGCCCCCCTGATGGACACCACCATGACGGTGGGCCAGGTGGAGGATGTCATCTATGGCGCCGACGTGGGTACCCAGGCCCGCCGCGCCGCCGAGGTGAAGGACTTTTACCAGGTGCCTGCCGACGGCGCGTGGCAGAACGATATCTACGAGGGTGTGGACCTTGCGCACTTCCTGCTGGACGTGCTGGGCCTGCCGGGCACCAACGGCACCATCACCTTTGAGGGCGCGGAGGGCAGCGTGAGTGTCAACCTGGACACCCTGTTCCAAAGCGGCTACAACACCGAGCTGGGCCGCGAGGGCCTGGCGCCCATTCTGGCCTTTGCCAAAAACGGCTCGCCTATGGTGCCGGGTGCCGACAGCGCCGGCTATGTGGACGAAATAGCCCTGAACCCCATGCTGGAGACTGAAACAGCGGCCTATACCGTGCAGAACGACGGCGGCCCGCTGGCCGTGCTGATTCCCAGCAGCGACCCTGCCAATTGCAACGCCCAGGCGGTGCTGAATGTTACCGGCATTACCGTGGCGCTGATTCCCGACGCCTACGCCCATATCACCGAGCCCTACAGCGCGCTGGCAAACGCGGCGGTACGCGTGTACGGCGAGGGGCTGGACGGCGAAAAGACCTACACCGTGGGCGACATAGAGGCGATGCAGACCAAGGTGAAAACGCTGGACTACAGTGTGCTGGACAGCGCCGGCAACACCATCGAGCAGCGCACCCGCGGCATTGCCGTGTACGACCTGTTCACCGACGTGGGCATCATGAGCAACGCCGGCGACGTGACCGTGTACGCCGCCGACGGCACCAGCCAGACCTTCCCGCTATCCCTGCTGAAGCGCCAGACCTACCAGAACACCCTGGCGCCCGAAAAAGCGCCGCTGTACGCCATGCTGGCCTACGGCACCGGGCAGGTTACCGAGGACAGCATGGCCGGCCTGCCGCTGGTGCGCACCGAGGCCGACGCCGGCTACGACGCGGCTGCGGGCAACGCCGGCGGCCCGCTGAAGCTGATGATCCCGCAGGAGGACGCTGCTGCTGTGAACGCGCCTCTGTGCGTGAAGGACGTGGTGGCCATTGAGGTGACCGCCAACGACATAGACACCTGGGGCCACCGCATGAGCGACGTGTATGAGGAGTTCCTCGATTACGAGTTTACCTTCACGGTGCGCAACGACGATTCCGAGTGGTCGCACGTGTTCACGCTGGACCAGCTGGAGACGCTGAAGGGCCTCATCGTGCGGGACAGCTACTCCGTGCTGGACGTGGGCGAGTGCGAGGGCCTTGACCTGTGGAAGTTCGCCAAGTACTTTGCCGGCGACGCGCCGGGCATCGACGCGCCTGTCTCGGTAACGGTGTACGCCGAGGACGGCTACAAAAACGACCTGCTCAGCGTCTTCTTTAAAGACGGCCTGGAGCTGGGCGTGCCCAACGAGGACGGCGAGCGCAAGCCCATCATCCTGGCCTACGCCATGAACGGCATCCCGCTGGTGGACAGTGAGAGCCACGAGGGCTACACGGGCCTGGCCGGCAACATGGGCGGCCCGCTGCGTATTGTGGCCGAGGGCGTGCAGGGCGCCAGCGTGAAGTACGCCAACAAGCTGGTGGTAACGGTGCCGGGCGCCGGGCCCATTGACATCACCGTGGACGAAAGCCAGTTTGCCTGACCGCCCCATTCCAGATACCTTCGCCCGCGCCGAAGCAGGGCTTTGGCAGGGCTGGTGAATACAAATGCAGACTTGCAACAAAAAACAGGAGGGTTCCATCCATGAAGAAAGTATTTTCGGTTTTGATCGCACTGATGATCGCGGCGGGCCTGACGCTGACGGCCTGCGGCAGCCCCAGCAGCTCCACTCCGGCTTCGACCCCCGCTTCCACCCCCGACTCCAGCGCCTCCACCCCGGCGCCTGACAGCACCCCGGCCGATGATTCCTCTACCCCGGCGGCCGGCCCCGTGGCCGAAGAGGTGCAGGGCGTTACCATCCCCAACTTCACCGTGCAGGTGAACGAGGCCACCATCACCCAGACCGAGATGGCCAACTACCCCATGTACTCCGTGCAGGCCACCTCCACCAACAGCTCGGGCACCGAGAGCACCGTGACCTACGTGGGCTTTGCCATGACCGACGTGCTGGCCGCGGCTGAGCTGACCGAGGACTACATCTGGCTGCAGGCCATTGCCACCGACGGCTACGCCGTTACCCTTACCGGCGACATCATTACCGAGCCCACCACCCTGCTGGCCGTGAGCAAGGACGGCTCGCCCCTGGACGCCGGCCCGTGGTTTGCCCCCTGCAGCAGCCAGACCACCGGCAACTACCTGAAGGATGCCGCGGCCATTCTGGTGAACACCGTGGAAGGCGCCCCCGACGTGACCGTGCAGACCGGAGGCGACAGCAGCACCGGCGACGCCAGCGCCACCGGCAGCCTGCCCGAAATTTTGGACCGCACCGACAAGGTGGAGTTCGCGCCCTATTCCTTCCTGGTGAACGGCGTGGAAGTGACCAATGACACCCTGGCCGACCTGAGCATTTACAAGATTACCGCCACCGTGACCAACAACAAAGGCGAGGTTGAGCAGGCCGACTACACCGGCTACAGGCTGATGGACGTGCTGACCGCCACCGGCGCCGGCGCCACCAATGTGAAGGCCGTGGCCAACGACGGTTTTGAGAGCACCCTGACCGCCGACATGGTGAACAGCGACTACACGCTGGTGGCCATTGAGAAGGACAAGGAGACCGGCGAAGACGGCACCGTTTGGCTGGCCCCCTGCGCGCAGGAAACCGCCGGCAGCTACGCCAAGCTGGTAGTAGAGATCGTGGCTTCCTAACAACGCAACGCACGTGGGGCAGGCCTTGGGGCCTGCCCCACGCCATTTTTGGGACAGGAGGATACCATGAAACGCCTTTTTTCTTTGATGCTGGCTGCTGGCCTGGCACTGGCGCTGCTGGCCGGCTGCACACAGAACGCCGCGCCCGCCGCGGCCGCGCTTCCCGCCCCGGAGGCGGACGAGAGCAGCCAGTTTGGCATTGACAAGCATATCAACATGGAGACCATAGACGACTGGTTGGGCCGCGACGACGTGGCCTACATCGACGTGCGCATGCTGTTTGACCCCGCCGACTACGAAGCCATTGGCGGCGAGGCCGACCTGACCCGCACGATAAAAGGCTTCAAGGTGGTGCCCTACCCCTACCTGGCTACCCTTACGGCCCTGCCGGTGAGCGACGCCTACGACGGGCCCTGCCTGTTCAGCCTGGCCTGGAACGACGACGGCAGCATTGCCTCGGCCACGGCCAACTACGAAGAATCGGCCATGGTGGTGGAGGAGCTGTTCCCCAAGGACAAAGCTATCTTCCTGATGTGCGGGGGCGGCGGCTACGCCGGCATGATGAAAGCGCTGCTGATTTACATGGGCTGGGATGAGAGCCTTTTGTACAATGTGGGCGCCAACTGGAGCTACAACGGCGACAACCGCCTGGAGCTGGTGGTGTACCCCGACGATGCTGACGGCGATGTGATTTACGCCACCTGGCGGGCCGACTACGCCTATATCGATTTTGACAAACTTCATCCGGCAAGGTGACTATGATGCAAAAAAAGAGACCCGCCGCCCTGGCGCTGGCCCTGCTGCTGGCGTGCTGCCTGGCCGGGTGCGCGGCCGAGCCGGCGGGCGCAGACGAACAGTTCCCGCAGTTTGAGTTCACCCACTATACCTCGGGCGGCAGCACCGAGACCTACCCCGCGGTGATTTTGTTTGAGGAGAGCAACTCCACCTTCACCTGTTACCAGGTGGCGTTCCTCTCCTGCACCTGCCGCGACTCGCTGGTGAACTACTACTCCGTATGCTATGTGGAGCTGCTGAACAACAAGCCCAGCGCCGATTTGGCCACCATCCGTGCCATCAGCTTTGGCGACAACATGGGCCTGTATGGCGACAGCAACCCCAACTACTACAAGCACGAGTTTACCGAGGAATACATGGACGAGCACTTTGTGCAGGCGCTGGTGGGCGTGGCCCAAAGCGATTTTGACACCTGGCAGGGCTACGGCAGCCAGCTGCAGCAGGTGGACGCCGACGCGGTGGCCGGAGCGAGCGTGACCACCGGGAACGTGACCTCCATGCTGAAAAGCCTGTTTAAGTACCACGCGGCAAAGTATTACGCGTGAGGCACTGCCCAGCTGTGCGCCCTGGCACAAGCCTGCTTTGGCCGGGGCTGGCCTAAATAGACCGCACTGCGTTTTAGAGAGACATACGTAAAGAGACCGCTCTGAAATTTTGAAGTGCACCCCTTGCGTTAAACAACGTATCACGCTGTTTAGCATTTGGGGTGCACTTCAGTATTTTGAAAAAAGGGGCTGCCGTTCAAGGCAACCCTCAAAACCTACACGCCTTTTGCCTTTAGGCGCATCCGGTTCAGTTTATACAGTGTGGTGTACCGTTCCGAGTAATACTGCACATACTCTCTTTTTTCGGGTTTGAGGACTTGGCCATTATGCCATTTAACGGGCCGCAGTTTTTTGGTGGATATCGTTTTACTTTTTTGGGCCGCGCAAGCAATCATATGATCGATCCAGCCGTCCAGGAAAAAACTCATTTTGTTCTTTTGCACTGCTCCGTTTGACATATGGTATTCAACGGCACGTTTTACGCCTTCCTGAAGACTGATTTTGCACGAAAAGCCAGGGACTGCCTTTTTGATTTTCGTGTTGTCAAATATACGGTTGCGGATTCTGTCGCCCAAAATCATTTGGGTGTACAGGTTATCCGGCCGTTTAAAACAATCCAGCGGAATGTCAATGGTTTGGGGGGTTACCTGCAGCGCCTGACATACGGTTCCCAATATATCCCGCCAGGGCATATATTCCTCCGATGTTATATGGAAGGCCTCGTTTTTTGCGTGCGGATTCCCAAATAGCCCCACCGCCCCAACGCAAAAGTCATCGGCATGGGTAAAAACCCCGCAGGATGCCCCGCCGCCCCAGGTTATGGCCGGTTTTCCGCACAACAGCCGATTTGTACCGGTCCACCAGCCATAGGGAATGCGGGTATCCCCATAAGTAATGTAAGGGCGAATGATGGTATAGTTTTGCCCCGTTTTTTTGCAGGTGCTTTTTATAGCATGCTCACAGTCTATTTTTTGGCGGGCATAGGTATATATAGCGTTTTCCAGAGGATGGTCTTCCGTTATGAGGGTGCCCGGTAGGGTATTGGCATAGACAGTGGCCGAGGAAACAAAAATATACTGTCCGCAGTTTCCGTTGAAAAAATCCAGTTTCTCTTTTAGTTTGTCGGGCTCGAATGACAACAGATCCATTACCACATCAAAATAAGTGGTTTTCAGCAGTTCATTCTTGGCAAGTTCGGCAGCGGTCAGGCCATGCCCAACCAGATATTGAATCCCATCGGTTTGCAGGTTGGGGTGCGCGCTGCGGCTTAGGCAAAATACATCCATGCCCTGTGTGGCCGCCAATTTGCAAATGGGTCCGCCCAAGATGCCTGTTCCGCCCAATACCAATACACGCAAAGGTTGTCCCTCCATCAGTTTTTTCCCATTTTCCTGCGGATAGAATCATATGCCTTATTTCCCAAAAGGCTCTTTGCGGCAGATTTTGCAGTATCCCAGGCCTTGGTCATGCCGTCCTGAGCACGGTTTGCTTCAAACATGGTTTGAATAGCCTGCGCGTCATTTTCCATATGGGTGAAGACTTCCAAAAACATCGGCCTGTCCTGGCTGGGGGAGACAAATTCCGGTAAAATCGTATCCAGGTCACACTGCTTATGGGCAGAATAATATTGGAAGCCGTTGTCTTCCGCCCAGGCCTTGGCGGTATTGGTGTGCGCGGCCGCCGTGTGCTGATCAATATTGGGCAGCGCGGCCTTGCCAAAAGACAAGTGGAACTCGCCGCCGCCAAAGTTGTTAATAAGCAATATCCGCACATGGCTGCCGATATTTCGCAGTGAAAGGGCATTCATATCATAGAAAAAGCTCAAATCGC
Organism: Oscillospiraceae bacterium; assembly: GCA_012729855.1. Taxonomy (GTDB): domain Bacteria; phylum Bacillota; class Clostridia; order Oscillospirales; family Ruminococcaceae; genus JAAYCI01. The sequence continues at coordinate 19,496 of JAAYCI010000057.1, forward strand.
CTATAATCAAAAAGCATAACTTACTGGTAGCAGAGGCTTGCCCCAAAAAGGTGGAGAGGCAGCCATCGATACCATACGCCCCAAGGTTGGAGTAGGTTTCCACCGTATCGGGAATTTCCCAAAACTGGGCGATGCGGGCACTGTTCAGAATACTCAGGTTCAGGATACTATCACTTGGAATACGTTCAAGAAAAGCCTTTATCGCGGTGACATTAGAAAATTCCACATCAGGATAGCGGGTGGCCGCGCGGCGCGCCATCCACATTTCCAGGTAGGCGGTATCGGGGGGCGCTTGGCTGGCATGCGTGGCAAAGTATTCAAAAAAATGCTGTAACGGGCATTCAAAAACACTGTCTAATGATTTAAACGTGTCTACCGGTTCGCCGCTGTCGTTCACCAGCCAGTGGTGGTATTGCCCATAACGGCTGCGCAACAAAGCTTTCAGAGAAGATACGTAGTTTCCACCAACAGAAATGACGATTTCGGGTGCAAAAGGCTCAAATGATTTTTCGGTTAGCCCCTCCATGGCCAAAGACGCTGGTATGGCGTGCTGCGGGCTGATATTCGCCGTATGCTCTTTGATAACAACGGCGCCCGTGGCGCTGCAGAACTTCTCCACCGCGGCCTTAAGCTGCGGGGACGCAGGCCGCCCCTGCCCATACACCACCAGTATCTTTTTCTTTGACCGCAAGAGCGCTGCTTTTTCCTCCCAAATGGCGGCAGAAGCGTCTCGGTCTATTCGAAATATCGTTTTTACGGGCGGAAGCTGCGCCGTGGTGAAGTCGGTGAAATGATCGACAATGGGCACACGGATATGCACCGGGCCGCTGCCATGGTGGGACGATGCCAGCAAAGCTTCGTTAATGAGCCGCTGGCAGTACCATTCATCCTCCCTGGTGCGAACCACCGGCAACCAGACAGATTTTTTTACAAAATTTGAAAATGTATTGCTTTGATCTATCATCTGGCTTTCCAGTTGGCCAACCAGATAGGGGTTGCTGTCTCCTGTAAGTAAAATAAGGGGGATCCCCCGGTGGAACGCCTCCACAACGGCGGGCAGATAATTACAGCTTGCGGTGGCAATGGTACAGGACAATGCCACGGGCTCTCCCGTTTGCAGCGCTATGCCAAGCGCATAATAGGCCGCGCTGCGCTCATCTACCACGGAATAGCACTGAAAGTGGTCATCCTGCTCAACAGAGCGTGCCAATGGCGCATTTCGGGACCCTGGTGATATGACCAAATGGCGCACACCATGCGCTTTTAGCAAAGCCTGCAGGAATTGTAACGTTTTATTATCTGTAAACATGTATCCGGTTCCCCATATTTAGTTATTGTTTACCCGTGATGGTTCTTTAAAGTTTTTTTCGTTCTTTTCAGGTATGCCGCAAGCGCTTTTCTTTGCGCTCTGTTCCTCATGAGCTTCAAAAGAAAAAATTTCCATTTGGGGGGAACCGCTTCGTCCACAACGCTCAGGTGTTCGCCGCCAAATGTTTTCAGCGGTAAAAACCAGTCGCTCTCCTCCAAAATAAACAATTCCGGATTTTGCCTGTATGCCATCAGCAGCAGCACCTGGTCGTCATCGTACAGCCCCATTGCCAGCAGGGTGCACATGGCCTGGCGCGTTAGTTGCCACAGCTGCCGGCACAGCTTTGCGGGCATAAAATAAATGGGCCCCATAATGCAATCTCCAAAGCTGCGCACAACCTCAAAAATTGGCCTGTCATCATATTTTTTATAGTAAAAAAGATAGACGTGATCACGCATTTTATACTGCCATTCAAATGAAAACTGCTCCGGGTCAGGATACAATTTCCCGCCATGGTTGAACCCGAAATCAATCCAGGCCAACTGCCCCGCTGCGCATGCTTTTTCGGCGGCATCCTGCAAAAACCAGTTTTTCAGCAGCATAAGGTACGAGTAGTTGGCTATGTTGGAAACGGCGTTTGAATAAAAACGGAAATCCGAGAAACGGGGGTCGGCCTCGATATCCTTCATTTGACGGTATATGTCAGGTTCTATGGCGTAGATATCATCAATGACATAGATGTGAGTTTTTTCCTCCAGGCCAAACCCCTTCCGAGTTTCGCGGACCTTCTCTGCCATGACCTTGTTCGTATAGACGCCCAACCTGTTTTTCATCCGGGCCTAAAACATGAAGTTGTCAAGATAAGTTTCGGCTGAGCGCGGCAACATGGAATAGTCGCTGCGGTTGATATCAAAGAATGCCGTCACCAACGTGACCTCATTCATGGTTGCCTGCTCCATTCCCCTTTTTTCCAAATCGGGCGCCGACAAGCTCCTTCAGCCGGGTAGATAAGTGCCGGAATGCGGTTGTTCTGCCAAAAACCAGGAAAAAAACCAGATTGCAGAGTAAAAAGCAGAATACCGCGCCGATAATCCACCCGCCCCAGCCGGCCAGCGGCAGCAGCCCATGCAGCCACCAAACAAGCAGATAGGTTCCCGCCGACACAAAAAAATAACCGAATTGTCGCCCAAAATAGCCCCAGGCAGGTTTCCCCAGGCCCCTTCCCACAACCAATATGCCATCCATTACAAAGACGGTACAGCCATAGGCAATGATGGTGGCAAGGTAGACGCCAAACAGGCCCCAAAGCTGCCCAAGCCAAACCGACAAAGCCACATTCAGCACAGCGGCAGCCAGCGGTGCAAACCGGGCTTCCCGCAGAAACCCCATAGACGAGCGAAATAGCGAAACCACCTGGTTCACAACCATAATATAGGCTCCCAGCACCAGCACAATCACAATGCTGTCTGAGACGGCGTATTCGGGGCCTATCCACAAAATAATAAACGGCCCTATAAGTACCGCAAGGCAAATGCCCATCACACCGGCAAGCCAGTTACTCATAAAAACCAGCTCGTTAAAAACCTTCTCTTTTTTGGCGGCATTTTCCAAAACGGTCAGATTGCCAATACTGGCAGTCAGGTTGTCAATAACCAGCCTGATAAACAAAAACCCGTAGCCAATAAGCATCACCTGGTTGGTCACACTCCCAATCAGTATGGTGCCAAGCAGGATGGAGATAATAATATTATCAATGCTGGATAAGATGGTGCTGCCAACCTTGTAGGTAAAGACATCCCGGATATTGGAAAATAAACCACGGAACTCCTCTTTGGGCAGGGACTTGTGTTGGTGTTCCAGCAAATGATGATATTTCCGGCGCCCATACCAGCAGCTGGCAATATTGCCCACCAGCGTTGCGCCAATTTGCAAAAGCAGGTAAACAATGTAATTGCGGGTGTATAGTAAAAACACCATCTGAATGCCGTTGAACACCACCGTAACCACTTGGCGTACTGGTCTTGCCCCCGCGTGTTGTACCAGACGCAAAGTTAGTAAAGATATGTTAAACTAACTTTGGAGGGAAGCAGAAAATGGCAAGGAAGAGATACACAATTGAACAGATTATCGTAAAATTGCGA
>JAAYCI010000058.1 GCA_012729855.1 Oscillospiraceae bacterium
AAGTTGCTATAGGCTACGTTGCCCCGCTGTTTAGGGAACATATGTTCAATTTGTTTGTAGTGCCTTTTTAGCATTTTCATGCTCTTTTTGTATCATAATTGTTCGTCTGCGTCAACACGACCTAGTAACATCAAATATTGATTGAGGTGGTTTAATGAGCATTTATTTCTATGGTTGTGTCACCATTGACGGTTATCTTGCCGATAAAAATCATAGTTTGGATTGGCTGTACCAGACAGGGACAACCGAGAAAACGGGCTACAATGATTTCTATAAAAAGATGAATATTACCATAATGGGAAAAAAGACATTTGATGAAGCAGCAAGAATGGATGATGCCAATTTGGCATATTCTGCAACCGACAACTATGTTTTCACCCATGCTGAAAAGCTGCCAATCAGCGGGTTTACTCCCATTTCTGCGGATGTTATTGCGTTTGTAAAAACTATAGATAAAGACCAAAACATATGGATAGTCGGCGGGAATCAAATACTGGCTCCATTGCTGGACAATGATTTGATTGATACAATGATTATACAGATTGCCCCTGTAATTTTGGGAAATGGTATACCCTTGTTTGCACAAAAAGATGCCTTGAAAAGGTTCTCTCTTGAAGAAGTAAATCAGTATGGACAATTTGCGGAGCTGGTTTATCATAAATAAGTCCATAGGCTTTACAACTTCGGCGCAATCGAGCGCGGGGAGCTGGCGGCGCTGGCTGCCAATGCGGGCCTTGCGCTGCTGATGTGCCTTATACTCTGGCTTGTATACCGTACTACCCTGCGCAAGGTTGGCCGGATGGTGGGCGTTTAGATGATTGATGGGGCGCGCGCTGCGCGTGCCCCATCAATCGTGTGTGCCAAACTCGAATACACAAAAAAAGCGCCCACTGCTTTGCGCCGTGGGCACTGCGCCGGGGCCTGGTTTCCTATTGCCAAAAGGAGGCTCCCCCCATGCAGACGGTCAAAGCCATCGATGGGCTTGATATCCAGATAAACGAGGGGGAAGTTTATGCGCTGCCGGGGCACAACGGCGCGGGCAAAACGACGGCCCTGCGCCTGCTGTTGGGGCTCTTGGAGCCCGACAGCGGCAGCATCAGTGTATTCGGCAAAAACCCCGTGGGGGACGGCGACGCGGTGCGCGGCATCTGCGGCGTGCTGCCGGAGGATGTGGGGCTGTACGAACCCCCTTCGGTTTACGATAACCTGATGTATTATGCCGATATTTACAGCATGAGCCGGGTGGTGTCCAACAGGCGCATTGACGAGCTGCTGGGCCGGTTTGCGCTGGAGGATAAAAAGTATCTGCCGGTAAAACGGTTTTCCACCGGCATGAAGAAAAAGGTCGCCCTGATTCGCGCCATGCTGCATAGGCCGCGCATCCTGCTGCTGGACGAGCCGCAGAGCGGCCTTGACCCTGTCAGCACCACCGATTTGCGGCCCACGCCAAGTAGGCAAGACCATCATGCTGCAAAAGCTGAACCCGCTCCCCCATCTTCATCGACGAAGTGCACTATGCGCCGGAATTGTTCACCCACATCAAGAGCCACATCGACAGGCATCACAATCCGGCTTAAATACAAACCAACAGATGTCATTTCGCAGGCGTTCATCATCCAGCACCAGCGCACGAATCGGGGCCGGAAGCCGATTCCTCTGCCATTGGCATTCCCGCTTCCGAGCCGCTTCTCTTTCTTCTTTGGATACAGCCGCCATGGCAGCCCGTATGGCATAGGCCGCAGCGCCCAGTTCATGCGCGGCCACATGGGCCACCGCTGCGGCCTGCCCCGCAGCCAGCGCCGCCAATTGTGCCGCCTCCAATACCGCTTTTACTTCACGGGCCGCATCCTGGGAGGCACCGGCAGCATTAAGCGCCCGCCTCATGGTGATTGCCCCGCGCACCCAGGCATGGGCTGCTTCAACTGCCTGGCGTGGACGCACGTCATCCGGGCGTACCGCTTCAAAAAGATGCAGCACATGCCCGGCGCAGCCGGCGGCCCAAACAGCCAGCAGCCGGTGGTTTTCGTCTGTTAATGTGCCGCCGCGGCGAAGGGTGATGAACCGCTTGTCACGGATTTTGGGCAATATCATGTTGTCTCACCTGTTTGTTTTGCCGCTGCTCAAATCATTGCCCACCTTCCCGCCGGCAATTGGCAGCCAAAACTAAATCCACAGCGTGACTGTAACGGCTGTATCAATCCCAATCTTTTCTTTCGTTCTGATATCCTTTTTCACCGGGAGAAAGTATGTTTGGCTTTTCGTGTCAAACCAGATGGCCGTTTTCCACTCACTGCCGCCGATTTTGGCAGTCACCTTAAGCCGGCCCCAGCCCTCTTCACAATACTTGAACCGCTGCCGTATTGCATTGGCTGTATCCTGCGGCAGTGAGACAAAGTACCATTCCGAATACCAGACCTTTGCAGTAAATGTATAGGTCATTCCCTTGGGGTTCATGGGCGCCCTCCTATATCCAGGGCGGGGGCGGCAGCAGGCAGAACGGATGTCCCGCGGGGTCTATCATCACCCGCCACTCATCCTCGTATTGAATTTTTGACAGGGTGGCCCCACACGACAAGGCGTACGCTACAGCTTCCGCCACATCCGCCACATGGAAGTCCAGATGTTCCATTTGCTGCTGCGCATCCAGGCTGGCAGGCCAAACGGGCGGCACATAGTCATCCACCTGCTGAAAGGTGATCCAGGTGGGAAAACCCTGCTGCCCCACATTGGCCAAAACGGTATATTCCTCGCCGGGGAAGCGCGTCCAGCCAAGCAGTTTTTCATAAAAGGCAGATAATGCGTCCGCGTTGTCCGTGTCCAAAACAACATTCCAGCCTACAAGGTTAAGTGCCACTATTGAACCTCCGTTGCCACTATTATGTGATTGTGTGTATTCTTTGCAGAACTTCCCATTATCATAACAATATATCATGGAACAGTCCAGAAAATTCCCGCTGCGCGCCACACACACGCATAGAAAGCCAGGCGCACCGCAAACAAGCGCACAGGCTATTTGCCTTTGCGCCAGCCTGCCAAAGGAATCGCCCTCAAATGGCTGTGTACAGGTTGAGGCCGCCCATGAGGGCGGCCTCTTTTATGCTTTACCACTTTATATGCATAACCGTTAGTCGCTGCTAGGGCATGTCCCTAAAGTAGAGATGGGCAGATACCTCGGCAGATTTTGATGGCTTTCAAGGCCGAGGAGGGAGGAATACTTGGTGTATTCCGACTGACGACTAGCGCCGCAGCGCTGTTTCGAGCGCAACCGGGCGCAGCCCGGCTCTTGGCGCGAGATGAACGCAGAAAGGCGCAAAATATGGCGGGGTAGATGTCCCATTGGCACTTTAGGGACACGCCCTAAAACAGGACGACCCACAGGTGCACCGCCATTGCCAAAACAGCCACCAAGGCCAGCGCCCGGTGCCATTTCAGCAGCGGCAGCTTGTGCATCAGGTAAAACAGCAGCCCAAACACTGCCGTGATGATAAACAGGCTGCCGGCCAGGGTGCCGGTGTTCAGGCGCACCGCGCCCACGGCCAGCCAGCCGTGCACCACAATGCTGGCCAGCAGCGCCACGGCCAGCGGCTTGTGGGCTACGCGCAGCACCTTCATCAGCTTGGTGAAGCCCGGCCCCTTGCGGTGGAAAAACCACTGGTTCAGCTTGCGCACCCAGTAGGGCGAGGTGGCAAGCACCACCAGCGCAATGTTGATAAACCCAAACACCTTGTACACGGGGGCCTCCTATTCCACCAGTGTCCCCACCACCGGCAGGTCGGCCAGCACGCTGGTGCCATGGGGCGACTGCTGGGTGATCGCATCGGTCAGGTCGGCGCCGGCGCTGTAGCCGTTGTGCTCGCCGCCGGCCCACTGGGGCACGTCGGTCACGTCGTAAATCACGCCTTCTACCGCCACATAGGCGGGCTGGCCGTCCTTGCCGTTATACTGGGCCAGTTCCTCCACGGTAAGCGTTAGCGCGCCGGCAGACGCAGACGCAGCCCTGTCAGCTTGCGGTCCAGTGTTTTTATGGTCACGGTCCAGTTCACCAGGCGCCCGTTGTCGGGATCCTGCGTGCCGGTTTTCACCATCCACTGCTTCTTGTCTGCCGCCGCGCTCAGGCTTACCTGGGCAGAGGCGGCCTTGTTATCAGCCGCGGTCTGGCTCTCGCGGATATACGCCTGATTATTGGCAGTGGTGGTGCCGCTGCCCCGCAGCGCGCTGCCCGAAACAGCCGGCGTAAGCGCCGCGTCGCTTAGCGCGGTTTGGTAGGTGATGGTGTATTTGGTGAGCTTTTCCAGTGTGCCGGCCGTGCCCAGGTCCACCTTTAGCGTGGCCTGCCCGGGTGCGGGCGCCTCGCGCGCCACGGTGGGTGCTAGCGCGGTGTTGGCAGCCAGCGCCCCGCCGTTTATAACCATGCTGCCGGCCACAAACTCATGGGCGGCGGTGTTGTACACGTCGTGCAGCCAGGTGGCCACGGTGGCGTCCTCGTTGCCGGGCGTATATTCAATGGTCCAGCTGAAGCGGCCGGTGTCTGGGTTGTAGGCGCCGGCTGTCTTGGTCAGTTTGTTGGCGGTGGGCTGGTTTTCCTTCACCTTCAGGCTCACGCTTTTTGTGGGGCTCAGCTGGATAGCAATCTGCTGGTCGGTGCCCACAACACTGCCGTCCAGCTGGCAGTTCATGTAGATATAGCCGCCATTCAGCGGCAGCTCTTCCGGCGGGGACGCCTGCCAGTATTCAGTCCAAAACGCCCCACCAAAGTAGATAACGCCACGCTTGCCCGTTACATCCACGTGCAGCTCGCCAAATTTTTTATCGGCGCCTTCTATTTTGCATTAAGGTCGCTCAGCCACCCGTTTGTGGCGGTGCTCACCCATTCCAGCCCGGCGGGGAAGGGCACATAGTAGGCGGTGCCGTTGGTAATGGTAACGGGGTCAATGCCCTGCAAAATATCCGCGCAGGCCGTTACATTGGCGGTAAAGGTATAGCGCAGCGACAGGGTGTCGCCGAGCGACACCACCGTGTTGTTGGCAATCTGCGGGCCGTTCAGCGTGGCCGACAGTACCGCGTCGGTGATCAGGTCTGTAAAGGTTACGGCCTCAACATCCACCGGCGCCTCCTCCGCCTGAACCGGGGCCCCGGCTTCCGGCGCGCCTGCCTCGGCCTGGGGTAGGGGTTCATCCGGCGCGGGCGCGGCCTGCTCCGGTGTCACCTCCGGCTCCGGCGGGGCCTCCGGCCCGGCGGACGGGGCTTCCGGCAGGCTGTCCGCCTGTGGCAGGCTGCTGTCTTCGGGCCCCTGCGGCTGGGGCACGCTGGTGTCCTCGGGCGGCTGCGTACTTGTATCTTCGGGCAGCTGCGACGACACCGCCGCCTGTGTATCATTGCCCGGTTCCGCGCCGGTGGCCAGGGCCGCCCCGGCCACTGAAAGCATCACAGCCAGTGCCAGCAGCGTTGCCAGCAGCTTTTTGCCCCATGGTTTTTTGCTTGCCCTATATCTGTTGCCTGTTTCCTTCCTCATAAACCAATACCCCCAACGTGTTCTTCTTATAGGTACTGCACAAAGCACACCGGCTTTGGAGTTAACTCTGTTAAAATTACATCATTTGTCAAATGCTGTCAAATACGTCTTTTTTCGACCGCTGGCGGGCCGCGGGCCCATAATCGGTTAATATACGCACAGATCCAAGGCGGGAGATGGGAAAAATAACTTGGATGCGCGATTACCGCAGAAGGGTTGCGTGAGTATTGCTGCATAAAATATTGACTTCTTTCCCGCATGACTTTTTATTGCGGGCGCATCTCCCTATTGTGCCACTTCGGTTTTATGCCAACGCTCTTTTTGCCGGCTACCTTCATGGGGGTTTTCAAGCCGCGCAAATATCGAGCCGGGCACGGCCCAAGGCCGGACGATCATCTGCGTGGACGGCGATTGACACAAGGGCAGCCCTTCGCTGAATATCCTGCCCGGCATGGCGGCGCCGGGCATACACTTTGTGGGTTTTTGTACGGGCAGGGCTTCTGCACCCGGCGGCAGGGGCAGCGCCCGGCACCGGCGGGCCTTGCTTGGCAAGCTTTATTGGGCATCTTGCGGGCTGATGCGCACCCGCCGCATCAGGTATCTGCATTTTGCAGAGGTATCATAATAAGCACACCCGCAATATTTTTTCATCAATTTCATGGCGTGCGCCGGCCCGTTCATGTTATAATCATAAAACGGTTTGAATGGTGTTGCGGGTGTTGTTTTTACGGTTTTGGCGTAGGCATACCCGCATAGAGATGAGGAGGCCATCTATGAAAAAGAGAACGGTTAACAGACAGGTAAAATCGGCTTTGGCCCTGCTGCTTACGGTACTCTTTTTGTGTACCCTTGCCCCTATTGCGACCCTTGCAGAGGGCGACAACAGCCCGGAAACCGGCGCAGACAGCAGCGCGGCCGTGCTTTCGGAGGCCGGCGAGCCCACCGAACCGGAAGAAAATGGCGAACCTGATGTCACCATTGATGCGGCGGAAAGCACCCTGCCGGAAACCGCAGAAATGGCCGGCCCCGAAGATATAACCGCACCGGAAAAAAGCGCGGCACCAGAAGAAAGCACAGAACCCGAGGTACCCGCCGAAGCTGGCAGTGAAATCATCGCCAGGCCCCAAAGCGACGACGAAGCCATTGCAGCGCCCGCGGCCACCACCTATCTGATGCCCACGCCGGACGGCTATACGCCGCTGGTCTTGCCCCCGCGTGTTGTACCAGACGCAAAGTTAGTAAAGATATGTTAAACTAACTTTGGAGGGAAGCAGAAAATGGCAAGGAAGAGATACACAATTGAACAGATTATCGTAAAATTGCGA
>JAAYCI010000059.1 GCA_012729855.1 Oscillospiraceae bacterium
AAGTTGCTATAGGCTACGTTGCCCCGCTGTTTAGGGAACATATGTTCAATTTGTTTGTAGTGCCTTTTTAGCATTTTCATGCTCTTTTTGTATCATAATTGTTCGTCTGCGTCAACACGACCTAGTTAAATACACCTAGACACGGCCCTTCAGTTTCGGGTCCAGCGCGTCGCGCAGGCCGTCACCTATCAGCATGATGGACAGGGCTGTCAGGGCCAGCACAACGCCGGGAATGGTTACCAGGTAGCTGTGGGTGCGGATGTTGTTCATGCCGTCCTTCAGCATCTGGCCCCATTCGGGCGTGGGAATTTTGGCGCCCATGCCCAGGAAGCTAAGCGCCGCGCCCACCATCATGTTGGAGGCCATGTTCATCGTAAGCTGGATGAGCAATGTGCCGATGGTGTTGGGGATAACGTGGCGGGTGATGATATAGAAGTTTCGCCCGCCCATGGCGCGTGAGGCCTCTATATATTCCTGGTTTACGATGCCTAATACGGCTGATCGGAACACCCGCGTAAAGCCGGCGAAACCGCCTATCGTCATGGCCACGATGAGCTGCGGAATACCGGTACCCAGGCCCGCGATAACCGCCAGACACAGCAGAATGCCGGGAACGGACATCATAACGTCGCACACGCGCATGATGAGGGTGTCGTACTTGCCGCCAAAGAAAGCGGCGGTGGAGCCCAGCACCATGCCAATGATGGCCGCGCACACCGTGGCGCCGGCGCCCAAAAGCAGGGTGTTGCGGGCGCCAAAGGCAATGCGCACCAGCAAGTCGCGGCCAAAGGCGTCGGTGCCGAACCAATGCTCGGCGTTGGGCCAAATCAGGCGGGTGGCCGCGCTTTGTTCAATGGCCTGGGTCTGGTAGTTCCAGAACACGTTGGAAAAAATAACCAGGAAAATGATGATGGCGAAATAGCACAGCCCTACAACAGCCGGCGGCCTTTTGCGAAAACGGCGCCAGGCCTCGCGGCCCATGCTGTTTTTGTTTTTCTTTTTTTGAATGGTGGCAGCTTGTTCCATACCCATATCTCCAAAACCCCCTGCGTTATTGGTTAGCTGTTTTCAGCTGCTGTGGCTTTTTTTTCTTGATTTTGCCGCGGGTGTATTGTGCCTTGATCCGCGGGTCAATAATAGCGTACAGCACATCAACCACCAGCATGATGATCATGAAGAGGATGGCAATGGTGAGAATGGCGCCAAGCACGATGGGAATGTCGCGTTTAAGAATGGCCTCCAGGGCTATGAAGCCGAGGCCGGGTATCCCGAAGATACTCTCCAGCACCACCGAGCCGCCCATCATGTAGCCCATGTTGGTGGCAATAACGGTGATGATGGTGAGCAGGGCGTTGCGCAGCGCATGCCCGAAGACCACCCGTTTTTCAGAGCAGCCCTTGGACCGCGCGGTGCGCACATAGTCCTCCTGTATTTGGTCCAGCATGGCGCTGCGGGTGTAGCGCAGGAACTGGGCCGCATAGATGAGGCCCTGTATGGCCACGGGCAATATCCATGACTTGAACCCGCTTTTTACGCCACCCGCCGGGAGCCACCCCAGCGTTTGGGCAAATAATAGTAAGAGCATAATGCCCACCCAGAATGATGGCAGCGAGGACATGATCATGGCCACGGTGGAGCCAATGGAGTCCAGCGCTGAGTATTGCTTCACCGCGCACGCTATACCCAGTGAAACACCAATGAGCACGGCAACCAGAATGGAGAACCCCGTCAATGTCAGCGTGTATGGCAGGGACTCCATAACCTTGTCGAACACCTTAACACTTTGGTTGTAGTAAGAGACGCCCATGTCACCTCTGACCAGGTTCCACAGGTAGTCTACATAACGCACCAGCATCGGCCGGTTGTAGCCCAGATCCTCGTTCAGCTGGTCCACCTGTTCCTCGGTGGCGGCCAGGCCCAAAATGGTGCGGCCGGGGTTTGCCGGTGTAAGCGACACCAGAATGAACACCAGCAGAATGACCAGCACCAGGGTGGGGATGATGATGAGGATGCGTCGAATCAAGTATTTGCCCATAGTCTCTCTCCTTTGTTGATTTCCTCCCAGCTTTGGCAACCATATATACTTGCATCCCATAACGGCCGGGCACCGGCGCGGCGGCACAGAAAGGAGGGCCACTGTGCAGGCGCGTGCCCCTTTGCCATGGGAAGAAGCAAAAATAAAGTGTGTCGTCCAAATAGCTATTCAAAAATGATGCCATATTGCCAAACCTGGCGTTTCCGCCGCTGCGGTGCGGGAGATACCACGCGCCGCCTGCTGCCCGGAAATGGAACCGACAAAACATTTGAACCGGAAGACCCACTTTATTTTTTTACAAAGATTAATGAAAAGAGAACTCATTATGAACGATATATGAACGAAAAACCGCAAAATAAAGGTGCAGAAAGACCCGATAGCCCTGCAAAAAAAAACAACAAAGGCGCTAAAAATCAGCCAGAAGTATTACCCAGTAAACATTACCAGTATATCAACGTGTTTGAACCAAGTCAATACGGTAATTGTCTAAAATTCATTACAAAGGTGGCATTCAGGCAGAAAAAATGGGGCATAATGCCACTATTTTGGGGCTTTGCAGGCGCCGGCAGGCGGCTTGGTGTGCGTGGCAATGAACAAAAGGTGAAATATTGGTGAAAAATGGGATGGAAAGACACACAGGGGCCTGCACTGCCGTGATGCGAAAAACGTCGAATTATGCTACAATTGGTAAAATCCTGTAACCGTTGGGGGTGCGCAGTATGCCTAAAGGGTTTAAGGTTTTTGTGGCTGCCCTTTTGCTGGCGGGGCTTGTGCTGGGTGCCGGGCCGGGGCGGGCATGGGTGCGGGCGGCTGAAGCAGAGGCGCCACCTGAAAGCACCGCCGAAGCAGAGACACCCGAGGCCGCCCAAGAGGAAGAGGCCTCGGAGGAGCTATTGCAGCCCGAGGAGGAAATTCCCAACATCCGCTGGGATGCCGCCCTGACACTGGAGATGAACCAGCCATACACCCAAGCTTTAAGCAACACCACCACCCCGCGCTGGTACCGTTTCACCCTGCCCAAGGCGGGCGTGTGGCAGTTTTATTTTGAAAGCAGTGTTACCCAGCAAACCAAGGGCTGGTTTGTAGAGCTGAACCGCGCCACCGCCGATGGCTACGAGAGCGAGCCCATCTATGCCAACTGGTTTTGCCCGGCGGACGAAGCCCGGCTGGCGGTGCCGCGGCTGCACGAGACAAGCGGCGATTACTACGCGGTGATCGCCGGCGATAACCTGGCAAGCTATACGGTCCGGGTGGTTTTTACACCCGATGTTGACGACGAGAGCGAGAGCGGCAGCCATAGCGGCAGCGGCAGTAATAGCGGCAGTGGCAGCGGCAGCGCTTCCGGCGGGGGCGACAGCGGCTCGGGCAGCAGCGGCGGGGATGTTGACCCGTCGGCCAAAGATACCTGGGAGACCGAGCCCAACGACAGCCCCGCCGCGGCCAATACGCTGCCGGCCGGGCAGACCTTGCAGGGCACGCTGTTTGGCTACGATGACCTGGATTGGTTTACCTTTACGCTGGACGCACCCGGCCTGCTGGCGCTGCATATTGAAAGTACGCCCGTGGTTGCGGGCAGCATCTGGCAGGTGCGGCTGTATGCGGCGAGCGGCCTGCCCCCCAACGGGGAGCCGGTGCGGCGGCTGGTGCTGGACGCCGCGCTGGACGGATACGACGAAAACATTGGGCTGCCGGCGGGGCGGTATTACCTGCAATTGGTGGGCGCAGGCATGCCCGGCCTTGAGTATGCGCTGCGCTACACCCACACCGCGGACGCCGGCTGGGAGCAGGAACCCAACAATGCGCCCGAGCAGGCCAACATTCTGCCGCTGAACAGTACCCGCTACGGCAACAGCAGCACAGCGGAGGACTACGACTGGTACCATTTTACCATAGCCGAACCCGGCGCGCTGCAGCTTGCTTTTGCAGCGCCAAACGCACCGGCGGCGCTGGCAGAGAGTGGCTGGGTGGCGGAGCTGTTCGCGGTGGCCGAAGGCGAACCCGACGAAAAGCCGGTGGCCGGCCGCCCCCTGCTGGCCGGGCAGCCGCTGGAGGAAGAATGGCTGGCCTTGGCCCCGGGCGGCTATTACCTGCGCATGCGCCCCAACGGCGATGCCATACCGGGGCAAACCTACCGGCTGAAGCTGGGGCTGCGGGTGTTTGCGCCGGTGTATGAGATACGCCTGGCACAGGCGCGGGCCACCATCGTGAAAGGCAAAAGCCTGACGGTGGGCACCGTGGCCGACACCGAGGGCGGCGGCAGTGCGCCCTTGGCCTGGACCAGCAGCAATGAGGCGGTGGCCCTGGTGGACGCCGCCGGGAAAATTACTGCCGTGAAGGGCGGCACGGCCACCGTTACCGTAAAAGCGGAGAATGGCGTATCGGCCAGCGTGCGGGTGCAGGTGGTGGGTAAGATCAAGCTGACACAGGCGGTGGCCATTGTGGGCGCGCCTAAAAAGCCGGCGGCCGGCAAGGCATACCAGCTGAGCGCCCGGATAACCCCCGCTGCCGCCACCGGGGCCGCCGTGCGCTGGAAAAGCAGCAAGCCCAGTGTGGTTGGCATGGACGCTGCCGGTGGCCTGGTGGCCAAAAAGCCGGGCAAAGCCACCATCACCCTAACAGCCGGCGGCAGGAAAGCCCGGTGCGAGGTGCAGGTGGTGGCACCGGTGCGCAAGGTGCGCCTTGCCCAGAAAACACTGGCCCTGGTGGCGGGCAAAACGGCCAGCCTTACGGCGGTGGCCACCACCACCGATGGCAGCAAGGCCAAGCTGATTTGGGCCAGCAGCAACCCCGCCGTGGCCACGGTGAGCCAGAAGGGCAAGGTGCGGGCCGTGGCGCCGGGCAGTGCGAAGATTACCGTTAAGGCCGAGAACGGCAAAAAGGCAACGCTGACCGTACAGGTGACAGACAAAGCCAAGGCCCTGAAAAAGGTGGCCATAAAAGGCCTGCCCCGGGTGATGGCGGTGGGGGACAGTGTGGCTGTCTCCGCCCGGCTGAGCCCGGCCGCGGCCACCGGCGTGGTGGTGAAATGGCAGAGCAGCAACAGCGCGGTGCTGGCCGTGGACGCCGCCGGCACCGTGACGGCGCTTGCGCCCGGCCGGGCAAGCATCACGCTGCGGGCGGGCGGGAAAAAGGCCGTGCTGCAGGTGGAGGTGCAGGGGTGACGGCGCCCTGAATGCGCAGGCCACAGTTTATACATAATATAGTCTTGCTCATGTAATAAATATCCTGTAAATTGGCTTGAGGCGCTGGCCGGTCAAGCCATGCCGCCTCCATTTTACATAGCCGAGAGGAGACCGTGACATGGCAGAGTTTGATCAGGACAGAGGCATCCGTAACGCGGGCTCGGGTATTATTCCCGAAGCGAAGGCGAAACAGCCCCCCCGCAAAAACTATGTGCCCGAACAAGACGCCGACCCCCTTGTAAAGGAAGCCTACAAAAAAACCCAGGAGGCCACCCGCGAGGCCGTGGCGGACATGACCGAGGGCAAGCAGGCCGGCTTCACCAAAAGCTCGGTGGACGGCGTGCTGGAAGCCCGGCAGGAGGGCGCCGACAAGCCCTGAGCCCGCCGCCGTTGCAAGGCGGTTTTTTGTAAAAAATTTGTCGGAAGGGGTTAAGTTGCCGGTTTCCCTGCCGAATACCCTGTTGGAGAGTTGGCGCAACCCTGTGCTTACAGGGCGGTGTTTCGCATTCCCGCACCGATATACCAACGCTTCGGGAAGGGCTTTCCCGGCGCACTCAATATAGGGAGATGATATTATGGCAACCAGCATTGATTCTTACCTCAATTCTTACCTCAGCCCCTATCTGATGTCCTACGGCAGCAACAGCAGTTCGTCCGCGTCGTCCGCCAGCTCGGTATTCGACTATAGCGCCGCGATGGCCAGCGCGAGCAAAACTTCTGCCGAGCTGCTGGCCGGCTACAACAGCAACAAGGAAGCGGTTACCACCCTGAAAAAGGGCACCGCCGCTTACCTTGACAGCTACGCCTTGGCCATGAAAACCATGGGCCAAAGCGCCGACAAGCTGCGCTGGGGCGGCATGGACAAGCTGCTGTACAACAGCGACGGCGAAGTGACCGACGCGACGGTGAGCAAGACCGTGGGCGCCGTGCAGACGATGGTGGACAACTACAACAACACCCTGAAGCTGCTGAACGACAACGCCGACCGCGGCGCCGGCACGGTGAAGCAGCTGGGCCGCATGGCTACCGACCCCGCCCCCGCCCAGGGCCTTGCCTTGGTGGGCGTAACGGTGAACGACGACGGCACGCTGAAGCTGGACGCCGAGGCGATGACCGCCGCGCTGAAAACCACCGACACCAACCAGCTGCAGCTGTATAAAGACATCATCGGCGGGGTGAACGGCCTGGCAGACGGCATCCAGAAGGACGCGCTGTTTGGCTCCAACATGTCCTCGCGCGAGCTGATTTCCAACGACCTGGCCCAGATCGCCTCGACGAAAAACGATAACCCCTTCCGCGAGATGTATGACTCCATCCGCGGGCACGCCTACATTCTGAACAACCAGGCGGTTACCGGTTTGCTGATGAACATGCTGGTTTAAGCGTTGGCAGGCAACCAAGTGAACAGGCAAGCGGTACGGCATAAGCCGTACCGCTTTTTTGTGTTTGCGCGCGGCTTTGCAAAAATGCTATACTGGTTCAAGTTTTAAAGCAGCTGCGCGGCGCTGGCCGCAAAATACCCCTGGAGGTTCAAGGCTTGAAAAAACTGGTTATTACGTTGGTTTGTTTGGTATTGGTTATTGTGGTGGGCGGGGCCGCGGTGGTTTGGTTCACCTACGATTCTGTAGATGAAAGCAGCGTGCCCACTGTGCAGGTGGAGGCCGCCGGCCAAACACTGCAACCCAATGCCTGGGAATGGAGCCAGCCGGTACTGGGCGGCATGCTGTACAAGCATTTTGCCAATGACAGCACCGAAGCGGCCCAATTGGGCGAGTACGAAACAGGTGGCTTTGCCGTTACTTTCCCACAAGGCTACGACACCACCATCACCCTGCGGCGGGACGACGCCGTGGTATTTGACGGCCGGCCCGCCGAATGGCAGGACGCGCTGACGGCGGAGCCGGGCGCCTACAGCCTGCAGGTGCTTAGCCACAGGGCCGAGGAAAAAGGCCGTCCCTATGGCGAGTTTATGTTTGAGGCGCTGTTCACCGTGCTGCCCCCGCCCAAGCCGGAGCCCGTTTTTACAGCCGGGAAAACAGAGCTGGAGCAGGGCGACATCTTTGTGATGCGGCTGGAGAACATCCCCGAGGGGGTGCGCCCGGTGACCACCACCGAGCTGGGCATGGGGTCTTTCACGCCGGCGGGCGAGGGGGCCTGGTTTGCCGCCGTGCCGGTGGGCAACCACCGCCAGCCGGGCGCCTACACGGTGGACGTGACCGCCGGCGAAGACAGCTGGCAGGCCACCGTTACGGTGTCCGCCTACGCCTACCCCGAGCAAAACCTGGTCATCGACACCTCCAGCGAGCAGATTACCGAGGCCAACAGCGCGGCGGCCTACCAGCAGTACCGCGAGAAGATACCGCCGCTGTGGGAGACCGCCGACGGCGAACGCTACTGGGAAGGGGCGTTTATCCGCCCGGCCGAGGGGGGCTGGATCTCCACCGAGTTTGGCACCATCCGCTACACCAACGGCGATTACAGCAATTCCCGCTCCCACTACGGCATGGACATTGCCGTGGCCGAGGGCACGCCGGTGGTGGCGCCCAACAACGGCCGGGTGGTGCTGGCCGAGTACCTGCTGAACACCGGCAACACCATTGTCATCGAGCATGGCGGCGGGCTGAAAAGCTACTACTACCACCTGAGCGCCCTGGATGTGGAACTGGGGGATATGGTGGAAAAAGGCCAGCTGATTGGCGCGGTGGGCAGCACCGGCTACTCCACCGGGGCCCACCTGCACTACGAGATGCGCATTGGCGACCAGGCCGTCAGCCCGTCGATGCTGTTTGAGGACAGCGCCGGGCTGTACAGCGTGGAGGCTTTGGCCGGCGACGAAGCCGGTGACGAAGCCGCCTGACCCACAAGTAAATAAAAAACGAGCGAAAGGCCCGGTGCTGCGGCACCGGGCCTTTCGCCATACAAAGGAAAGAGCGAAACAGTTCCCACTGTGTGATTTAGAAGACTTAAACCATGGCGGGCAGGGGGTCGCTGCCGGTGGCGGCGGTAACAACCTCCACCAGGGCGGGGCGGCCGGCGGCCAGAGCTTTTTCAAGGGCGGGCTTGATGTCGGCGGCTTTTTCCACCCGCACGGCGTAAAAGCCGAACTGCTCGGCCACCGCGGCAAAGGGGAAGGTGCCGTAGGTGATTTTTTGCACGGCGGCCTGCGGGTCCTCGGGGTACTGCGCCATGATGGACCCGGCGCACTGGCTGAGCAGGCCGTTGTTGTTCACCACCGTTACGGTGTTGATGCCGTGGCGCATGGCGGTTTCCATCTCGCCCAGGTAGTAGTAGAAGCCGCCGTCGCCGGTGAAGCACACCACGGGGCGGTCGGGCGTGCCGCACTTGGCGCCCAGCGCGGCGGGGAAGCTCCACCCCAGCGAGCCGGCCGCCCGCATGTAGCGCTGGCCGGGCTTCATGCGCATATAGGTGGCTGTCCAAATAGCCGAGTAGCCGGTGTCGCTCACCAGCACGGCGTTGTCGGGCAGCACGGCGGCCAAGTCGCCGCACAGGCGCTCGGTGAGGATGGGGCCGTCATCGCTGGCCATCCGTTTCCGCTGCATGGCGTCGATGTCGGCAAAGTACCCCTGCACGGTTTTTGCCCACTCGGGGTGTTTGGCCGGGGTGGCGGCTGCGGCCAGCTGGCCGCACACGCTCTTGGCGTCGCCGGCCAGGCCCACGCAGTCGGGGTAGTTTTTGCCCAGTTCACCCGGGTGGATGTCGATTTGGATGGCCTTGGTGGTGGGCTTGGGCACATTCCAGTCCAGCGTGGTCTGGTCGGCCGTTTGGGTGCCGATGAAGATGACCAGGTCGGCCCCGGCCACGGCCTTGTTGGCGCAGCTCATGCCGTAGTTGCCCACAATGCCCGCCCACAGCGGGTGTTTTTCGTCAATGACGGTCTTGCCGTCGGGGGTGGTTACCGCCGGGATGTTGCAGCTTTCCATCAGCTGCAGTATCTCGGCCCCAGCGCCCGACATATAGGCGCCGCGCCCAATGACCAGGATGGGCTTCTGTGCTTCGGCCAGGCGGGCGGCGGCCTGCTGTACTTTGGCGGGGTCGGCCAGCATGCGCTGGGCGGGGGCAAAGCCGTACTCCGGCTCGGCCATGTAGGGCTCGGAAAGCTCGGCCTGCTCGCCCTCAAAGCCGGTGAGGCCGCGCACGTCCAGGTGTACCGGGCGGGGCTTGCCGGTGCTGGCCTCTTTGTAGCAGGCGCGCAGCAGGCGGGGCAGCTGTTCGGCCTCCACGGCGTCGGCCTGGAACTTGGTGGCGGCCTCGTACAGCTTGGTGTGGTCCATCTCCTGGTAGGCGTGGCGGTACTGGTACTGGGGGCTTTTCTTGCCGGTGATGGCAATAACCGGGGTGGTGCCCAGCCAGGCGTCGGCAAGGCCTGCCGCCAGGTTGGCCGCGCCGATGGACTGCGCCGCGCACACCCCCACCTTGCCACTGGCGCGGGCGTAGCCGTCGGCCATGTAGCCGGCCGCTACCTCGCTGTGGGCCATGATGCCCTGGATGCCGTATTTGGCCTCGGCCTCCTTGGCGGTCATGCGCAGCACCACTTCCTGGAAGAAAAAGTGGGTGGTGCCGTAGTCGTGCAGCATCTTGGCCAGGTATTCATACGCTTTCATTGCACTTGCTCCCTTCCGCTGTCCCTTGGGTGTCCATGCGTCGTCCAGTTGGCAAAAGGCTCAATCAGATGGTGCCGTCCCAGCTGTCTACCTTTTCGCGTTTCATCTCTTCTTCGTCAAACCAGCGGGTGGTTACGCACTTGCTCTCGGTGTAAAAGCGCATGCCGTCCTTGCCCAGGGTGTGCAAATCGCCAAAGAAGGAGTTCTTGTGGCCCGAGAAGGGGAACATGCCCACCGGCACCGGGATGCCCACGTTGATGCCCACCATGCCGCCGTCGGTGTAGCGCTGGAACTGGCGGGCATAGTAGCCGCTTTGGGTAAAGATAACGCTGCCGTTGGCGAAGGGGTTCTGGTTCATCACGGCCAGGCCCTCTTCAAAGTCCTTCACCCGCTTGATGCACAGCACGGGCCCAAAGATCTCCTGCTGGCCGCAGGTCATTTCAGGGGTCACGTGGTCCAGGATGGTGGGGCCCAGGTAGAAGCCGTTCTCAAAGCCGGGCACGGTGATGCCCCGGCCGTCCAGCACCAGCTGCGCGCCCTCTTTTACGCCGGTCTCAATCCAGTCGGTAACAAACTTGCGGTGGTCGGCGGTAACCACGGGGCCCATCTCGGTGGTTTTGTCATAGGCCGGGCCCACCTTCAATTCCTTGGCCTTGCGCACAATGGCCGCCACCAGGGCGTCGGCAATGCTCTCCTGCACCACCACGGTGGGCAGGGCCATGCAGCGCTCGCCCGCGCAGCCGTAGGCCGCATTGATGATGCCGGCCGCCGTGCGCTCAATGGGGGAATCCTCAAGCACCAGCGCGTGGTTTTTGGCCTCGCACAGGGCCTGCACCCGCTTGCCGTGGGCGGCGGCGGTGGAATAGATATGCAGCCCCACGCTGGTGCTGCCCACAAAGCTGACGCCCTTCACGGCCGGATGGGAAAGGAAGATCTCGGCCTCCACCCGGCTGCAGGTTACAATGTTCAGCACGCCGTCGGGCAGGCCGGCTTCCTTGTACAGCTCGGCAATGCGCAGGCAGGTCATGGGCGTCATGCTGGCGGCCTTGATGACCATGGTGTTGCCGGTGGCAATGCACATGGGGGCCATCCACCCCATGGGGATCATGGCGGGGAAGTTGAACGGCACGATGCCGGCGAACACGCCCAGCGGCTCGCGGTACATCACGGTGTCTATCTGGTTGGAGGTGTCCATCAGGCTTTCGCCCATCATCAGGTTGGGCGCGGCAATGGCCTGCTCGGTGGCTTCCTTGGCCTTCAGCACGTCGCCCTCGGCGTCGCCCCAGGCCTTGCCGTTCTCGCGGGCCACCAGCTCGGTCAGCTCGTCCATGTGCTCGTCCAGCAAATCGCGCAGCTTGTACAGCACCTGCACCCGGCGCATCACCGGGGTCTCGCTCCAGGCGGGGAAGGCCGCGGCGGCGGCCTGGATGGCCTGCTCCACCTCGTCGGGCGTGCAGCAGGGCGCCTGGGCCATCACCTCGCCGGTGCTGGGGTTGAAGACGTCCATGTACTTGGTGGTTTTCGATTCGACCCATTGGCCATTGATGTAGCATTTCAGTTTTTGCATGCTTGTCCCTCCCGAAGGTCAGCTTTAGCTAAAGTTTACAATAGAATTACTTATAAAATACCATAAAGTTTATATAAAATCAACTGTTTTCGGATAATACTTGCGGCGATTCCTGCGGGGTGGCGGCCCATAGGGCCACGCTTTTGCGGCGGCACAGCTCGGTCAGGTCGGCGGAGGGGCCTTCATCGGTGATGAGGCCGTCCATGCGGCTGATGTCGGTGTAGGTAACCAGCGACGGCCGGCCGAACTTGTAGCCGTCCATCAGCAGGTAGTTTTTCTTGCTGCGGGCCACGGCCGCCCGCTTGATGTCGTGCTCCAGCAGGGAGGAGTTGGTCACGTCGCCGGTGGCGGAGATGCCGGTGGTGGCCATAAAGCTTTTGTTGATGTGCAGGCGCTCCAGCGCCTTGATGGTATCGGCCGAGGTGAAGGAGCGGGTCATGCGCTCCAGCTTGCCGGGCAGGCAAATTACCTCCACATTGCTGTGCGCCTCGGCCGCGTTGATGGCGATGAGACTGTAGGTGACCATGGTCACCTGCTTGTCGGGCTCGATAAACTCCAGGATGTGCATGGTGGTGGTGCCGGAGTCCAGGAAGATGATGTCGCGGTCCTCCACAAAGGCGGCGGCCAGCCGGCCGATGGCGCGCTTGCCGTCTGCGTTGCGCTGGCGGCGCTGCTCAAAGGGCAGCAGGGGGCTTTTCTCCACGCTGGTAACGCCGCCATATATTTTTTTCACGGTGCCCTTTTCCACCAGGCTGGCCACGTCCTGCCGCACGGTGTTCATCGATACCTGGAAATGCTGGCACAGCTCCTCCATGGTCACCGTGCGCCGCTCCATAATATATTGCTCCATCTGCTTGATTCTGAATGACTTCATGGCAGTGTTCCCCTTGCTTTATATATAAATAAGGTATAGAGATTTTGAAATAGATGGTTCCACCACCAATTTACCATAATTTACCGCAATATACAAACCCAAACCCCCAGAAAAACCACAAAGTTTTGTTGACTTTGGCCAGCCACGGCGCGATAATGAAATTGACACAGTCGACCATCCACGAAACGCTAAGGAGGGAATTGTATGTCGATCAAGGGAAAAGTGGCCTGGATAACGGCCGCCGCCGCGGGTATTGGCAAGGCAACAGCGCTGCTGTTTGCACGTGAAGGGGCCAAACTGGTGGTGTGCGATATTGATGAAGCGGGCCTGCAACAGCTGAAGGGCGAGCTGGAAGCCCTGGGCGCGGAGGTGCTGGCCCTGCCCTACGACGCCGGAGACACCGCCCAGATAGACGCGGTGTTCAATGCCATGATGCAGACCTTTGGCACCGTGGATATCCTGGTGAACAATGCGGGTGTCACCGGGCCGTCCAAGCCGGTGTACGAGATAAGCGTAGAGGAGTGGGACAAAACGCTGGAGGTGAACCTGCGGGGCAGCTTTTACTGCCTGAAGCTGGTGGCCCCGGTGATGATAAAGAACGGCGGCGGGAAAATTGTGAGCCTGTCGTCGCAAACGGGCAAGCGGGCGCTGGTGGAGCGCACACCCTACGCGGCCAGCAAGATGGCCATCATTGGGCTTACCCGCACGGCCGCCGAGGAGCTGGGGCCGCACAACATTACGGTGAACTGCGTGTGCCCCGGCGCGGTGGAGGGCCCGCGCGGGGTATGGGTGCGGGCGAACATGGCCAAGGCCCGGGGCATTACGGTGGAGGAACTGGAGAAGATTTCGCTGGCCGGCGCGCCGCTGCGCAGGCGGGTGCCGCCCGAGGACGTGGCGCAGGCCATCCTGTTTTTGTCGGACGCCGAGCGCAGCAACAGCATAACCGGCGAGGACATGAATGTGACTTGCGGCGCGGTGATGTATTAGTGGTCTTGCCCCCGCGTGTTGTACCAGACGCAAAGTTAGTAAAGATATGTTAAACTAACTTTGGAGGGAAGCAGAAAATGGCAAGGAAGAGATACACAATTGAACAGATTATCGTAAAATTGCGA
>JAAYCI010000060.1 GCA_012729855.1 Oscillospiraceae bacterium
TCGCAATTTTACGATAATCTGTTCAATTGTGTATCTCTTCCTTGCCATTTTCTGCTTCCCTCCAAAGTTAGTTTAACATATCTTTACTAACTTTGCGTCTGGTACAACACGCGGGGGCAAGACCAACCAGGTCCACCTTTTGGGCAATGCCCAAAATACCAATGCCCAGCGGCTTGGTAAGCAGCAGCACGTCGCCGGGCTGTGCGCCGCTGTTGGCCAGCATACGGTTTGGGTGCACAAACCCGGTAACAGACAACCCATACTTGAGCCCGCTGTCCAATATGCTGTGCCCGCCCGTAAGCAACGCCCCGGCCTCATATACTTTATCGTAGCCGCCCCGCAGTACCTCCCGGGTGGCAGCCTGGGGCATGTCCCTTGGCACGCACAGGATATTCATGCAAAGCTTTGGCTCCCCACCCATGGCGTAGATGTCCGACAGCGCGTTGGCCGCGGCAATTTGGCCAAACATATAGGGGTCGTCCACAATGGGGGGAAAGAAGTCCAGCGTCTGCACCAGAGCTAGGTCTTCCCCCAGTTTGTACACGGAGGCATCGTCGCTGGTATTGAATCCCACCAGCAGGTTGGCGTCTTCCCTTACGGGCAGGCCGGCCAGCAGCTGGGCCAGCGCGCCGGGCCCCACCTTTGCGCCGCAGCCGGAACAGTCGGGCAGCTTTTCAATTTCTGCGTTGTACGCCATACCATGCTCCTTTTGCGTTAGTGGGTGATTGTGCGTATCCCTTGCAGCGCACGGTCAATGTCTTCCCCGGTGGTGGCAAAGCCGAAGGAAAAGCGCACCGTGCCCTGTGGGAAGGTTTGCAGCGTGTGGTGCGCGGCAGGTTGGGTGTGCCGGGCTCAAGCTTGTCCGGCAAAAAAGGCGGGGTCTCCTCACTGTCGGAGGCGCTGCCCGTGCCCCCGGCCACAATGGGGGCCAGCTGCCGGGCAAAATCGCGGCTTAGCATCAGCGCGCCAATGCCCGGCGGGCCCAGCAGCCCTTTGTGCCCGGGCACGCACAGGGCGGCCAGGCCCAGCGCTTCAAAATCAATGGGCAGGTGCCCGGCTGTTTGGGCCGCGTCCACCGCCAGCGGGATGCCCTGCCGGCGGCAGATATCACTGGCGGCTTCCAGCGGGAAAAGCGTGCCCGACACATTGGAGGCGTGGCTTACCAGCACCAGCCGGGTATTGGGGCGCAGGGTGGCACGCAGGGCGTCGGGGTCTGTCAAACCATCCTTATCGGCAGGGACGCGGGAGACACTTACCCCGGTTTTTTCCAGTACCTTCAAGGGCCGCATAACCGCGTTGTGCTCCAGGCCGCTAACGACCACATGGTCGCCCGGCCGCAGCAGCCCGCCTAAAACCATGTTCAGGCCAAAGGTGGCGCCGGGGGTAAATACAATGCACTCGGTTGCGGTGGTGTGGAACAGCCGCCCCAGCCGCGCACGGGTTTCCAGCACGGTGCGGGCCGTTTCGGTGGCGCTGCCATAGCTCCTGCGGGATACCCCCTAAAAATAAATCGCCTGCCGTTTTGGTTGACACCACTGCTGCAACGGCCTATAATGCTCGGTGATAGATTCCACGCGCTCTTTTGAGTTCAATATATTGTCGATTATACCGGAGTCATTTGAATGATGCAACCACCACCGGCTGGCGCCCCTGCACACCAAAAGCCCGATGCCATCTGGCCATGCCCTATTGCGGAGTGGATACTGATGAAACCTCTTACCGATGATATTGTTGTTGTGCGCGGCGGCGGAGACATTGCAACCGGTGTGATCCAAAAACTCCACCGTGCCGGGCTGCGTGTTGCCATTCTTGAAACCGGGCAGCCCACCGCCATACGCCGCACCGTGGCGCTTTGCGAGGCCGTTTACGACGGCGAGGCCCGGGTGGAGGACATGACCGCCCGCCTGATTCCCGACCCGGCCGGCTGCGCCGCCGTGTGGGCACAGGGCGATATTCCCGTGCTTGTTGACCCCGGCGCCCTGATGGTGCCCGCCCTGGGCCCCGATGTGGTGGTGGACGCCCTGTTGGCCAAGCGCAACCTTGGCACCCACACCGGCATGGCCGGCATTGTTATTGCCCTGGGGCCGGGTTTTGCGGCGCCCACCAACGCCCACGCCATTGTGGAAACCATGCGCGGCCACATGCTGGGCCGGGTGGTTTTTCAGGGCAGCGCGCTGCCCAACACGGGCATTCCCGGCGAAATTGGCGGAAAAGGCGCCGAGCGCGTGTTGCGGGCCCCCTGTGCCGGCACGGTGAAGCACCTGCGCCAAATTGGCGACGCGGTGCAGGCGGGCCAGGCGGTTTTATCGGTTGCCGGCCAGACGGTAACGGCGCCATTCGGCGGCCTGCTGCGCGGGCTGATACGCGAGGGGCTGCCGGTTTTCGCCGGCATGAAGGTGGGCGACGTTGACCCCCGCGCCGACAGTGACTGGCACAGCATCTCCGACAAAGCCCGCTGTGTGGGCGGCGGTGTATTGGAAGCCTATCTCTTCCTGCGGAAAGCGCGGGCAGACGGGAAACCCCTATAAAGCAAAGACCAGCCCAGGCGGGCCATGCCATTTTGGCTTTTGGGCCGCAAACCATAAAAAGCGTCGCCACAGGGCGAAAGCGCTGATTCCTGGCGCCAGTGTGTATAATTATGCGGATAAAACATCCTAAAGATTTACTTTTTTTTAAGAACAAATCCCTTGAGGAAAAAACCTTCCTGTTGGTCACCTTTTCCGGCGTCTTTATGTCGGCCATTGGGCTGGTGGGCAACCTTTCGTTAAGCTTAAGCGCTATGACCCTGGTCATCCCCACGCTTAATATCATCATCGACTGCGTTTGCCTGGTGTATTTCTTTAAAACCCGAAAATGGCGCATCCCCTCCCTCATCGTTATCATGTATGCCATTTTTGTATTGTTCCCGTCGCTGTGGTTTTCCACGGGCGGGGCCACCGGCTCCACCATGCCTTTTGTGGTGCTTATTGGCATCTTTGTTGTCATCGCGTTCAAGGGCAAGTTCCGGGCTGCCATTTTAGGCATCGTTATCGTTATGTTCACCACCTTCACCCTGCTGGAGCTGTACTACCCCGGCATCTATACCCCCTACCCGGACAGGGAGTCCCACTATATCGACCTTGCTGTGGGCATGATTTTGAGCTACGGCGTTAGCGTTTACCTGGCCTACCAGGTGCTGAAGGACTACGAAAAGTCCAAGCGGGAAACTGAGAAGCTGGTGAGGCAGCTGGAGATCACCTCCATAACCGACGGGCTGACCGGCATTTACAACCGCCGGTTCCTCACCTCCAGCCTGGACGAGGCGATGCGCAAAGCCTACGACAGCGGCGCCGCGCTGTCCATCTGTATTTTTGACATCGACTTTTTCAAGCGGGTGAACGACACCTACGGCCATGCCTATGGCGACGAAGTGCTGGTCCGGCTTTCGGCGTGTGTACTGGAAAGCTTGGACAGCGACGCCATTTTCGGGCGCTATGGCGGCGAGGAATTTTTGATCATCTTCAAAAACTGCCCGCTGGACGCCGCTGTGGAA
>JAAYCI010000061.1 GCA_012729855.1 Oscillospiraceae bacterium
CGCTTTTTGCGCCGGGCAAGGCGCGTTTCCGCAGGCATACTTGGTGTATGGCAAGGAAACGCAACGCAGATCCGGCACAAAAAACGCCGGGGAAACGTCGTGTGGCGTTATGAATACAGGTTCTAAGTATCTTTGGGTATGTCCGGCGGCACATCCGTTGGCGCGTCGGCCGGCGCAGCCGCCGCTTCCATCTCGGTCACCTGCGCGTCTATGGCCTGGCGGGCGGCTTGTTTGGCGGCCACCCGCTGCTGCCGGGCGGGTGCGCCGCGGCGCCACAGGCGCACCAGCAGCACATAGGCCAGCAGCGCCGCCAAAGACACCATGGTGATGACAATACCCGTGGAGAAGCCGGGCGTTTTGTAAGTGAAAACGATCTCATTGTCCCCGGCCGGGGCCTCCACGGCCATCAGGCCGCCGCTCACCTTCAGCACCTCGGTTTCCATGCCGTTCACCGTGGCGGTAAAGCCGGGGTCGTAGGGCACGGCGTAGAACACCAGGTTGTCGCGCTCCAGGTTTATCAGCGAGGTAAAGCCCGAGGCGTCGGCCGTTACATAGTAGGAGGCCGTCAGCCGGCGGTCGTTGCAGTCCTCCACATAGGCATTGTAGCCCACAGGGTCGTACACATAGCGGCCGCCCTCTTCCTCGCTGCCGGTAAGCTCCCAGGTGGCGGCCTGGCCCTCAAACAGGTGGCTGTAGCGGGCCGCCTGCTCGTCGTCCAGCCCAATGGCCCGCATCAGCAGGGGGGCGCGGTCCTCGGTTCGGATGGCCTGCAGGTTGTCCATCGTCACGTATTGGTCATAGGTAAAGCCCAGGGGCACATAGTTGTCGTTTGTGTACACGGTGTAGGGGCCTTCGGTCTTCCAGAAGCTCCAGCCGTCGGTGCCGGCAGCGCTCAGGAAATCGTCCTCCTTCTCGGGCGGCATCAGGGTGTACTGCACGCTTAAAAGGCCGCGCAGGGCGTAGTGCTCGGTCTCCGGCTTGCTGCTCACATCCCGCTTCACCCCCACCATGGGGTAAAACTCCATGATGGACGGCGTGACCACCGAGTTGAAGGTTTGCAGGCAGCTTTTGTCCAGCCACAGGCCGATGTTGTCGTACACGCTGCCGTAGGCGTCTATGCGGTAGAACTGGCCCTCGGGCAGCTGCAATTCCGCGGCGCCGTCATATTGCTGGGCGCGGTAGCCCTGGTCGCGGTCCCACTGGGGGAACTTGCCCTCGCCCAGGTGGACGATCGAATACATCACCGAAAAAGCCATGACGGCCCCCAGAAGCAGCGGCCCAAAGCGGGGCTTGCGCCGTTTACGCACCACAATCAGGTAGAAGATGACAGCCCCCGCCATGGCCAGCCCCCAGTTCAGCCAGAAGATGGAGGTCTGCGACTCCACGCCCACCACCCATTCGCCGTCCTGCTTGTTGGGCAGCAGCCCAAACAGGGCGTACACCGCGGTGATGATGAGCACCAGCTTTGAGCCCCAGGCAAGGTCGATGTCGGTGTCCTCCAGGCTGCGCATGGTGGCAAAGGCGGCCATGAGCAGCGGCATGTAGTACCAGCGGGCGTAATAGCTGGAGTTGAAGGCGTAGAAGCTGGAGTTCAGTATGGGCACCAGGGCCATTACAAAGCAGATGGCCAGCAGGATTTTGATGCTGCCGCCCTTGCGGCTGCGGAAGTAGCTAAACACCCCGGCCATACCCACCACCGGCAGGAAGAAGCTCATGCTGGTCCACTTGATGGCCCCTTCGGTGAACAGGCTGGGCAGGTAGGGTGGGTCGGGCGCCAGGAACATGGAGGTGAGGATGTTGAAATACTGGTGCACGTGGCCGTACAGCAGCATGCCAAAGCCGTTGGCGTAGCTGTCGGTGCGGGGGTTGTCTATCAGGTTGAAGTAGGCCGGCAGCGCCAGTATCATGCCAATGCCCACGCCAATCAGCACCTCCACCGCCAAAAGGCCAAAGTCCTTCAGGTCTATGCGATATTCGCCGGTGGCCAGCCGCACCAGAAAGTACAGCAGGATGAAAACCACGTTGCCAATGAAGAAGAAGTAGCTGTTCACCAGCGCCAGGCCCACAAACAGGGCGAACCACCCGCGGCGCTTTTGGTACATAAAGCCGTCCAGCGCCCACAGCATCAGCGGGAAGATGACCACCGGGTCCAGCATGTGGTTGAAGAAAACGTTGTACACATTAAAGCCGCAGAAGGCGTACACCACGCTGCAGATAACGGCCATGTTGCGGCTTTTGGCATAACGGCCAAGATACAGGTGGGCCGCCGCCGCAATGCCGCCAAACTTCAGCATGAAGAGCGGTACCATCAAAAACGGCACCCACCGGGTGGGGAACAGCAGGGTGAGCCACAAAAATGGCGATCCGATGTTGTAGAACGAGTAGGAGTTGACCACCGAGGAGCCAAGGTCGGTGGCCCAGCTCCAGGTGCCGCCGCCCGTTTTGATAAACTGCTGCACGTAGGTGTAGAAGGGGATCTGCTGGGAGTTATAGTCGCCGCAGTAGAGAAAGAAGCCTTTATCCACGATCAAATAGGGCAAAAAGATGGCCAAAGCACCCGCCAGGCCCAGCAAAAAGCTTAGCAGGGTGCCGTTCATGCCGGGCTGTTTCAGCAGTGGGCTACGCACTTTCCTTGTTTCGCTCACCATCGTGCCTCCAATATGTTATACTGTGTATCTGAACAAAACCGCGCCGGCATGGCTGCACGGCGGCTGGAAATCAAGAGAGGATGCCCGAACATGGAAACCATGGACACCTACGCCTTTTGCGCCCTGCTGGGCCGCATGAAATACATCACCCGCTGGGGGCTGATGCGCGCCACCCGCACCGAAAACCTGAGCGAGCACACGGCGGAAACGGCGGTTATTGCCCATGTGCTGGCGCTGATAGACACCGGCCTGCCGGGCGGGCAGGCCGTGCGCCCCGAAACGGTTGCCGTGGCGGCATTGTACCACGACGCCAGCGAGATACTGACCGGCGACATGCCCACCCCCGTGAAGTACAAAAACGAAACGCTGCGCACGGCCTACAAGGCGCTGGAGAAGGAAAGCGCCTGTAGCCTGGCCAAGCTGCTGCCCGAGGCCCTGCGCCCGGCCCTGCGGCCCTACCTCACCGGCGAAGCGCTTACCGCCCGGGAAGCCACACTGCTGAAAGCCGCCGACTGCCTGAGCGCGCTGGTGAAATGCCTGGAAGAGGAGAGCGCCGGCAACACCGAGTTTCGCAGTGCCAAGGCCCAGCAGCTGGAAAAGCTGCGCGGCATGGCCTGCCCGGCGGCCGATTATTTTGTGGCGCACTTTTTGCCGTGCTATGAGAAGGACCTGGATGAGCTGACGAAATAAGAAACTTGCTTTGCTTTTATTGAACTTGCTCGAATTGATAACTTACGGGCGAGACCTTACTTTCTTGTAACCAAGAAAGTAACAAAGAAGTTTCGGGGGTTGCGTTCCCCTGAACCCCTAAACGCTATCGGGCGGCTCCGCGATACAACGCAGAGTCAAGGTCAAGACTAGGCACAGTAACAGGCATGCTTCCCTTGGCTGTTGGGTACAGCTGTTCGTTGGTGCCGCGGCAATGGCCGGCACAAGCTACTTCACTTGGCAGGCAACGTCAGTGTGCCCTGCTGCTTCCCCGCACGTGGCGGCCATTGCCGCGGCACCGGCGGGCAGATGTGCCCGGCAACCAACACAACAGGTGTCACCGGTGTGTCTTATGTTTTCAATCCGAGTGGCAGGCATCGCGGTGCCGGGGGCGGGCCGGCGCGCGCACCGGCCAACACGGTAAACTTCTTAACTATTATACCGCTGGGCCAAAGCCATCAAATCAGCCAAATCGGTGTAATAGGTAAGCGCGTGGGCCGCTTTGCGCAGGGCGGCGGCGCCGTGCAGGCCGCGCATGTAGCCGGCGGCCACCTTGCGGGCTTCGCGCATGGCGCGCCCTTCGCCTTTTTCGTCGCACATGGCGCGCACCTGCTGCTCCATCACGGCCAGCCGCCGGCGCAGGGTGGGCGGCGGCGGGGGTGTTTCGCCG
The DNA here is from genome assembly GCA_012729855.1 of Oscillospiraceae bacterium. Taxonomy (GTDB): domain Bacteria; phylum Bacillota; class Clostridia; order Oscillospirales; family Ruminococcaceae; genus JAAYCI01. The sequence goes on from JAAYCI010000061.1 coordinate 4,027, forward strand.
GCCAGGGCCGCGCGTATCTGCGCAAACAAAAACGGGTCGCCCACCGCGGCGCGGCCCACCATCACGCCGTCGCAGCCGGTTTGCCGCAGGGCGTACAGCGCGTCATCGGCGCTGGCAATGTCGCCGTTGAACAGCACCGGAATACCCACCGCCCGCTTTATTGCGGCCACCGCCTCAAAATTGACGCCCGGCGTGTACTGCTGGGCGCGGGTGCGGGCGTGTACGGCCAGCAGCTGCACACCGGCGGCTTCGCAGCGCCTGGCCACCTCGGTGCCGGTCATGGTGGCGTCGTCCCAGCCCAGGCGCAGCTTGGCTGTTACCGGGCGGCGGCTGGCGGCCACGGCGGCTCTGGCAAAAGCCTCTGCTTTGGCGGGCTCGCGCAGCAGGCCCGCGCCGTCCCCATGGCTTACAATCTTGGGCGCCGGGCAGCCCATGTTCAGGTCTAAAAAGTCAAAATCCTCGCCGTCCAGCCTATGGATAGCCTCAGCCAGTACGTCGGGCTCGTGGCCAAACAGCTGCACCCCATAAGGCCCGGCCGGGCGGGTGGCATCCGCCGGCCAGCGCAGCAGGGCCAGGCTTTTGCGGTCGTTCATGGTCAGGGCCTTGGCGCTCACCATCTCGCTTACGGTAAAGGCCGCGCCCTGCCGCAGGCACACCGCCCGCATGGCGCTGTCGCTTATGCCCGCCATGGGGGCCAGCGCGGCGCCGGGGTTTATCTCTATGGCGCCAATGCGCAATGCCGTTCCTCCCCTGCCTGGTGTGTTCCGCTGTAAAATGGAAGCAGCCCGTTATCGGGCCGAAGCTATTATATCATAAAACGAGATTCTGTGGTATATTATTGCACAGAAGCGCACACCATCCATCCAAAACAGGAGGCGATGATATGAAAGCACTTCAACGTTTTTTCACCCTGCTGGCCGTGGTATTTGGTGCCGTGGCAGCGGGCCGCACCCTGGTGCACTTTGCCGGCGGCCGCCTGCCGCCACAGCCCCTGCCCGATATGTTCGATGACGATTTTGGCGGCGGCGATGATACGATAGGCGCTGCCGACGGCCTCACCGCCATTTATACCGCCTGGCGTGGCGGGCACCCCCATCTGCCGGCCGCCCTGTGCGCTTTTTTTGCCATGGCCGCCGGGATATGCAGCCTGGCCGCGGGGCCCGACCTATCCGAATAACCTCTGAAAAAAGGACTTCCCATGAAACTACTGGTACTGGACGGCAACAGCATCCTGAACCGCGCCTTTTACGGCATCAAGCTGCTGACCACCAAGAACGGCGAATACACCAATGGCATCTTCGGCTTCATGAACATTCTGCTGAAGCTTGAGGCCGACGAAAAGCCGGACGAGGTGGCCATCGCGTTCGACCTTTCGGGCCCCACCTTCCGGCACGAGCTGTACGACGGCTACAAGGCCAGGCGCAAGGGCATGCCGGACGAGCTGGCCGGCCAGATGCCGGTGCTGAAGGAGCTGCTGGCCCTGCTGGGCTACGCCGAGGTAAGCCGCCAGGGCTACGAGGCCGACGACATTTTGGGCACGCTGGCCGCCGCCTGCGAAAAACGGGGCGACGCCTGCCGCCTGGCCACCGGCGACCGCGACAGCCTGCAGCTGGTGGCCCCCGGCGTGGACGTGCTGCTGACCACCACCAAGTTTGGCAAGGGCGAAACCCGGGTGATGGACGTGGCCGCCGTGAAGGAACAATACGGCGTTACCCCCAAACAGCTCATCGACGTAAAAGCGCTGATGGGCGACGCGTCCGACAACATCCCCGGCGTGCCGGGCGTGGGCGAGAAAACCGCCTTCGCGCTCATCCAGCAGTTTGGCAGCCTGCAGGGCGTGTATGATCACATCGACGACGCGGCCATCAAGCCCGGCATGCGCCAGAAGCTGCTGGCCGGGCACGACAGCGCCAACATGAGCATGAAGCTGGCCGTCATCGACTGTGACGCCCCGGTGGACACCGCCCCCGGCGCCTATGTCAAACAAGCGGGCGACCCCGCCGCCGCGGCCGCGCTGCTCAGCCGGCTGGAGATGGGCAGCATACTGGATCGCCTGGGCCTGGACGCCACCCCGGCGCCTGACGCCCCCCAGGCCGATGCCCCCCTGCTGCCCGGCATAAAAGCCCAGCCGCTGCAGGGCAACCTGCTGGGCGTGGTGTACATGGCCCCCGCCGAGGGCGGCTGGCTGCTGGTGCCCGAAGCCGCCCACAAGGTTTACTTTGCGCAAAACGATGACGCCGGCCTGCTTTCCGTGCTGCGTGACAGCGCCGCCGAGATACGCGCCTTTGACGCCAAACCCCTGCACCGGCTGGTGCTGGCCGACAGTGGCGGCGCCCGCCGGGCCAGGAACGTCACCTTCGACGGCAAACTGGCCGCCTACCTTTTGAACCCTGGCGCCAGCACCTACACCGTGGAGCGCCTGGCCGCCGAGTACGGCGTTGCCCCCGCGTTTGCCTGCCCGGAATACCCCGACGCGCCCCTGCTGGCCCCACTGTTCGCCGCGCTGGACGCCGGCTGCACCGAGGCCGGCATGGGCAAATTGCTGCGGGAAATAGAACTGCCCCTGGCCGAGGTGCTGGCCTCCATGGAGCTGGTGGGCATGCAGCTGGACTCGGGCGGCCTGCGCGCCTTTGGAGATGAGCTGCAGACCGAGTTGACCAGGCAACTGGCTTCCATCTACGAGACGGTGGGCTACGAGTTCAACCTGAACAGCCCCAAGCAGCTGGGCGAGGCCCTGTTCGACAAAATGGGCCTGCCCCACCGCAAGAAAACCAAAAGCGGCTGGAGTACCGACGCCGAAACGCTGGAAAGCCTGCGCGAATACAGCCCGGTCATCGACACCATTCTGCTGTACCGCACCTACCAGAAGCTGAATGCCACCTATGTGGAGGGCCTGCTCAAGCTCATTGGCCCGGACGGGCGCATCCACTCCACCTTCAACCAAACCGAGGCCCGCACCGGGCGGCTGAGCTCCAACGAGCCCAACCTGCAAAACATCCCCATCCGCACCGAGCTGGGCAGCCGGCTGCGCAAGTTTTTCACCGCGCCGGGCGGCCAGGTGCTGGCCGACGCCGACTACAGCCAGATCGAGCTGCGCATCCTGGCCCATATTTCGGGCGACGGCGCCATGCTGCAGGCCTTCCGCGACGGCGAGGACATCCACAAAGCCACCGCCGCCCGGGTGAACGGCGTGCCCCTCAAAATGGTCACCCCGCAGATGCGCTCATCCGCCAAGGCGGTCAACTTTGGCATCGTGTACGGCATTGGGGCCTACAGCCTGTCCAAGGACATCGGCGTCTCGGTCAAGGAGGCCAACCAGTTCATCCAGAATTACCTGGACAGCTTCCCCGGCGTGCGGGGCTACATGGAAAAGGCCGTCGCCTTTGGCGAGGCGCACGGCTACGTGGAAACCCTTTATGGCCGCCGCCGCCCCCTGCCCGAGCTTGCCAGCAGCAACCGCAACATCCACGCGCTGGGCGAGCGCATTGCGCTGAACACGCCCATACAGGGCACCGCCGCCGATATCATCAAGCTGGCGATGATACGCGTGTGGCAGCGCCTGCGCAGCGAGGGCCTGCAAGCCCGGCTGGTGCTGCAGGTGCACGACGAGCTGATTGTGGAAGCGCCCGAGGCCGAGGCCGACGCCGTATGTGCCCTGCTGAAAGAGGAGATGGAGGGTGCGGCGCAGCTGGCCATCCCCCTGCAAACCGACGTACACACCGGGCGCAACTGGCTGGAAGCCAAGGGCTGATATGCTTCTGATGGGAGCATACCGCCGGGCTGCCTGCAATGCTGTGGCCAAGCGAAGACGCTTTGATCAAGACGATGGAGCATCTTTTCCGAATGCTTCTTTGGAGGAAACCACATGCCCGACACACTGCTGATTGTGCCACTGGCCGAAGCACACCTGGACGACTGCGCCCGCATTGCCGCCCAGGCGCCCGACCCCTGGAGCCGCGCCAACCTGGAAAAGGCCGAAGACGGCGGCACCCACCGGGCCTTTGTAGCACTGCAGGATGGTACTGTGGCCGGCTTTGCCTGCTTTTTATGCACCCCCGGCAACGCCGATTTACAGCAGGTGGTGGTGGACGAAGCCCACCGCCGCCATGGCGTGGCCCGCCAGCTGTTGCAGACGGCCTTTGCCCAATTGGCCACCGAGGGGACCGAGCGGATTCTGCTGGAGGCGCGCGCTTCGAACTTCGGGGCATTGGCGCTGTACCAGAGGCTGGGCTTTAAGCTGCTGTCCTACCGGCACGGCATGTACAGCCACCCCACCGAAAACGGCTTGCTTTTGGGCCTGGCGCTGCCCGGCCGCCCGGCGGCGTGGTCCTATTAGCCATAGCCGTTAATGCTGTTTTGCATTATTAAAAGTGTTTTAATTATAATATAGTATGCTAATTATATAACTTATTTGATGCTTTGAGCCGTGTCTCAAAGCACTTTTGTGCCAGGAGACACACATGAAGCTATTGGGGATAGAAACCAGCTGCGATGAAACCGCCGCCGCTGTTGTGGAGGACGGCCGGCGGGTATTGTCCAGCGTTGTTGCCTCCAGCGTGGAGGAACAGGCGCTTTACGGCGGCATTGTGCCGGAGATTGCCAGCCGCCGCCACATTGAGGCGATAAGCGGGGTGGTGGAAAAAGCCCTGGCCGATGCCGGTGTGACGGCGCAAGGCGTGGACGCCGTGGCTGTTACCGCCGCGCCGGGGCTTATTGGCGCACTGCTGGTGGGGGTCAACTTTGCCAAGGGGCTGGCCTTTGCCGCCGGCAAGCCACTGGTGCCGGTGCACCATCTGCGCGGGCACGTGGCCTCGCTCTATCTCACCCACCCTGGCCTCGCTCCGCCCTTTTTGTGCCTGGTGGCCAGCGGCGGGCACTGCCACTATGTGCGGGTAGATGACTATACCCACTTCACCGTACTGGGCCGCACGGTGGACGATGCCGCCGGCGAAGCCTTTGACAAGGTGGCCCGCACGCTGGGCCTCGGTTACCCCGGCGGGCCGGCCATCAGTGCGGCGGCGCAGGCGGGCAGCCCCACCGCCTACACCCTGCCCACCCCCAAGGCCCCCGGCCCCTACGACGTCAGCTTCTCGGGCCTGAAAACCGCCGTGATGAACCTGGCCAACCAGGCCGCCATGAAGGGGGAAGCGCTGGATGTGCCGGGCCTGGCCGCGTCCTTCCAGCAGAAGGTGGCCGATATCCTCACCGATAAGCTGATGGCCGCCGCCGCTGCTGCCGGCAGCCGCACCGTGTGCCTGGCCGGCGGCGTGGCCGCCAACAGCCTGCTGCGCCAGCTGGCCGCCGAAAAAGCCGCCCTTGCCGGCCTTGCTCTCAAGCTGTGCGCGCTGGAATACAGCGGCGACAACGCCGCCATGATTGCCGCGCAGGGCTATTACGAATACAGCGCCGGGCACACCGCCGGCCCCGCCCTGAACGCCTGGGCCACCTGGCCGATGGAGGAGGATTTCTCCACGTCGCGGCAGGACTAAGAGCTTGTATTCAACCGATGAATGGTTGAATACAAGTTCTAAGTTGTGCAGCAACTCACTGCACACCGCCCACTGTTCTCTATAGAATATGAAAGCCGTTGCCACTTTGGGCAACGGCTTTCAGTATCGGCGTGTTGTTCGCGGCATCCCCATCCATCAACATTCTTCAAAAAAATAATCGATGGTGACGTTGGCCTTCTCGCATATCTGCCCCAGCAGATAGATGGACGGCACTTTATCCGATTTCAGGCTGATCAGTTTTCCAACATAGCTTTCGCTCAGCTCCAACTGCATCGCCATTTGCGGAACTGTCCAATGGCTGTCTTCTTTCAGCCTTCTTAAATTTCGTTTTGCCAGTTCGCTGTAATGCTGGCCCAAATTCTTTTTCATAAAACAATCACCGTTTGAAAACGCAAAATAGGTACGCCCATCACCCATCTGGCAGGCTGCCCGGCGCGTGCCACACCTCTAAATCCACCACCCGTTCCTCGCTGCGCTCCACCCGCACCACCACCTGGCCGGCGCCGGCCAGCCAGTAGTAGTCGCGGGTGTTATAGCCGGTGCGGTCCACCTCGGTGGCCGGGCCCCAGGCGGCTTCTATCTCGGCCAGGCCGCTGGCCTCGGTTACGCCCCCCGGCAGCGCCAGCGGCAGGTTTGCGCCCATTGGGGTGCTCTCCACCATGGTTACAAAGCAGCCCTCCAGCGGCTGGGCGGCGGCACTGTAGTTATGCAGCGTGGTGCGCAGCACCTGGGTGCCTTTTTGCAGGCACACCCGCATCAGGCTGCCGGCGGCGGGCACCTCGCCGCTGTCGCGCAGTGTCCAGCCATTTTCCAAAAAAGCCGCCACCGGCGCCGGCAAGGTGTACAGCACCCCGGCGTATGCCACGGTGAAATCCCGCCAGTCGCCGCTTAGGGCGGCGGGCGGGGTGTAGGCCAGTAGCTCGGGCGGCAGGGTGGTGGCCAGGGGCGGGGCGGGGCGCCCGGTGCGGTTCCACATGGCCAGCCCCACCAGCAGGCCCTTGGTATCGAAGGTAAACGCCAGGCCCGACTGCGGGCTGGTGGTATAGCTCAAAGTGGTATCCGTGGCATCCTTATCGAGCACACCGCAAGCCTCCAATAGCGCCTGAAGGCCGCTGCGCCAGCCAAACCCGCCGGGCAGCTCAATGGTAGGCGAAGCCGCTTCCTCCAGCGCCAGCCGAATAACGCTGCACGCCTGCCAGGGCAGGGCTTCTGCCTCCAGGTTGGCCAGCTGGATGGCAATCTCCCAGCCCTCCAGCGTCAGCGTAGTATCCAGCGTGGTCTGGGCCGGCAGCAGGGCGTCGGCCGGCAGCGCGGCTTCCCAGCCGGCCGCCAATAAATCGGCCACCGGGGCGGGCAGGGCCAGCACTTGGCCGTTCAGGCGCAGCCGGAAAGCAAAGGGGTTATTGCCCAGCGCCAGTGGCGTGGCTGTATCGGCGGCATATCCCGCATCGGCATCATCGGCAAGGCCGCCTGTTATCTGCGCCCCGGCCGCCGTCAACGCACCGGCGGCATTCCCAGCACCCACCTGCCCGGCAGACGCCCCCAGGCACGCCGTGGCCAGTACCGCCAGCAGCAGCATGCAGCACAGGCGGGCCGCCCCCGGGCTGCCCGCCTGTCTATGCTTGGGTTGCTTCTGCATGTTCGCCTGCATGTCGGTGCCCGCCTGTATCGTGATGGTTTGGCCGGATGCCGCCGCGCTACTCCAGCTTGTTTACGCTGGGGTAAAACCGGTAGATCGCCTTGCCCACTATCTGCTCAAAGGTCACATAGGTGTTCTTCCAGTAGCGGGAGTCCCACGAGCGGTTGCGGTTGTCCCCCAGCATGAAGTAGCTGTCCGCCGGTATGTTGTAGGGGCCAAAGTTGCCCTGCGGTGCGTCTTTTATGTGGTCGTTGAGCGACGGCTCCGCCACACCGTTGATGTAAACGATCCCCTCGCGGATCTCCAGCTCCTCGCCCGGCAGGCCGGCAATGCGCTTCACGTACAGCTGGCGCTCATCGTCGGGGTAGTTGAAGATGACAATCTCCCCGCGCTGCGGCGCGTCCGAGAGGTAGGCCAGCCGGTAGCCCAGCACGCGGTCGCCCACGTTGATGGTGTCCTCCATCGACTCGGTGGGCACCCGGGCGTTGACAAAAACAAACTGGGTGAGCAGGAACACCACCACCAGCGCCCCCAGCAAAATGGCCAGCCATTCAATCACCAGGCGCTCGCGGCTCATCTTGATGCGCCTGCGCTCCCGCATGATGCTGCGCTCCACCTCTTTTTGGCGGGCGGCAAAATCCTCCTGGCGGCGCTTTTGTGCGGCGCGCCTTTCGGCTTCGGGGTCGGGCTGTTCAGCTGCCGCCTTGGCCGCCGCGCCGTCCATAATGCCGGCCAGCGGGGCGTCTATGTCCACCGAGCTGCTTTTGCCTGCCGGGGGCGGGGTGGCCGCCGGCGCCGCAATGGTTTCCGGCGGGGTTATGCCCGCCGATGATACCCGCGCGCCTGGTTCGGCTGCTGCCGGGGCGTCATATTTTGCCTGCCGCCGCGCGGCTTTCTCCAGCGCCTCCACCCCTTCCCAGTGGGTGTGGCTTGGGGCCGGCGCTGCTGTTTGTGCCGGAGCCTCTGCCGATTGGCTGGGTGGAGCTTTGGAATGCCGCACCTCGGCGGCTTGCCCTTCGGCCAGGGTGTCGCTTTCCATTGGCCGGGTCGGCGCCATGTCCGCTTTACGTAGCTGTACGGCCTTGGACAGCGGGGCGGGCGCGGTATCCTTTTGCGCAGCATTCCCTTCTGCCGCCGCCGGGGTAATGGCCGCCCAGCGGGGTGTTGCGTCTTTGGGCGGGGCCATGGGCGCCTGCTGCGGGGCCATGGGCGCCTGCTGCGGGGCCTCAGCTTCCGCCTGTGCCAAGCCCCTTTCCACCGGGCCAAGGGGTGTTTTTGCCGGCGGCGCCTCCGTTTGGGCAGGCAGCGAAGCCGGCGTCCCGCCCTGGGCGGCGCCTGTGGGGGTGGATAGCTGCCTGCTAAGCAGCGCGTCTATCTCATCGGTCAACTGCTTTATCTCCTTCTGCCCGGGCCGGGGTGTGGCCGGGTTTGGCCGGGCCTGCTGCGGCCCGCTACGGTGCGTGTCCAAACCGGTTCCCCTTTCGCGCGGCAGCCCAAAGCCGCCGCAAATGCATTCTATACTTAAAAAGTATACCATTCCGCCCGTCGTACCGCAAGTTAAAGCCCACGCTTTTGCCGCTTTTTACGCGCGGGCTTTTGTGATACAATGGGTACAGCGCCCAAAACCGTTGCCCGTGGCCGCGCCCTGCCGGCCGGAAAGGAACCATCATGGAAGAAAGCGGCCGCATCATCGCCCTGCTTATAGACGCGGAAAACGTTTCGCCCAAATACATCAAGGTGATTCTGGACGAGCTGAGCACCTACGGCACCCCGGCGTACAAGCGCATTTATGGCGACTGGACCAACCCCGAGATGGCCAGCTGGAAGAAGCGCCTTTTGGAAAACAACCTCACGCCCATCCAGCAGTTCAGCTACACCCAGGGTAAAAACGCCAGCGACAGCGCCATGATCATCGACGCGATGGACATCCTGTACACCAAAAACTGCGACGGCTTTTGCATCGTCTCGTCCGACTCCGACTTCACCCGCCTGGCCAGCCGCCTGCGGGAGAGCCGCATGTTCGTGATTGGCATGGGCGAGAGCAAAACCCCCATGGCCTTCAAATCGGCCTGCGACACCTTCAAGTACCTGGACGTGCTGATGAACGCCTCCAGCGCCCAGCCCAAGCCTGCCGCCAAAGCCGTAAAGCAGCCGGCGGCCAAGCCCGCCCGCCGCACCAGCAAAACCGCCGCCAAAGCAGTGGCCGACGCCCCGGCCGATACCGCGCCCGAAATACCGGCGGAAGCCCTGCCGGCCAATGGCTTCAACCACGCCGATATCCAGGACGAAGCCAGCGCCGGCTTTGTGCCGCTGGAGGAAATTGTGCACCGCATACGTGAGCTGCTGGATAAGGACAGCAACGAGGACGGCTACATGTCCCTTTCCCAGATAGGCGATATTTTGGGCCGCATGTACGCCGACTTCGACACCCGCAACTACGGTTTTTCCAAGCTGCACAAGCTCATCGAGTATACCGGCGAGTTTGAGACACGGTACGACCGCATCCCCGGTGGCGGCAAAAACCTGATGGTGAAAAATAAGGCGGCAGGGTAAGCGATGGCCCGCGCCGCAAGGCATAAGGCAACCGGGACGGCAGGCGCCGCCCCGGTTTTGTCATTCCCCTGCATCTTTTTGGCTCGGCAGCAGAACGGCGGGCGGGTCTTCCGGCCACAAAAACTGGCGCTCGGTCTCGCGCGCCGCCTCCTGCATCAGTTCAATGGCGGTTGCCTGCACCCCCAACAGCTTGAAATACATGGCCTCATAGTCGGGCATCGCCATCACCTCATGGCTATGATAGCAGGAAAAATATAGTGCGTCAATGTTTCGTCACTATTTCGTCTTTTAGACGATAAATGACGTCACTGTGGTAAGTTAAACTCAACGACCACAGGAAGGAAGCGATTGACCATGGAAAAAATTGCCATACCGCGCTATACCTTGCGCATAGATGCTGCCTTGCTTGAAAAATTGCGTTTTATCGCGGCCTATAATGACCGCTCTGCCAATAAAGAGCTGGAGCGCATGATACGCAAACACGTAGAGGCGTTTGAAAAAGAGCATGGTGTCATCAAAACAGACAACTGAAATGGTCTGTCCTCTTGTTGCTAAAACAAAAAACCGGGCTGTTGCGCTGCCGCACAGACTCCGGTTTTTTTATTGCCTACACCTTCAGCGCAGCCGCCGTGGCAATGTCTCCCGCGCCAGCGGCCAGCACCGGCCGGATAACCTCCCGCAAAAAGTCCTCCACCTGCCGGGGCGCGCGGCCCACAAAGGCGGCGGGGTCCAGCGTGGCTTCCAGCTCGGCTTGGGTGAGGCCAAAGGCCGGGTCGGCCGCTATGCGGGCCAAAAGGTCGTTGGGCAGGCCGTCCTCCTTCACCACCCGGGCCGCCGCCAGGCTATGCTTGCGCAGCCGCTCGTGCAGTTCCTGGCGGTCTCCGCCCTGCTGCACCGCCCGCATCATGATGTTCTCGGTGGCCATAAAGGGCAGCTCGGCGGCCACCCGCGCGGCAATCACCCGGGGGTACACCACCAGGCCGTCACACACGTTCAGCAGCAGGTTCAGCACGGCGTCGGCGGCCAAAAAGGCCTCGGCCACGGCCACGCGGCGGTTGGCGCTGTCGTCCAGCGTGCGCTCAAACCACTGGCTGGCGGCGGTCATCGCGGGGTTCAGGCAGTCGGCCATGATATACCGGCTCAGCGCGCTTATGCGCTCGCTGCGCATGGGGTTGCGTTTATACGGCATGGCGGAGGAACCAATCTGGTCGGTCTCGAACGGCTCCTCCATCTCCTTGAAATTCTGCAAAATACGCAGGTCGCCCGCAAGCTTGCTGGCGCTCTGCGCAAGGCCCGAAAGCGCCGTCAGCACCTGATAGTCCACCTTGCGGGAGTAGGTCTGCCCACTCACCGGCACCACCTTGGCCATGCCCATCTCGGCGGCAATGCGCTGTTCCACCCCAAGCACTTTGGCGTCGTTGCCGGCAAACAGTGCCATAAAGCTGGCCTGGGTGCCGGTGGTGCCCTTGCTGCCCAGCAGCGCCAGGTTTTCCAGCCGGTTCTCTATCTCGATATAGTCCATGTAAAACTCATGCAGCCACAGGCTGGCCCGCTTGCCCACCGTGGTAAGCTGGGCGGGCTGCAGGTGGGTGTAGGCCAGCGCGGGCAGGGCGCGGTAGCGCTCGGCAAAGTCGGCCAGCAGCTGCATCACGCCCAGCAGCTTTTGGCGCAGCAGCCCAAGGCCCTCTTTCATCACCAGAATGTCGGTGTTGTCGCCCACATAGCAGCTGGTGGCCCCCAGGTGGATGATGCCCGCCGCGGCCGGGCACTGCTGCCCGTAGGCCCACACGTGGGCCATCACATCGTGGCGCACCGCTTTTTCACGCGCCTCGGCGGCTGCGTAGTTGATGTCGTCCTTATGGGCCTCCAGCTCGGCTATCTGCGCTTCGGAAATGTCCAGCCCCTCGGCCTGCTCGGCGCGCGCCAGGGCGATCCACAACCGGCGCCAGGTGCGAAACTTATTGTCGGGCGAGAAGATAAACTGCATGGCATCCGAGGCATAGCGGGTCTCAAACGGGGAGACATATCTATCGTGGCGCATCCTGTCCTCCAAGGGTATAGCCGGCGTCGGCCAGGGCTTGCAGGGCGGCGGGCCAGTCCGCCTGCTTCACCAGAATATAGTCGGTGTTAAAGGTGGAAACCGCAAACAGGGGCACCTTGCCTGCTGCCAGCACGCCCGAGATACCGGCCAACACCCCCACCATGCCAAAGTCCAGCGTGCCGGCCACCCGCAGCGCGCGCCAGCCGTGCTCGGCTTGCTCGGCGTCGGGCGGGGCCAGGCGCGTTTCGCACACCAGCGAGACTTCGTCGTCTGTTTTGGCAAAGAAAATAAAGTCCCCGTCCAGCAGCTGCGGGTGTTCTTTTTCCAGCCGGCACACCGAAAAGTCCTGGGGCAATGGTTCCAGCAGCATGGGGCAGGCCCCCTTTCATATCACGGTTTTGAATAGGGCACGCAGGGGCGTGCCGTGTGGCGCCTTAGCAGCAGGCCAGCCAAAGGTGGCAGCCATGCTACAGTGCAAAATAATTCACACCGCCCTCAAACAGCGGCTGGTGCTTGTTGCCTGCCACGTTGATGTACAGCCGCTCGCCCGTGCGCTCGCTGTGGCCCATCTTGCCCAGCACCCGGCCGTCGGGGCTGCAAATGCTTTCTATGGCCCACGCGCTGCCGTTGGGGTTGAACTGCACGTCCATGGTCGGCGCGCCGGCCAGGTCCACATACTGCGTGGCTATCTGCCCGCCGGCCTTCAGCGCTTCCAGCTGCTGCGCGCCGGCCACAAAGCGGCCCTCGCCGTGGCTGACGGCCACGGTATGCACCGCGCCCGGCTCGGTGTGCATCAGCCAGGGCGACAGGTTGCTGGCCACCCGGGTGCGCACCAGCATGCTCTGGTGGCGGCCTATGGTGTTGAAGGTGAGTGTGGGGCTGTCGGGCTGCATGTCGGTGATTTTGCCATGGGGCAGCAGCCCCAGCTTCACCAGCGCCTGAAAGCCGTTGCAGATGCCCAGCATCAGGCCGTCGCGCGCCTCCAGCAGCCTGGTAACGGCCTCGGCCACTGCCGGCCCGCGGAAAAACGCGGCAATCAGTTTGGCGCTGCCCTCGGGCTCGTCGCCGCCCGAAAACCCGCCCGGCAGCACAATCATCTGGCTCTCGTTGATGCGTTCGGCCAGCAGGCTGGCGCTGTTTGCCACCTGGTCGGGCGTCAGGTTGCGCACCACGAAGATCTCCGGCTCGGCGCCGGCCCGGCGCAGCGCGCGGGCGGTGTCATACTCGCAGTTGGTGCCGGGGAACACCGGTATCAGCGCGCGCGGCCGGGCAATGCCCACCTTGGGCGCGCGGCGCTGCTCGGGCTCCACGCCAACGTCGGGCACGTCGCCCACGTCACCCTCGGCCACGGCCTTGTAGGGGAACACCGGCTGCAGCTTGTTTTCCCACAAAATGCGCACCGGTTCCAGCTCCACCACCTCGCCGCCGGCCTCAAAATGGTAGCGGCCAATGGTCTCGCCCAGCACCTCGCCCACCGTCACCTCGGCGTCCAGCTCCACTATAAAGCTGCCAATGGCCGGCGTGAAGAGGCGTTCGGTATCAAACCCGGCGTCCAGCTGCACGCCCAGGCGGCTGCCCAGGCCCATCTTGAACAGTGCCTCGGCCACGCCGCCGGCGCCCACGGCCTGCACCGCCAGCACCGATTTATCACGGATCAGCTTTTCCAGCTGGGTGAGCACAAGCTTCATGCTGGTGTGGTTGGGCAGCAGGCCGTCGGGGCTGGCCGGCCGCAGCCAGGCCAGGCGGCTGCCCGGCAGCTTGAACTCGTTGCTGATGACCTGCCGGGTGTCGCCCGGCGCCACCGCGAAGGAGATAAGCGTGGGCGGCACGTCCAGCGCCTCAAAGCTGCCGGACATGGAGTCCTTGCCGCCAATGGCCGCCACGCCCAGGTCCAGCTGGGCCTGCAGGGCGCCCAGCAGGCTGGCGAAGGGCTTGCCCCAGCGGGTGGCGTCGCCGCGCAGCCGCTCGAAGTATTCCTGGAAGGACAGCCGCATGTCCCGCAGCGCAAAGCCGCAGGCCGCCAGCTTGGAAACGCTCTCCACCACTGCCAGGTAGGCCCCCACGTAGGGGTTTTGTTCGGAAAGATAGGGGTCGAACCCAAAGGCCATGCCGGCGCAGGTGGTGGTCTCGCCCAGCACCGGCAGCTTCATCACCAGCGCCTGGGCGGGCGTCAGCTGGTAGCGCCCGCCAAAGGGCATCAGCACACTGGCCGCGCCAATGGTGGCGTCAAACCGCTCCGCCAGGCCCTTCTGGCTGCAGCGGTTCAGGTCTCCCGCCATGGCGGCCAGCCGCTGGGCCAGCGAACTGCCGGCCGGGGCGGGCAGCTCGGGCATGGGCAGGGCGCCCACCGTCACGTCGGCCCGCTTTTCGGCGCCGTTGGAGTTGAGAAATTCGCGCGATATATCCACAATGGTCTCGCCGCGCCAGGTCATCACCAGGCGTTTGGGGGCGGTTACCGTGGCCACGGGGGTGGCCTCCAGGTTCTCGTCGTCGGCCAGGGTGATGAACTCCACCACGCTGCCGGCGTCCACCACCACGGCCATGCGCTCCTGGCTCTCGCTGATGGCCAGCTCGGTGCCGTCCAGCCCGTCGTATTTTTTGGGGATCACATCCAGGTTCACCTTGATGCCGTCGGCCAGCTCGCCAATGGCCACGCTCACGCCGCCGGCGCCAAAGTCATTGCAGCGCTTGATGAGCCGGGCGGCCTGCGGGTTGCGGAACAGCCTTTGCAGCTTGCGTTCCACCGGGGCGTTGCCCTTCTGCACCTCGGCGCCGCATTCCTCCACGCTTTCCACCTTGTGCGCCTTGCTGCTGCCGGTGGCGCCGCCAATGCCGTCGCGCCCGGTGCGGCCGCCCAGCAAAATCACCACGTCGCCGGGGGCGGGCTCAAACCGGCGCACGTTGGCCAGGGGCACCGCGCCCAGCACCGCGCCCACCTCCATGCGCTTGGCCACATAGCCGGGGTGGTATATCTCCGTCACCTGGCCGGTGGCCAGGCCTATCTGGTTGCCATAGCTGGCATAGCCGGCCGCCGCCGTGGTTACCAGCTTGCGCTGGGGCAACTTGCCGGGCAAAGTCTCATCCACCGGGGCCAGGGGGTTGCCCGCGCCAGTAACGCGCATGGCGCCAAACACATAGCCGCGGCTGGCCAGGGGGTCGCGTATGGCGCCGCCAATGCAGGTGGCCGCGCCGCCAAAGGGCTCTATCTCGGTGGGGTGGTTGTGCGTCTCGTTTTTAAACAGCAGCAGCCAGTCCTCTTTTTCGCCGTCGTTGTCCACCGGCACCACCACGCTGCAGGCGTTCACCTCGTCGCTCACGTCCAGGTTCTTAAGGCCGCCTTTGGCGCGTATGGCTTTGGCGCCAATGGTGGCAATGTCCATCAGCGTTTGGGGCCTGGCCTTATCGCCATACAGGCGGCTGCGCAGGGCCACATAGTTGTTGTAGCTTTTCAGGGTGTTTTCGTCGGTGATGGCAATATGCTCCAGCAATGTGCCAAAGGTGGTGTGGCGGCAGTGGTCGCTCCAGTAGGTGTCTATCATCCGCAGCTCGGTCAGGGTGGGGTCGCGTCCCTCCTCGCGGAAGTATTTCTGGCAAAAGGCCAAATCGTCCGCGTCCATGGCCAGCGCCCAGTCCGCAATAAACCCGGGCAGCGCGGCCGGCCCCATGGCGCAAAAGCCCTCCAGCACGGCCACCGGCGGCGGGGCGGGGTAGTCGGTTTTCAGGGTGGCTTTGGCGTCCAGCGCGGCCTCGCGGCTCTCCACCGGGTTTATCACATACTTCTTGATGGCCACAAGGTCCCCCGCGCTCAAGTCGCCGTCCAGCAAAAACACCCGCGCGCTGGCCACCAGCGGGCGCTCGCCCCCGCCCAGCAGCTGCACGCACTCGGCGGCGGAATCGGCCCGCTGGTCGAACTGGCCGGGCAGGTACTCCACCGCAAACACCGTGCCGGCGGCGGGGATGTCCGCGTGCACCAAATCCACCGGCGGCTCGCTGAACACCGTCGGGATACACCGCTCGAAAAGCGCACGGTCGATGCCCTCCACGTCGTAGCGGTTCAAAACCCGCACGCCGCGCAGGCCTTTCACCCCCAGCAGTGTGGCAAATTCTTCGGCCAGGCCCTGGGCCTCCACGGCATACGGCGGCTTTTTTTCCGAGTAGATGCGATAAACCATGCTTTTCCCCCGATTAAAATGACTTTGGTCGTACCGTTCAGGTGCCTTGAGAAACGCGGCAAAGCGCCCTGCCCCGCCGCAAGGGGTTTGCTTTCTGTGTGCGGGAAGCGCTTATCAGCCGCCCGCCTGCAACGCCTTCTGGCCGATATCCCGCCGCCAGTGGGCGCCCTCAAAGTGGATGCGCCCCACCGCCTCATAGGCGGTGTCCAGCGCTTTTTGCAATGTCTCAGCCGTGGCCGTCACACCCAGCACCCGGCCGCCGGCGGTCACCAGCCGGCCGTCTTCCAGCTTGGTGCCCGCGTGGTACACCGCCGTTCCCGGCAACGCCACGGCTTCATCCAACCCGGAGATAGGCAGCCCTGTTTCGTACTTGCCGGGATAACCGCCGCTGGCCATCACCACGCAGGCGGCCACGCCCGGCGCAAAGGCCACCATGTCGGGGCGCAGCGTCCCCTCGGTGCAGGCCATAAAAATCTCCAGCAGGTCGCCCTGCAGCAGGGGCAGCACCACTTGGGTCTCGGGGTCGCCAAAGCGGCAGTTGTATTCAATCACCCTGGGGCCGTCGGCGGTCAGCATCAGGCCAAAATAGAGGCAGCCCTTAAAGGGCGCGCCCTCGGCCTGCATGGCGCGCACGGTGGGCAGGAATATCTCCGCCATGCAGCGGGCGGCCATGGCATCGGTGTAGTAAGGGTTGGGCGCCACGGTGCCCATGCCGCCGGTGTTCAGGCCCTTGTCGCCGTCCAGCGCGCGCTTATGGTCCATGCTGCTCAGCATGGGCGCCAGCGTCTCGCCGTCGCAAAAAGCCAGCACGCTCACCTCGGGGCCGGTGAGGAATTCCTCCACCACCACCCGGCTGCCGCTGTCGCCAAACTGCTTGTCCACCATCATGCCGGTGATGGCCGCCTGGGCTTCGGCTTCGTTTTCGCAAATCAGCACACCCTTGCCCAGTGCCAGGCCGTCGGCCTTCACCACCACCGGGTACCTGCCCTCGGTGCGGATGTAATCCATCGCAGGCCCCGCCGCGTCAAAGCTCTCCCACTTGGCGGTGGGGATGTTATAGCGTTTCATCAAGTCCTTGGCAAACACCTTGCTGGCCTCAATGCGCGCGGCCGCCTTGTCCGGCCCAAAGGCCGGGATGCCCCGCCTGGCCAGCGCGTCCACCATGCCCAGCGCCAGCGGGTCGTCGGGCGCCACCACCACATAGTCGATGGCATTATCGGCGCACCAGGCCACCACGGCGTCCACGTCGGTGGCCTTTATGGGCACACAGGTGGCCTGCCGGGCCATACCGCCGTTGCCGGGCAGCACAAAAATCTCGCCACAGCGTTTGCTCTGTGCCAGTTTATCCACAATGGTGTGCTCACGCCCACCGCTGCCTATCACCGCAATTTTCAAAGTTGCCCCCCCTGGGTTATGGCTTTTATATCTTAAATTCAGGGGCTTTTTCTCAATGCCCAGGGCTTCGCCCCCGGCAGCCCCAAAGGCGAAAAGCACCGCTGCTCTAATGGAAAAACAGCCGCAGCCCCGTAAACGCCATGGCAATATTATACTTGTCGCAGGTGGCAATCACATGGTCGTCGCGGATGGAGCCGCCCGGCTGCGCAATACTCGTCACGCCGCTGCGCTGCGCCCGCTCAATGTTGTCGCCAAACGGGAAGAAGGCGTCGCTGCCCAGCGCCACGCCGGTAACGGTGGCCAGGTACGCCTTGCGCTCGTCGGCGCCCAGCGGCTCGGGCCGCATGTTGAACACCCGCTGCCAGGCGCCGTCGGCCAGCACGTCGTCGGCGTCCTCGCCAATGTACAGGTCTATCGCGTTGTCGCGGTCGGCCCGGCCAATGCCGTCCACAAAGTCCAGCCCCAGCACCTTGGGGTGATGGCGCAGGTGCCAGTTGTCGGCCTTGTTGCCGGCCAGGCGGGTACAGTGGATGCGGCTTTGCTGGCCCGCCCCCACGCCGATTGCCTGGCCGTCCTTGGCATAGGCCACCGAGTTGCTTTGGGTGTATTTCAGCGTGATGAGCGCCACCAGCAGGTCGCGCTTTTGCTCATTGGTCAATATTTTGTGCTGTGTCACCACTTCCCGCAACATGTCGTCGGTGATGGCCACCGCGTTGCGCCCTTGCTCAAAGGTAACGCCAAACACATCCTTGTGCTCAATGGCCGCCGGGGTGTAGGCGGGGTCGACCTGCACAATGTTGTAGCCGCCCTTGCGCTTCTGCTTTAAAATGGCCAGCGCTTCGTCGGTGTAGCCCGGCGCGATGACGCCGTCGCTCACCTCGTGCTGCAGCAGCCGGGCGGTGGCTTCGTCGCAGGTATCGGAAAGCGCCGCCCAGTCGCCATAGCTGGACATCCTGTCCGCCCCGCGGGCGCGGGCGTAGGCGCAGGCCTGGGGCGACAGCCGTAGCGCGCCGTCCACAAAATACACCTGCCGCAGTATGGGCGACAGCGGCAGCCCAATGGCCGCCCCCGCCGGCGACACATGCTTGAAGGAAGCCGCCGCCGGCAGGCCCGTGGCCTGTTTCAGCTCGCTCACCAGCTGCCAGCCGTTCAGCGCGTCCAAAAAGTTGATATAGCCGGGCCGGCCGTTCAGCACGGTCACCGGCAATTCACCCTCCTGCACAAAGATGCGCGCGGGGGTCTGGTTGGGGTTACAGCCATATTTCAGCGCCAGTTCTTTCATAGCAGCGGTCCTCCTGTTGGGGCCTGTGGTCAGGCTTTTTTCTCATAGCGGTTATAAATCCAGGTCTCCTCGCTGCCGTCCAGCTGGATGGCCCGCACAAACAGCGCCACCTTGTTGTCGGCGTCCAGCGCCTGCCACATGGCTTTGCCAAAGGCGGCAATATCATCGGGCAGGCGCACGGGCACGGGCTCGCCCGCAAAGCTGGGCAGCAGGTTGCCGTCGCCCTGGTAGGTGTGGATGAAATGCCCCGCGCCGGCAATGGGCTGGGGATACTCATAGAAGAACCGCAGCACCGACTGGGCGTGCCCGCCCGGCGTTTTCAGGATGCTCAGCTTGTAGCTGAAGCCGTCGTAGCACAGGTTCAGCATGCCGGAGATGCGGGGGGTGTAGTTGGGGGCGTCGGGCTCAAAGGTGCGGGTGCGCAAGGCGTCTTCAAAGCTTTCATCGCGCGAAAGGTGGTCGTAAATGGTGTCGGTCTGGTCGCCGTTGGTTACAATGGTGTTCTCCAGCAGCTTGCGCACCGGCGCGTAGATGATCAGGCTGGGGTCTTCCATTTTGGCGGGGTCGGCCGCTTCGGTGATGATACCGCCGTCCTTTTCGGTAAACACCCGGTTGCGGGAATTTTCGCTGCGGCCCATGATGAAATAGGCGATAACGCCCCGGCGGCCGTCGGGCGTGCGGCCCAGCAGTATGCCTCGGCCGGGGTAGGGGTTGGCTTTCAGCAGTTCCAGCAAATCACGTCTCATCGTTTGCCATCCTTTCGTCGATAGCTTCAACTTCTTTCGGGTGGAGCGGCATACCTCTACCCATGGAACCACATGACAAGCTAAAATCAAGAGCAGGTCGCCTACGGCTCCAATGTAAAAACATCTCTCCGAGGGCAAAAGGGGCTGCGCCCCTTTTGAACCCCCCAAGGTCAAAATCAAGTATTTATTTGCATGTTTTCATCAAAAATATAATATTGACGCATTGTCCACCCTAAGAAATCGTCGCGCACAGCATCTCCACCGCCTGGGGCAGCAAAATCCACTCGGCCTGTTCCATCACACGCTGCTGCAGGGTCTCTGCGGTGTCATCGGGCTGCACCTCCACGGCTTTTTGCAGCAGAATTTCGCCGCCGTCCACAATTTCGTTCACAAAGTGCACGGTGGCGCCGCTCAGCTTCACGCCCCGGGCCAGCGCGGCCTCGTGCACCTTAAGGCCATAAAAGCCGTCGCCGCAAAAGGCCGGTATCAGGCTGGGGTGCACGTTGAGGATGCGGTTCGGGTAGGCCGCCAGCACCCGCGGCCCGATGACCGACAGGAAGCCCGCCAGCACCACCACGTCGATGTTGTGGGCCTGCAATGCTTCCAGCAGCGCCGCATCGTAGGCGGCGGCGTCGGCATAGTTCTTGCGGGGCACCGCCCGCGCCGGAATGCCCGCCCGCTCGGCCCGTTTCAGGGCAAAGGCGTCTGCCTTGCTGCTCAGCACCAGCACCAGCCTGGCGTGGGGCAGGGCCCCGGCGTCGCGCGCGTCTATCAGCGCCTGCAGGTTGGTGCCGCCGCCGCTTACCAGCACGGCCACCCGCCTCATGCCAGCACCACGCCGTCATCGCCGGGCACCACTTCGCCCAGCACCCAGGCGTCCTCGCCGGCGCCGCGCAGGGCTTTCAGCGCGGCGTCCTGGCGCTCTTCGGGCACCACGCAGCACATGCCCACCCCCATGTTGAAGGTGTTGAACATGTCCCGCCGGGGAATGCCCCCCACCTCCGCAATCAGGTCAAAAATGGGCGGCACCCGCAGGGTGTCGGTGTCCACCCGGGCGCTCAGGCCGCCGGGCAGGCAGCGGGGGATATTCTCGTAAAAGCCGCCGCCGGTGATATGGGAAAGCCCCAGCACCGGCACAGCCTCCAGCAGGGCCAGCACGGGCTTTACATAGATGCGGGTGGGCTGCAACAGCACCTCGCCCAGCGGGCGGCCCAGGCGCTCGGCGTAGCGGCCCAGCACGGCGGGGTCCTGCTCAATGCCAAACACCTTGCGCACCAGCGAAAACCCGTTGGAATGCACGCCGCTGCTGGGCAGGGCAATCAGCACGTCGCCGGCCTTCATGCCGCGGTTATCCAGCAGGGCGCTTTTGTCGGCCAGGCCCACGGCAAAGCCGGCCAGGTCGTAGTCGTCTTCGGGCATCACGCCGGGGTGCTCGGCGGTCTCGCCGCCCACCAGCGCGCAGCCGGCCTGCACGCAGCCCTCGGCCACGCCGGCCACTATGGCCTCAATGCGCTCGGGCACGTTTTTGCCGCAGGCAATGTAATCCAGAAAAAACAGCGGCTTCGCCCCGGCGCAAATGATATCGTTCACACACATGGCCACACAGTCGATGCCAATGGTGTCGTGCTTGTCCAACAGCAGCGCCAGGCGCAGCTTGGTGCCCACGCCGTCTGCGCCGCTCACCAGCACCGGCTCTTTTATGCCCGCAAGGTTTGGCGCAAACATGCCGCCAAAGCCGCCCAGCCCGGCCAGCACGCCGGGGGTGCGGGTGCGCTCCACATGGGCTTTCATCCGCTGCACCGCCTCATAGCCGGCGGTAATGTCCACCCCGGCCGCGCGGTAGCTCTCGCTGTGGCTCTTCTCCATTGCCAGTCACTCCCTGTATTCGTCTTCGTGTCAGCCGGATTGTGAGTACCCTCGTATTTCTCAACCTTTTAGAAAGTTGACGCGATTGGGTTCCTTGCCCTTGGGGATTCAAAAGGGGCGAAGCCTCTTTGCCCCAAAGGTCAAACCCAGCGGCGCATATACTCAGTCCTCGGCGGCCTTTTGGGTTAAAAAGCCGGGCTCCAGCGGTTCTTCAAACTTGTTTTTCTGGCTGCGGGCGGGCGGGGCCACCGGGTAGTCTCCGGTAAAGCAGCCGTTGCAGAAGCCCAGCTTACAGCCGGGCGCCACGTCGCCCAGCGCCTCAATGGACAAAAAGCCCAGGCTGTCGGCCCCAATGATCTGCCGGATCTCCTCGATGGTGTGGTTGTAGGCAATCAGGTTTTCGCTGCTGTCAATGTCGGTGCCGAAATAGCAAGGGTAGAGGAAGGGCGGGCAGCTCAGCAGCATGTGCACCTCTTTGGCGCCGGCCTCCCGCAGCAGCTTGATGATCTTCAGGCTGGTGGTGCCCCGCACAATGGAGTCGTCCACCATCACCACGCGTTTGCCGGCCACGGTGGCGGCAATGGGGTTCAGCTTGATGCGCACGTCGTTCTCGCGCTGGGCCTGGGTGGGGGCAATGAAGGTGCGCCCGATGTACTTGTTCTTCAAAAAGCCAATGCCATAGGGGATACCGCTTTCCAGCGAGTAGCCCAGCGCGGCGTCCAGCCCACTGTCCGGCACGCCGATGACCACGTCGGCCTCGATGGGGTATTCCTTGGCCAGGTATTGGCCGGCGCGCATGCGGGCCATGTGTACGCTGGCGCCGTCTATCACCGAGTCCGGCCGCGCGAAGTAGACATATTCAAACACGCACAGCGAGGTTTTGCTGCTGCAGTGGGTGCGGATGCTCTCGATGCCCTCGTCGGTCACCACCACAATCTCGCCCGGCTCGATGTCCCGCACAAAGGTGGCGCCCACGGCGTTCAGCGCGCAAGACTCACTGGCGAACACCACGCTCTCGCCCAACTGCCCCATGCACAGCGGGCGGAAGCCCATGGGGTCGCGCGCGGCCACCAGCTTGCGGGGGCTCATCAGCACCAGGGAGTACGCGCCCTTCAGGTCGTTCATGGCGCCCTCCACGGCTTTTTCAATGCTGGGCTGGGTGAGGCGGTGGTTGGTGATGGCGTAGGCAATCACCTCGGTGTCGCTGGTGGTCTGGAAGATACCCCCCCGCAGCTCCTGCTCCTCGCGCAGCTCGGCGGCGTTGGTGAGGTTGCCGTTGTGGGCCAGTGTCATGCTGCCTTTTATGTGGTTGATGACCAGCGGCTGGGCGTTGGCCCGGCGGTGGGTGCCGGTGGTGGCGTAGCGCACATGCCCCATGGCAATCTGCCCAGTGCCCAGGTTGGTCAGGGCCTCCTTGGTAAACACCTCGTTCACCAGCCCCAGGTCGCGGAAGGCCGTTACAACGCCGTTATCGTTCACCGCGATGCCGCAGCTTTCCTGCCCGCGGTGCTGCAGGGCATATAGCCCATAATAACACAATCCGACGATATTTTCCACATCGCCTCTGTCAAAAACGCCAAATACGCCGCACTCCTCGTGCAGCTTGTCCGGTTGGCTGGCACAGTCTCTCATTGCGCTCTCCCTCTGTGGTATGTGCATATTCGCTCTCCGCCCACGCCTCGGCGGCAGCCCCCCAGGGGCCCTTCTCTTGTCCCTTCGGGCCAATTCGCCTTGTCCTGCGGGCCCTTGCTCGCCAGTTTGCGCGCTGTGCGTTAAGCCTGGCTCGGCCCTTCGGGCCCCAGCAGCCGCCGCCGCACCTCGGCGTAGGCTGCCTCCACGCCGCCCAAATCGCGGCGGAAGCGGTCCTTGTCCAGCTTTTCGCCGGTTTTGGTGTCCCAAAAGCGGCAGGTGTCGGGCGAAATCTCATCCGCCAGAATAATCTGCCCTTCCGGCGTGCGGCCAAACTCCAGCTTGAAGTCAACCAGTTCAAGGCCGGCGTCCTTCAGGGTGGCGCCCAGAATGTCGTTGATCCTGAAACTGAGCGCGGCGATCTCCCGCAGTTCCGCCTCGGTGGCCCAGCCCATGGCCAGAATGTGCGTGTCGTTCACCATCGGGTCGCCCAGCGCGTCGTCCTTGTAGCAGTATTCCAGCACGGTGCGGGCCATGCGGGTGCCTTCCTCTACGCCCAGCCGTTTGGCCAGGCTGCCGGCGGCAATGTTGCGCACAATCACTTCCAGCGGCACAATCTCCACCCGCTTCACCACTGTCTCGCGGTCGCTCAGCTCTTTCACAAAGTGGGTGGGCACGCCCTGGCGCTCCAGCAGCTGCATCAGGTGGTTGGTTACCCGGTTGTTGATGGGCCCCTTGCCGGCGATGGTGCCCTTTTTGGCCCCGTTGCCGGCGGTGGCGTCGTCCTTATACTCTACAATGTAATAGCTTGCGTCGTCGGTCTTGAATACTTTCTTGGCCTTTCCCTCGTACAGTTGTTCCAGTTTTTGCACACAAATGCCCCCTCTTTGCATTGTGTATACATGCTATGCATATATCCTAGTTGTATATTATCTTTTGCAGTTCAGCGTCCTTTTGCAGCACGGCCTCGGCCATCTCCAGCTTGCGCTGGGCCAGCTTGGCGGCCAGGGCGTCGTCGGCCAGGGCCAGCATTTGCGCGGCCAGCAGGGCGGCGTTGGCCCCGCCGTTCAGCGCCACGGTGGCCACCGGCACCCCACTGGGCATCTGCACGGTGGCCAGCAGGGCGTCCAGCCCGTCGCCCGCGCCGCCCTTGCAGGGAATGCCGATGACCGGCAGCGTGGTATGCGCCGCCAGCACCCCGGCCAGGTGGGCCGCCATGCCCGCCGCGGCAATAATCACGCCAAAGCCGTTGTCCCGCGCCGTTTTGGCAAACTGTGCCGCCTGGTCGGGTGTGCGGTGGGCGCTCATCACGTGGGCCTCGTAGTCAATGCCCAGGGCCACCAGCTCGTCCACGGCCTTGCGCACCACCGGCAGGTCGCTGTCGCTGCCCATGATCAGGGCCACTTTCAGGTTCATGCTGCACACACTCCTTTGTTTGGTTGCTGTTTTATGCCTCTCCCGCCGCCCCCGCGGCAGGGTTTGGGGCCGTATTGCAGGCACTTCCGGGGCGCCTTTTGCGGTTCTTGGGTGCGGCCGGGCGCTCGCTCCAAGCTTGGTGTGGTTGGGAAGCTCTCACCCGCGCCTCGGCGGCGTACCGCCGCATCTCGGCCTAAGTGCCGTCGCCTTTGGCGCCGGTTGGCCTCGAAACGCGCCCTGCGGGGCGCAGTCTTGCGGCTCACGCTGCACAGCTGCGCTGTTTGGTTCGCCGGGCGCGGGCTCGCCGGTTTGCTGCGCAAGCCCGGCTCGGCCCATAGGGCCCCATTTGTTCGCCTTTGCTTGCTGCGCACGGTCAGACAGCGACGACGCGAGCCAAATTTTGCACTTCGTGCCCAAACAAAAAAGGCGACGGCGCTTTTGGGTGCACCGATGCCTTATGCCTGTGTTTTATGTGGGGGTACGGCGAAGCGCCGGGCCGTGGTACACTGCCCAAAGGCACTCCGGCCTCTGCTGTTGTTGCAGGCCACCGCCACACCCCTCCTTGCGCCATTGGCGCACGATTTGTGAACACATATATCAGTTTACCGTGCCCACCGGCAAAATGCAAGCCAGGGAAACAAGGTTTTGCGCTTTGAACATTATGCCCCCGGCAAAGGGGGGTGAAATTGGTGGATGTGATAGGGCCCGAAGGGCAAAATTTGGCTTGCATAGCAGCATCTTGCCTACGGCACCATGCTGCGGCAAACAAATTTTCCCGCGCCCGGCGAACCAAGCGGCGCAGCCGCGCAGCGTGAGCCGCAAGAGCGAACGGAGTGAGCGAGGCGTGGGTGAGAGCTTCCCCATTACACCAAGCTTGGGGCGAGTATTGCCCCGCACATGGCTGCGCACCAGAGCCGCAAGACTGCGCCCCGCAGGGCGCGTTTCGAGGCCAACCGGCGCCAAAGGCGACGGCACCTAGGCCGAGGTGCAGC
>JAAYCI010000062.1 GCA_012729855.1 Oscillospiraceae bacterium
GCTCCACTTCGGTTGCCGCTCAGGGATAGGTTCCGCACTAACATTGTGATTGGTACAAAAAACGGGGGCAGCTCAGCCAGACCTGATTGCAACGGCCAATGGCCAGTTCGATAAAATGTGGCAGATGATTGACTCCATGCCTGAGGCAGAGCGCAATGCCACACTTGATTACGGCAGAGATTTTCACGGCAAAGAAGCCCATTGGCCGCGCGACAAAAACCTGCGGGATATCCTGATTCATCTGTATGAGTGGCACCAACTGCTGTTGCACTGGGTGAACGCAAACCAGAACGGGGAAGCGGCGCCTTTTTTGCCACCCCCCTATAATTGGAAAACCTATGCCGGGATGAATGTGGCATTTTGGGAAAAACACCAGAGCACCTCATACAATAAGGCTGTAGCACTGCTGAAAGAAAGCCATAAAGCAGTCATGGCCCTGATTGAATCCTTTTCCGATGAAGCATTGTTTACCAAAAAGCATTTTTTGTGGACAGGCGCCTCTACGCTGGGCAGTTACTGTGTATCGGTAACGTCCAGCCATTATGACTGGGCCATGAAGAAAATCAAGCAGCATCTTAAAGCACGCCGAAAAGCGGCGAGTTGATTGACCTTTCTGGTATGGTACCGGCTTGATACCGGGACAAATTGCCGCCATGGCCGGAAGTGGTTCGCTGGAATGGTAGGCGGCGGCGCGCATTGTCGTCGCGGCATCAAAGGGGAATCGCTGCACGATTCCCGGCACTGGGGGCGATGGCTTGCGGGTGTTGTTTTTTTTAATGATTACGCTGGGCGGATGCATTATGGTTGTTACGCTGGTGAAATACCATAAGCTGCTGCGTTACAATAAAAAGGAAACCTACAAGCTCAACCGTGCCAGTGGTATCACCGGTGCGCTGAGCTTGGTGCTGTTGTATTTGTTTATTTTTGGGTTTGTGGTGGGCGCCATTGATATCGCCACACGGGAAGTGGAGCCCATCTACTATTTTGTGGTGGCCATCTTCTTTTTGGGCTCGCTGTTTATTTATATGGCCGTTCAGGTGCAGCTCAACATGGCACAGAATTTGCGCCAGAAAAACATTGAAACCATGCGTGCCTTTGTGAATGCCATTGATTTAAAGGACGCTTATACCCGCGGGCACTCCTACCACGTGTACCGCCTGACCCGGATTTTTTGCGACAACATGGACAGCGAGACACTGCGCCAGCTGAACATCCCCAAGCTGATGGATGCCGCCCTGTTGCACGACATCGGCAAAATCAGTATCCGGGATGAGATCCTCAACAAGGAAGGTGCGCTGACCGAGGCGGAGTGGGAAATCATCAAAACGCATCCCCGGCGGGGTGTGGATATGATCACCGATACCTGCTACAGCGAAATTGGCGACTGGATACTCTACCACCACGAGCGCATAGACGGGCAAGGGTACTACCGCCTGCAGGCGAAAGATATCCCGCTGGAATCGCGCATCATCGCCATATGTGATACTTACTCCGCGCTGTGCACAAACCGTGTGTACCGCAAAAAATGCACACATGAAGAGGCCCTGCGGGTGATGCAGGACGCAGCGGGTACCCAACTGGACAGTGCGTTGGTACACTGCTTCATAAACATTCCATCACAGGCACTTGGCGCGGTGATGGTGAATGAGCAGGCACAAAAAGCCGACTAAACATTTACGGGCAGCCGGGTGCGATGTGCCCGCGATCACACAAACCCAAAAAGCCATCTGATAACTGGATCAGATGGCTTTTAGCTATAGAATAGGGGAGCGCTTGCTTCGTTCAGTGGTGGTTTGCTGTTAGGAGGCAAAGTACCGCTTGTGATAACAGGCCATCAAAACTGCTGTGCCCACTGGATGGCATCCATATAGATGTCCGAGACCGCGTCTTCCCTCAGCCCCAGGCGGCCGCACAGTGCGCTCACCTGTGCCCAGTCGCTATTCTCCATGGCAATAATCAAGTCCAAAACCATCCGGTCATCGGTGTCCTGGTTCAGAAGAATCGCTTTTGTTTTCTTTGGCATCCGCATCCGGCTCAGGCATTGCTCCAGGCCGGTATCGGTCAGCACATCCAACAGGGAGAACAGCCCCGCCAGAAAATAGGCCTCGGCATCCCGGCCACGTTTGGTTGCTTTGGCAACCAGCTCGCAAAAGCGGGCGCGCACCATGCTCATCACAACCAGCTCGGCCGGCTTGTTGTCGCACATGTCGTTCAGCGAGGTGTATATGATCCACCGGCGCATCTCGTTTTCGCCCAGCAGTGCCACCGCCTGCGTGATGTTCTTAACCTCGTTTTCCGGGCCATAGTAGGCGGAGTTCACCAGGCGCAGCGTGCGGGCCGACAGGCCAAGGTCCTGCTTGATGATTTCCGCCAGCGCGGCAAAGTCCGCGTCGGGCTTTGCTATTTCGCGCATCAGGCGAATTTGGTTAGACCGCATGGGGTTGATGGTTTTTTCCATAACCAGCTTGGGCTTTGCAAAATAGTACCCCTGGAACAGGGAACAGCCCATCACCTTGGCCTGCGCCACAATCTCCTCGGTCTCCACCTTTTCGGCCAGTATCCTGCATCGGCTATGGTCAATGGCGGCGGAAACCCGCTCCAGGTTATGCCACCCCTTGGCGGAACCGTCCACCTCCACCTTGACGATATCGCTCAGCTCCAGCAGCGCCCGGTTATTCCCCTGGTACTCATAATCATCGGCGGCTATGATGTACCCCTTGTCCTTCAGCGCGCGCAGTGCGTCCAGTATGGCCGGGGTAATTTCAACGTTTTCCAGCACCTCCACAATCAGGTGCTCTTTGGGGTACATGGCGGCCACTTCGTCTATAATAAGCTGCTCGGTGAAGTTGACAAACGCATGGGTACCGCCCGTAATGCGCTCAATACCGCCCCAGTCCACAGCATTCAAAATACTGATGGTGGCCCTGTCCCCGTCAACCAGGATATTTTTTCCTGAGCTGTTGACTTTGGGATTTGGCCTAAACAGTAGTTCGTACCCGAATAATTTGTTGTGTTCAGTCAAAATTGGTTGCCGTGCGAAATACGCATCCATTTCTGTTTTGTCCCCCAAGCACCGCGTAACATAATGAACCAGTTCTGGAATGATATAAAGTATAAAAACTTGCTATGATTTTGGAAACCATATGATTTGGTTTCCAAGTTTACCAAGCGCAAAACAGGGAATAGAATTCTACCTCCCGATTTATCCTTACTTATATACACTGAAATGTTGCTTTTGTCCAGATGTCTTTACATGTGGGCATCGCCATTATGATCAAGCGCGGCTTAAGTTAAGAAAGCATGGCCGGCCCTGGAACAGAACCCTGCTGCACGCGCCCGGGCCTGTCTATGGGGTGGGCTTATTGGCACTTAAAGGCAAAATGGCTTGCAGCCACAATTATTATTATACAACATCGGCAGCAAGGCAGCAAGGCGCGTTGCTGCGATTTTTGCCGTAAAAGCAGCAAAATGCATTGTAAAAACGCGGGGGGATATGCTATAGTATTTATTAGATAAAAGCAAGCGGGTGCCGCCAAGGCATCGGCTACAAAAATGGCTTTCCGGGCAAATTTTATACACTGGTACGCAACATGAAGAAGGAGAGGTTTACAGCATGATCATCAGAAGAGGAACGGAAACATTCCCCACCAAATCGTACGCTTTCCCCGACCCCGACAAAATTGCCACACAGCACTTTTTGGTGAACAAGGGCGAGTACGACGGCAAGCTGAACCACGTGGTGCGGGCCACCCTGAACCCCGGCTTTGACCTGCCGTTCCATACGCATACCGACGACGAGGAGATCTTCGTCATCCTGTTCGGCAATGCGGAGTATACCGACAACGACCGCAACAAGCATATCCTGCACGCCGGCGATATCATGATTTGCCGCAGCGGCGAAGGCCACGCCATTGGCAACCCGTTTGGCGAGCCCACCATCCTGATGGAGATCAACCTGCCGGTGGACAAATAACCAACCGCCAAGCCCCAGCCTGTGGGCCAAAAGCACCCCAAAAGGGTGCTTTTTTTCTGCCGCGGGCTGTGGTATACTATGGTGGTTGATTTTGGCAAAAGGGCTTGCCGGCGCGGCGAACTGGCCGGCACAGCCAAGCAGGCATACCATAAATTGGGCAGGAGGATGACAATGTTTGACAACTTGAAACAGGCGAAGCAGTTCTGTGAGGACAACAGCATTAAAATGGTCGACTTTATGATGATTGACCTGGACGGGCGCTGGCGGCACCTGACCATGCCGGTGGACCGCTTCACCGAGGACACCCTGGTGGACGGCGTGGGGTTCGACGGCTCCAACTACGGCTTTGCGCCGGTGGAAAAAAGCGACATGGTGTTTGTGCCCGACCTGAAGAGCGCCTATGTGGACGTTTTTGCCGAGGTACCCACCCTGGCCATGATCGGCGACGTGTTCGTCATCGACCTGCCCAGCAACCGCCGGTTTGACCAGGACCCCCGCAACGTGGCCGTACACGCCGAGGAATATATGCGCAAGCTGGGTATTGCCGACGAAATGCGGGTGGGCCCCGAGTTTGAGTTCCATGTGTTTGACCACGTGGACTACGACGTACAGCCCAACGGCTCCAAATACCATCTGGACACCAGCCAGGCCGTGTGGAACACCGGCCGGGAAGACCAGAACCTGGGCTACAAAATGCCGCTGAAGGGCGGCTACCATATGGCCCCGCCGCTGGATACCCTCAGCGGCTTCCGCTCGCGCGTGACCATGCTGATGGAAAAGCAGGGCATATTGGTGAAATACCACCACCACGAGGTGGGCGGCCCCGGCCAGTTGGAGATCGAGGTGGAGATGGGCCCCATGCTGGAGATGGCCGATAAAACAATGATGACCAAATATCTCATCAAAAACTCGGCCATTGCGGAAAACAAAACGGCCACCTTCATGCCCAAGCCCATTTACGCCGAGGCCGGCAACGGCATGCATGTGCACATGCACCTGTTCAAGGACGGCAAGCCGCTGTTTTACGATGAAAACGGCTATTCCCAGCTCAGCGACCTGGCGCTGCACTTCATTGGCGGGTTGCTCACCCACGCCCGGGCGCTGTGTGCCTTCACCAACCCCAGCACCAACTCCTACAAACGGCTGGTGCCCGGCTTCGAGGCGCCGGTCACCATTGGCTACGCCACAGCCAACCGCAGCAGTGTGGTGCGCATCCCGGCCTATGCCAAAGGCCCCAACAACAAGCGCTTCGAGCTGCGCAGCCCCGACGGCACCTGCAACCCCTACTACGCCTACGCCGCCATTTTGATGGCCGGCCTGGACGGTGTGCAGAAGCAAATAGACCCCAGCAAAGCGGGCTATGGCCCTTATGACTTCAACCTTTTCACCCTGCCGCCAGAGGAGCAGAAGAAAATCACGCAGCTGCCCCGCTCGCTGGATGAAGCGCTGGACGCGCTGGAGGCCGACCACGACTTCCTGACCGCCGGCAACGTGTTCCCCCAGCGCCTCATCGACATCTGGGTGGAAAAACGTCGCAAGGATGCCGCGCGATACAACCAGCTGCCCCAGCCCGTGGAGTTTGAGATGTATTACGACCTGTAAGCTGGAGAATGCCATATATTGAAAACAAGGAGCACCACCGGCTGATAGCTGGTGGTGCTTTCACGTGTGGCCGGTGTTAGGTTGATGTAATAACCCGCTAAAGTGGGCAGCAGAGAATGATTGTGTGAAAGAATGGTGAAAATATTGTAAAACGCGTGTTTTTGGGGGTATAATAAGACATTATGTGTGGAAGTGCGCCCATGTGCCCGTCGGCTTGGCCGCGTTCCCGAAGGAGATTGCGGCACATGGCAAAATTCAGCGTTAAAAAGCCACTTACGATATTTGTGGCGGTGGTTATCGTCATTGTATTGGGCATAGTATCGTTTACCCGGATGACCCCCGACCTGTTGCCCAACATGGACATGCCCTACATCCTGGTGGTAACGCCCTGGCCGGGCGCCACGCCCGAAAAGGTGGAGGAGTCCATCACCCGGCCCATGGAGCAGTCCATGGCCACGCTGGAGCATATCCAAACCATCAGTTCCACCTCCAGCGCCAACAGCTCCATGCTGGTGCTGCAGTTTGAAGACAGTGTGAACATGGACACCATCGCCGTAGACATCCTGCAGCGCATCAACCAGCTGCAGGGCGGCTGGGACGAGATGGTGCAAACGCCCACCATCCTGAAAATGAACCCCAGCATGATTCCGGTAAGCATTGCCGCCGTGAAGATGGACGGCAAGGACACCATAGACCTTTCCACCTTTGTGGACGAAACGCTGATGAACAAGCTGGAGGGCATTGCCGGCGTGGCCAGTATCAGCGCCACGGGCCTGGTAGAGGAAGAGGTGCATATCCGGCTGGACCAGGCCAAGATAGATGCCTTCAATAAGAAAATCACCGCGGGCATAGACGACCAGTTTGCCGAGACGGAGACCGAGCTGACCGACGGCAAGGCCGAGATAGAGGACAACCTGGACGACCTGGACGGCAAGATGCAGCAGCTGAAGGACGGCGCCGCCGAGCTGGCCAAGAAAACCGCCGAGGGCGAGGCGACCATCAACGAAAAGCAGATGGAGCTTATCCAGGGCAAGCTGGCGCTGGTGGAGCAGCTGCAGGTACTGGAAACCCAGCTTGCTACCCTGAAAGACACCGAAAACCAGATGACCGAGCTGCAGGCCCAGGTGGCCAAGCTGGAGGAAACCAAAAAACAGCTGGAGGAAGCAGTACCCCAACTGCAGCAGCTGAAAGACGGGATGGAGGCCGCCGTGGCCGGCCAGGCCCAGCTGGAGACCGCCGTGGCCGGCCTGACCACCCTGGACGAGCAAATGGGCCAGCTGCTGGCAGCCCAACAGGCGTTCGACACGCAGATACAGGCCATCAAGGACATGGGCCTGCCGGCCGACCAGGAGGCCCAGCAAATTGCCGCCATCACCACCAGCGAGGCCTACCAGCAAACCCAGGCCGGCCTGGCCGCGCTGGATGTGCAGCTGGCCGCCATGGGCATTGCCGGGCGCGACCCCGCCGCCGTACAGGCCCTGCTGGCCCAAACGCAAACCCAGCTGGATGAAGTGAACGCGGGCCTGGCGCAGATGGACGTGCAGCTGGCCGCCATGGGCATAGAAGGGCGCGACCCCGCCGCCATACAGGTCCTGATAGACCAGAGCCAGGCGGGCCTTACCCAGGTGAACGAGGGCCTGGCCACCATAGACGCCATGTTGGCCCAGCAGGGCATGGACCGCAGCCAGATCGACAAGACGGTGAAGGAGCTGGCCTCCGGCCGCAAAAAGCTGGTGGACGGCATCAACCAGCTGAACGCACTGCTGGACGGCGTGGAGAGCGGCGAGGTGGCCATCTCCGACGCGATGCAGCAGCTGAGCCAGACCAAGACCACCACGCTGTTTGAGATGAGCAACGGCTCGGCACAAATTGCCGCCGGCTCCGCCCAGCTGAACGCCGCGCTTACCCAGGTGGAGAGCGGGCTGGAGCAGCTGGAGGACGCCCGCGAGGCCGCCTACAAGCAGGCCGACCTCGATAATATCCTGACCATGGCCACCCTGACGCAGATTTTGAAGGCCGAGAACTTCTCCATGCCGGTGGGGTATGTGAGCGAAGACGGCGTGGACTGGCTGGTGAGCGTAGGTGAGCAGTATACCTCCACCGAGCAGCTGACCGACCAGATGCTGATGGACCTTGGCATTGAGGGTGTGCCGCCGCTCTACCTGCGCGACGTGGCCGATGTGTATGTGGTGGACAACTCCGGGTCTGTTTACGCCAAAATAGACAGCCAGGACGGCGTGCTGCTCACCTTCTCCAAGCAAAGCGCCACCGCCACCGCCACCGCCGAAGTGTCGGACAACATCGCCGCCAAGTTCGCCCAGCTGGCCGAAGAATACCCCGGCCTCAGCTTCACCTCGCTGATGGACCAGGGCGACTATATCTACACCGTGGTCAACGGCATCATGGAGAACCTGCTGCTGGGCGCGCTCTTTGCCATCCTCGTGCTATTTTTGTTCCTGTGGAATCTACGCCCCACCCTCATCACGCTGTGCAGCATTCCCATCAGCGTTATCTTTGCCATTGCGCTCATGTACTTCTCGGGCGTTACCCTCAACATCATCTCGCTGTCGGGCCTGGCCGTGGCGGTGGGTATGCTGGTGGACAACAGCGTGGTTGTCATCGAGAACATCTACCGCCTGCGCGCGCTGGGCATGAACGCCGTGAAAGCGGCCATCTCGGGCGCCAGCCAGGTGGCGGCGGCCATCACGTCGTCCACCCTCACCACCGTCTGCGTCTTTTTGCCTATCGTTTTTGTGGAGGGTATCACCAAAGACCTGTTTACCGACCTCGCCCTCACCATGGGCTTTGCGCTGGTGGCCAGCCTCATTGTGGCCCTCACGCTGGTGCCGGCCATGTCCTCGGGCCTGCTGCGCGGCGCCAAGGTGCGGGAATTCAAACGCTTCAACCGCTTTTTGGGCGGGTATCAAAAGTCGGTAAAATGGGCGCTGGGGCACCGGGCCATTGTGCTGGTGCTGGCTGTGGTTTTGCTGGGGGGCTCGGTGGCGGCCGTGATGATGCGCGGCTTCTCCTTCATGCCCGACTCTGACACCACCGAGCTGACCGTGACCCTGCAGATGCCCGAGGGCGCCACGCTGGACGACACCCGCGTGGTTTCCGACATCGCCATTGAGCGTATCCAGGCTATTGACGGCGTGGAGACGGTGGGCGCCATGACCGGCGGCACCGGCAGTATCATCGGCCTGGGCAGCGGCGGCGGCGGCCGGGTAGACCGTGTGACCATGTATGTGCTGGTGAACGAAAACGCCAGCGGCAAAGCGGTGGGGGATGAAATCATACGTGTCACCGAGGATTTAGACTGTGAGGTGAGCCCTTCCAGCTCGTCCTCATTGTCCAGCGGCATGAGCCTGCTGGGCGGCAGTGGCGTGGCCATAGACCTGTATGGCACCAACATGGACGACCTGCTGGCTGGCGCCGAAGAGACCGCCGAGGTGCTGCGCGGGGTAGAGGGCGTTGTGGACGTGGACAACGGCATTGGCGACACCGACCCCGAGCTGCGCTTTGTGGTGGACAAGCAGAAAGCCATGGCGCACGGGCTGACGGTGGCGCAGGTGTACCAGTATCTCAGCACCGCGCTGGCCACCGAAACCACTGCCACCAACATATCCTGGGCGGGCAACAACTATGATGTCCTTATCCTTACTGGAAAAGAGGATGTGCTGACGCCCGAATACGTGAAGAACTACAGCTTTACCGTGACCAATAGAGACGGCGAGGACGAGCTGGTCTATCTGCGGAACATCGCCACCATCGAGGAGACCCAGACCCCCACGGCCATCTCCCGCACCGACCAGCGCCGTACCATCCAGGTGAGCACCGGCGTGGCCGACGGCTACAACGTAACGCTGGTAACCAGCGCGGCCGAGCAGGCCATGGCCAAAGCCAATCTGCCGGCCGGCGTCACCTATGCGTTCGCGGGCGAGAACGAGACCATCATGTCCTCCTTCCGCGACCTTGGGCTGATGCTGCTGCTGGGCGTGCTGCTGGTCTACCTCATCATGGTGGCGCAGTTCCAGTCGCTCAAATCGCCCTTCATCGTCATGTTCACCATCCCGCTGGCCTTCACCGGGGGCTTTTTGGCCCTGCTCATCACCGGGCTGGAGCTCAGCGTGGTGGCCCTCATCGGCCTGGTGATGCTGGTGGGCATCATCGTGAACAACGGCATTGTGCTGGTGGATTATATCAACCAGTTGCGCCAGGCGGGCGCCGAGAAACGCCAGGCCATTGTGGAGGCCGGCGCCACCCGCATGCGGCCCATCCTGATGACCACCATCACCACGGTGATGGGCCTGCTGGTTATGGCCTTTGCCCGCGGCAGCGGCGGCGAGCTGATGCAGCCGGTGGCTGTGGTGTGCATCGGCGGGCTGGTGTATGCCACGGCGCTCACCCTCTACATGGTGCCCATCATGTACGACCTCATGAACCGCAAGAAGTTCCGCGTTATCAACCAGGAGGATTTGGAGATCAGCAATGAGTAGCCTCCCGATAGAATTTTGACCGCGAAGCCGGCGCGACCGGGCAGATACAGCCCGGCTTGAAGGGCAATGTTACGGCATTCACGCCGCATCATGCCGCTTTTTGTCGGAAAAGTTGACGGGCGGGGCGGCATGCCTTTACAATAAAAGCAGGAGAGGCAGGCAAGCAGTTTTCATGGGCGCTTCCCGGGATATACTCAGCTGAATGTGCCCGGAAATCAGCCCGACGCGCCCCTGCCTGGTTGCCCCATTTTGCCGATACAAAGGAGGCCCGTTCATGAAATCCGATGTTTTTAAAGTGAAAGACAACGCCACCTGCCAAACCCTGTTGGCCGAGGTGGACCGTTTTGGCCGTTTTTGCCGCTTGGATGACGCCGACGTTGGAAAGCTGCAGCTGCTGGCCGAGGAGATGGTGGCCATCATCAGCAAGGACCTGCACCGCATGGACTGCGATTTTTGGCTGGAGAACACCGACAACTGCTTCGAGCTGCACCTGCAGGCCAAGGCCCGCATCAGCTTTACGGAAAAAGACGAGCTGACCGCCCTGAGCTCCGACGGCAAAAACGCCGCCACCAAGGGTGTGCTGGGCAAAATTGGCGGCATGTTCCAAAGCCTGCTCATCAGCGAGGGGGAGCTGGGCGAGTACGGCTATATGCCGGAGGCGGGCGCCATTGCCCCCACCGAGGGTCTTTCGCAGCTGTGGTCCATGGCAGACTACCAGAACGGCATCCCCGAAAACGAGCGCAAAGCCGATTGGGACGGCCTGGAGCGTTCCATTCTGGCCAACATGGCCGACGATGTACGGGTGGGTGTTACCAGCAACACGGTTGAGATGACGGTGACCATCCAGTTCTAGCCACTCAAACACAAAAAAAGGAACCTTGGTTTTGCGGCTTTGCCGCTGCGACCTAGGTTCCTTTTGTATCTTCAAGTTGATCCAATAAAATGGTAATTGTTAATACCGCCCAATATCACAAGAGCGCCAAGTAAGGTGAATATATAAGAATCAAGAATAATACAAATGCGTCAAAGAGAAAAATAAAATCACAATAGCAAATTATGGAATATATATATTCTGAAATTTGCTATTACAGAACTAAGCATCATCGCTGAAAAACTGTTTAACCACTTGTAGCACCCCGTCGGCTTCAACAGAACCGGTTACATAGTTTGCAGCATTTTTCACATGGTCGCGGGCGTTGCCCATAGCCACGCCCATGCCGGCCCGGGCCAGCATGCCAATGTCGTTTTCGCCGTCGCCCACGGCCACCACCTGCTCCCAACTTAGCCCCAGCTTTTCAAGCAGAACGCCCACGCCCACGGCCTTATCGGACGTTTCACTGCAGATGTCATAGGCCCCCTTCTGGGACTCCATCATCTTCAGCCCCGGCCAGGCTGCGCAGTAGCGCAGGGTGTCCTCGCGGGGCATCAGGCAGAAAGCGCCATAGGGCATGCCATCATTGTGGCGCAGCACGCCCCGGCCATCCAGAATAAAAGATGGCTTTTTTTCGTCTTTTTTTGGTTTTTCCTGCTGTGGCGTGGGCGGCTTTGCATACAGGTAATAGGCGTCTTCAAACGTAAAATAGAGGTGGTGGCCGCGCGCTTCGGCAAAGTCCACTAACCGCTCCAGGTGCTGGGCGTCCAGTCGGTCCTCGTGCAGCACCTGGCCATCGCGGCTTACCACATAGGAGCCGTTTGCGCACACCAGGTAGTCGGCCTGCAGCCCTGCCAGCGCTTTGGGTGTGGAGATAAACGGCCCCCGCCCGGTGGCAATGATGACCAGCACGCCCCGCTCTTTCAGCGCGTGCAGCGCTTGCACACAGGCTTCGGTGGGGCGGCCGCGTTCATGGAAAATCAAGGTGCCGTCTATGTCCAGTACAATGGCGCGATATTTCACGGTTTCACATCCTGTTTTGGGTTTATTCAGGGGACGGCCGGCATACCTTCAAGCAGCGGCGAGGCCTGTTTTTGCAGCTTTGTCATAAGGCGCAGTTGGCTTATCACCAAGGTTATTGATACAATAAAAGCCGCGCTGTCGGCGATGGGCCCGGCGAACATCACGCCGGTAACGCCGAAAAACATGGGTAAGATCAAAATCAGTGGCAGCAGGAAGATGATCTGCCGTGTCATCGATACCAATATGCCCAATTTTGCCTTGCCAATAGAGGTGAGGAAGTTGGCGCACACCGGCTGGATGCCATTGATAAAGGTCATAAACGTGTAGGTACGCAGAAAGGCCGCGCCAAGCTCCAGGTAAAGGGGGTCGCCCGAGCCAAAAAGCCCCATGATATGCTGTGGTATGAACTGGAACAGGCAGAAAAAGATGACAGAAATAACACTGGCGGCAATAACGGCCAGTTTCAAGGTATCCTTCACCCGCTGGTAGTTTTTGGCGCCATAGTTGAAGCCCAGAATGGGCTGGCAGCCCTGCGACACCCCCACCGTGAAGGCCATGTACAGGATGATGACCTTGGTAATGGCCCCCACACAGGCCAGCGGGATGTCGCTGCCATAGGCCGATTCCGCGCCGTAGATGCGCAGGGTGTTGTTCATGGTAATCTGCACCAGTGTCATTGCTATTTGATTGAAGAAAGCAGCGATGCCCAGCGAAAAGATCATTTTCACATACTTGGCCTGCAAACGCAGGTGTTCCCGTTTCAGCGGTACAGACTTGAAGCGTTTCACCATGTAAACCAGCCCGATGGTGCCGCTGAGTATCTGGCCCAGGGTGGTGGTCCAGGCAACGCCGGCCATGCCAAGGCCAAACACAAACAGGAAAATGGGCGTGAAGATCACCTTGAAGACGGCGCCTGACAGAATAACGAACATAGAGTAGGTGGGGTTGCCGTCGGCCCGTATCATGTGCATACACACCATGGTTATCACCAGAAACGGGATACCCAGGCTGGTAATGCGGGTATAGGTTTGGGCCAGGGGCATTACGGTTTCGGTGGCGCCAAACATTGTCAGCATGGGTGTGAGGAAAATCTGGGCTATTGCCGTCAGCCCCAGCCCCAGAATAACCGCCAGGCTCATGGAATGCCCCGCAATGTAGCTGGCGTCCTCTTTGTCGCCCGCGCCCTGCTTCAGGTTAAAGTTGGACGCGCTGCCTATGCCCAGCAGCACGTTTACCGACACACAGATGGTGGACAGTGGAAAGGCCACGTTGGTGGCGGCAATGCCCAGAATACCAACGGCCTGGCCAATAAAAATCTGGTCCAGGATGTTGTACAGGGCATTCACCACCAGGCTTACCACCGCTGGAATCGAAAACTTCAAAATCAGCTTGCCAACCTTTTCACTGCCCAGTGGGTTGGCTTTTGTTACGGCCGCTATGGCCCCCTGGTTGCTCGTAATGGCTCCCCCCTCCACAGTATGACACGATATGCACAATTCCATCATATCACATATACAGGCGGATGTACCGGTCGATTTCTTTTTTTATTTTTCCCACGGTGTCCATGGGAAAAGCCTGGGCGTGGGTGGCACCGGGTATGGCAATGCGCACCTTGTTCTGGCAGGCGGCTTGCTCGAACACCGTTTGCAGCATGGCATAGGGAACAAACGTATCGGCCTGCCCATGCACAAAAACCATGGGCAGGGTGGCCTTTTGCAGTTGCTTTACCGCCGAGGCCTCCCAAAAGCCATAGCCCGCCAGCGCCCGGCACAAAAGGCTGCCCAAGGGGACTATAGGGAAGGGCGGCAGGTGGTAGATGCTCTTCACCTGAAAGGCAAATTGGTCATGCACGCTGGTGTAGCCGCAGTCCTCCACCATAAACTTCACCCAGGGCGGCAGGGCTTCGCCGGCCAGCATCATCACGGTGGCCCCGCCCATGGACACCCCATACAGCGCTGCCTGCACGCCCGGCCCCAGCTTTTTTTCCAGCAGGGCCAGCCATTGCAGGCAGTCTTTGCGCTCCAGCCAGCCCATGCCCAAGTACCTGCCATCGCTTTGGCCATGGCAGCGCATATCTGGCAGTAAGATATTAAAACCATAGTGTTCACGGAAATAAAGTGCGTATTCCGCCATTTGCAGGGCGTTGCCGCCGTAGCCATGCAGAATCATCATCACACGCTTTTCGCCCGGCGCACCGGGCACAAACACACCATATAAGCGCAGGCCGTCGTAGCTGGTGATCCACAGGTTCTCACGGCCATGGGCCAGCAGCTTATTACGCAGGCGTTGTTGGCGCGCAAGGCCGGCGGTGGTGCGTTTTTCACCCGGGCCGGGGGACAGGGTATCGCCGGCCTGCCGCGGCGTTTTACGGAAGATGCCATGCCGCAAAAACACCAGCGTGATGGCCAGCACCACCAGCAAAGCAATGCCCAACCCGGCCAGCAGCCCCCAGCCGCCCAACAGCCAAAACCCGCCGGCCATCAGCGCCGCGGGCACCAGCATAAACAGGCAGGTGAAGACCACCAGCATTTGTAAACCCGCCTTTCACTCCTGGTATACGTCTACGCCGCGCGCTTCCAGTATCTGCATGCACTTGGTAAAGGTGCTGGCCACCACGCCCGGGCAGTACTCCAGCCGTTTTTCGCGCACCGGCTCGCATATCTCGTGGCACACGGTGCTGCCAAATTCATTCTCGAACCACGCCACCAGCTCCTGGATGGGCTCTTTGTATACGTCGCCGGTGCCGGTTTCGTCGCCGCCCAGCTGCGGGGAAAAGCTGGAGATAAGGCAGGCCGCGCCTGTGAGGGTGCCGCAGTCCTTACCGCACTGTATGCCGCCGCCCAGCCCGCCCAGGCAGCGTAACAGGAAGGGGTTTTCAATATCGCGCATCTCCATCGAAAGCATCAGCATGGCATGGCTGCAGTGGTACTTTTGCTCAAACAGTTCCCGTACACGGTCTCGCAGTGCTTCGTTCATTTTACTCCCTCCAATAGGTCCATTCATTGTCGCAAAACGCTTTCTCCCGTGTGTGAAATTGTCACAAGTTTATGGGCACCGGCTTTTGGCGCGCGCCCGGCACCGGCAAGTCTGTCAAGCGGGATATGGCTACCCGATAGCATCGCCCAGGTAGCGCGCGCACAGCGGGTGGAAGTTTTCACCATCATACACGTGCAGGCTGCACTGGCGCAAGCGTTCCAGGTCGATATTGCCGCGGTCTTGAAAACCCATGCTGGTAATGGTGAAGCCGTGGCTGCGCACCTGCTTCAAAAAGCCGTCGAAGCTGCCAAAGTCCACCTCCAGCCCGGGTGTCTCCAGTGCGTCGAAGTCCACCGAGGCAGTGGCGCGCTCCCAGCGCCGGCCCACAAACCGCCGGCTTTTCTCAGCGGCGGATAGCGGCGAGCTGTAGCTTGCTGAATCATCCGGCAGGGCGGGGGAGGCGCAGCAGTCGGCGGGGGCGCCTTGCTGGGCGGCGCTGGGGCCGCAGCAGCTGGCCTGGCGCGGCGCGCCCAAAGACTGCAAAGCCCCGTTTACCACCACAAAATCACCGTGGAAGCCGCAGGCAGCGTGGTCGCACTGCGAAGGCACCAGCGTGTCCGCCTCCACCATGCCGTCCGTTTGGGCTTCAATGGCCAGCAGCAGCTCGGGCAGGGTGAAGCGGTCGGCGTCGGGCACCGGGGCCGTATGGGCGCCCAGGTAGCTGATGGGCTGGAAATGCACCCCCCGCACCGCCGGCGAGGTGGCCACCGCGAACCGCAGGATGGCCCCGATGTCGCCTGCGTTCACGCCCGGCGCGATCATAGGCACCAGCGTGACGCCCAGCCGGTGGCGGTTGCAGTGGTGGATGGCCAGCTGTTTTTGGCGCAGCAGCGGCTTACCGCGCAGCTTTTCATAAATAGCGTCGCAGGTGCCGTCAAACTGCATGAACACAAAAGAGAGCCCCGCCTTGGCCAGTGCCTGCACATAGGCATCATCCTCGGCCAGGCGCAGGCCGTTGGTGTTCAGTTGCACAAACCCAAAGCCGGAATCCTTCGCATAGGCGATGATCTCGGGCAAATCGTCCCGCAGGGTGGGCTCGCCGCCGCTTATCTGCAAAAAGCTGCAGCCCTCGGCCAGCAGGCGGTCTATCCGCTGCTGTATTTCATCCAGCGTAGGGTCTTCGCCTGCCAGCCCGCCGGCCAGGCAGTTGGGGCAGCTCAGGTTGCAGCGGTTTGTCACCTCCAGCAGCACGCAGCAGGTGCTTTGGGTGTGGGCGTCGCACAGGCCGCACCCGTCGGGGCAGGGCAGTTCGGTGCCCGGCGCCATGGGTTTTGCGCCGCCCAGCCAGTCGGCCATGGGCAGTTTGTCGTTGTGGCGCCATATCACCGCCGAAAAATCCCCGTGCTCGGGGCAGGTTTTTTGCAGGAAGATATCGTTGCCGTCCTGCACATGGCGGGCCGGCAGCTGGCGCAGGCACACCGGGCAGAGGCTTATGGTTTCGCGTATGGGTGTCATTTTTCCTCCAGCTCCAGCTCCACAGAGGCCATTTTGCCCGCCACCAGCTCCTCGGGGATGTACACCTGCCCGCACTGGGGGCAACGGGGCAGGTCGTAGTTGAAGGCAAACTTCATGTAGAGGAAATTGGTTTTTTCGGGCACCATTTCCTTGTCGCATCGCATGCAAATCAGCTTTTCATCGCTCATGACGTTGCCTCCTCACGGATGGGTTTCTCCTCAATGGCCATGCGGTGCCGGTAGACGTTCTGCAGCACAAAGCCGCCGTCCTGCATGGCATATTCTACCCAGTAGGTAATCATCCCCTGCCGCAGGTGGGCGGTAAAGGCGCCGTCCGGCTTCAGCACCTTGCTGCGGGTTTCCTCCGCCACAAAGATGGTTTTTTTGATGTTGTCCTCATGAATGAGCTGTTTGTTCATTTTTTGCATGATATCACCTGGTATTTTCAGATTAAGCTGTTG
Source organism: Oscillospiraceae bacterium (assembly GCA_012729855.1). Lineage (GTDB taxonomy): Bacteria > Bacillota > Clostridia > Oscillospirales > Ruminococcaceae > JAAYCI01. Next base: position 16,917 of record JAAYCI010000062.1, read on the forward strand.
ATACGGCTCTTTTTCTACGGTGAGGTCCACGTCCCATATCTCCTTCAGCAGGGTGGTTTTGATGGCGGTGCGGTTGCGCCGGCGGTCGCCCAGGTCGGGCGGGGGGCGCAGTCTGTCGGCCTGTCCACCACGCAGGATAAAATCCAGCAGGTGGGTGGCTGCCTTGCCGTGGGAGACAAAGCTGTCCCGGCAGTTGGAGCAGTAGGTCACGTAGTCCTGTTCGCCCAAAGTCACGTTCCGCTGCGCGATATCCTCCGCCAGTGCGGGCGCGCCGCTGATGACCAGGCCGCCATAGCCGCAGCAGCGGGCTTTGTCGCTATGCATGGGCAGTTCTTCTAGTGCATAACCAGCCGTGGCCAGCACGGCCCGTACGCTCTGCTGGTCCTCCGGGTGGATGCTGCTGGAGCAGGGGTCGAACACCGACACGGTGCCGCTGCCGCCAATGCTTTGCAGGTTGTCGGCAAAAGCATCTTCTGCCAGCAGCTTCCACAAAGAAACAGTTTCAATGTCTGGCAAATACTGGTCAAATATCTCCCGGCAGCTGGGGCAGGCCAAAATCACCCGGGGTTTGCCCATTGCCTCCCAGCGGGCGCGTATTTCATCCAGCGCCGGTTGGTGGGTAAGGGGTTGGCCGGCCCAGTGGGCGGGCGCGCCGCAGCAGTGGGTCATAATGCCCACCTCGCCCGGGAAAGCCGCGTTCAGCAGGCCGTAGCTGCCGGTAACGTACAGCGGGTCGGACGCGCCCAGCTGGCACCCGGGGAAGAACAGGTACTTCGGCGCCGCATTGCCCGGCGGCGAGAAGAAAAACGCCGCTTCCTCGCCGTTACTAAAAGCCATATCCTCCAGCCAGAACGCGTAGATGGCCTGGGGCAGGGATTCCGCGTGGTGCAGCATCCGGCGGCTTTCTATGGCAATGGTCTTAAAGTCAATATCCACCGGGCACACCGGGGTGCACTGGCCGCACTGGGTGCAGCCCATAATTTGCCGCAGGCCGATTTTCTGGGTGATTTCAGTTTTATTCAACGTGGAGGCAATGTCCCGCAGGGTCTTCTGCGGCGCTTTTTTAAAGAAGCACAGCATGTCGCTGGCGTCGGTGCAGTTTTGGCAGCTACACCGCAGGCAGCGCAGGGCCTCCGCCTTGGCCTCGTCCTTGCTCCAGCTTTCGGGGTCGGCCGGGGTGGGGGGCATCTGTGGCTCAATGCCGGCAGTGTCTTTATGAAACTCGCAGGTACCGGCATCCGCTTCGGGCGGGTTCTCGTCCACGTACTGGATTTTCAAATAACCCTCCAGCGCGTAATAAAGCGAAACCCCTTCCCGGATGGAGTCCAGCGGGCTCTGCTGTGGGTGCAGCAGTGTGCCGGCCATGAACACCCCGCCGCCGGCATGGGCGCCGGCCCCGGCGCCCGGCTGGCAGCCAAAGCGCGGGCCGTTTTCGCCGGTGGCAATCAGCAGCGCGTCATATTCAAAGGCGCCCAGGTCGGTCACCTCGGTGCCCAGAATAATCTCCAGGTTGGGGATGCCGGTCACCCGCTCCAGTTCCTTGTCCAGCACCGCGCGGGGCAGCACGTTTTCATCAAAGCCCAGCAGGCGGCCGCCCAGGCGGTCGTTTTTCTCCACCACGGTGGTGGAAAAACCGTTCTGCGCCAGCTTCACCGCGCAGGCCAGGCCCGCCATGCCGCCGCCCACCACCAGGGCTTTGCCCGCGCGTTCGGGCACATAATAGTTGGTGGCCGGGCGCTTGGTCATCTGATCGGTCATCGATTTTTCCAGGTCCCGCAGGTGGATGGCCTCATCCAGCCCGCCCCGCACGCAAACATTTTGGCAGGGCTGCTCACATATGCGGCAAACAATGGCGGGAAACACCGCGTTCCTGGTGTACAGCCGGAACGCGGCCGACACCCCGCCCGACTGTAGTTTGTCTATCATGCCCAGCACGTCTATATCCAGCGGGCAGGCGCGCTGGCAGATGGGTGGCTGCCCGGCTATGCACCGCAGGGCCATATCGTCCAGTTGAACTACGTTCATCCCGGCGCCCCTTTCTTAATTTTCAAAATTTGGGTGGAAACCCCGCCCGCGTGGGTTGGCAGGCCGGCTTCCGGCAGGCCATGCGCCGGCTTTTTATACAGGGCATGGCCAAGGCTGGTAAAACCTGTGATATACCGGTTCACAGCCTTTGGTTCAATGTTCAAAACCATTCAAATGCAGTATAGCACGCAAGAAAGACCCATTACAATGTTGCCCCGCCGGTATCGGCGGGGCAACAGGCGTAAACGGGTTATACAAATAAGTGCTTAGGCTTTCACTTCCACGGGGTTGGCCTTGATGTCGTCCACCACGTCGTAGAAGTCGCCGCCCAAGTAGTAGCGGGCCGGGGCAATGTTCTTGCCGGCCTTCACCGCTTCAATGGCCGCCTTCACTTTTTCCGGGGTGGCCGGAATCTCGTGGATGCGGGCGCCGGTGGCCTTGGTGATGGCGTTCAGCACGGCCACGTGGCAGCTGGACTGGAACAGCTCGCTGCAGCCGCCGGAGCCCTGCGGGCCGCCCGGACGCTCGGTTTCCTGGTAGGTGATGGTGAAGTCGTCACCGTCGGGAATCATCTCGATGTAGGGGAAGCCGGCGCCGATGAGCGAGGTGTGCTTCTTGATATCCTGGTAGTCCTCACTCAGCGCGAAGCCAATGCTGTGCATCATGCCGCCGTAGGCCTGGCCGTCTACCGCCAGGTAGTTGCCGATAACACCCACGTCTGCATAGCCGTGGTAAGCCACAACCTTCACTTTGCCGGTGGCCACTTCCACTTCCACTTCGCTCAGGAACACGCCGTAGGTGTGCTCGGGGGTGGGGTTGCCTTCGCCGGTGTTGGGGTCCAGCTTCTTGGTGCGGTCGGCGGTGCCGTGCACGCCGGCGTACTTGGTGGGAATGCCCTCGGCCACCATTTCGTCATAGGTGCGGTAGGTGCCGTCGGCCTTGCGCATGGCGTCCATCAGCTTGTTGGCAGCGTCGATGGTGGCGTTGCCGGCCATGTAGTGGCTGCGGCTGCCGGCGGCGGGGCCGGTGGGCGGGCAAATCAGGGTGTCGTTCTGCACCAGGCGAATCTGGTCGGGCCGCAGGCCCAGCGGGCGCAGTGCCTCGTGGGTATGCACCAGGCTGCCCACGTCGGCGCCCTGGCCCTGGGCTTCCCAGCAGTTAAAGTTGGTCACGGTGCCGTCCGGGTTCAGCTCCAGGTCTACCTGGCTGCTGTCGTTGGCGTCGCTGGTTACGTTGTACATGCCGCACACAATGCCCACGCCGTGGGGTTTTTCCGGGGTGCTGTTCTTCTTGGCGCGCGCCACCAGCTCGTCATACTTGGGCTTGGCCATTTCCAGCAGGCCGGCCATGGGGTACACGCTCAGCGTGGCGCCGTTGTGGGTGGTGTCGCCCGGGCGGTACACGTTCTTGTAGCGGAACTCCCACGGGTCGATCCCGGCCTTTTCGGCCAGCATGTCAATCATCTGCTCGCTGCCGGTGTAGCACTGGGGCGAGCCAAAGCCGCGGTAGGAGGTGGAGTACGCATGGTTGGAGAACACCATCTTGGCCAGGCCCATCACGTTGGGCCAGGTGTAGGGCGCGCCATAGTAGCGGCAGCCCTTCTGCACCAGGGCGGAGGCGGTCATGGAGTAAGCGCCCTTGTCGTAGGCAATTTCATATTCCACACCCACCAGCTTGCCGTCGGCGTCGCAGCCCATACGGCCATTGCTGAAGGAGGGCGCACGCTTGCCGGAGATGTGCATGAACTCTTCGTAGTTCAGCGACAGGCTGACCGGGCGGCCTTCCAGCGCGATGGTGGCGGCGCCGATGAGCGCGGTGCACACCGAGGAGATGGAGTAGCCGAAGCTGGCGCCGGTGGGGTTCTCAATAACGCGGATGTTCTCTGCGGGCCAGCCCAGGCCGGCGGCGATGGTGTTCTTGGTCACATGCAGCGCCAGGCTCTTGCAGTGGATGGTCAGGATGCCGTCGTCATCGATATAGCCCTGCACCACGTCGGGCTCGATGGGCAGGTGGGGCTCGCGGGAGGAGTAGAAGCTGCCTTCCACAATGTGCTCGGCGCTTTCCAGCGCAATGCGGGTGTCCTCGCCCTTGAACACGGGGTTGGTCAGGAAGATATTGGGGATGCCGGGGTGCACTTCGACGGCGTCGTCGGCCATGGCCTCCAGCCCGGTCAGGTATTCGGGCAGCTGCTCGCACTCCACCTTCACCAGCTTCACGGCCTCGCGGGCGTGCTTCTCGGTGTCGGCAATCACCAAGGCGCACACGTCGCCATAGCGGAACACCTTTTTGTCCAGCAGCATCGGGCGCTCAAAGCCATCGGCAAAGGAGCGGGCGTCGGCCACCGGCACGGTAATGCGGTTGATGCCCTTGATGTCCTTCGCGGTAACCACCTTCACCACACCGGGGGCCTTCTCGGCCGCGCTGGTGTCTATGCTGATGATGTTGCCGTGGGAGATGCTCGGCTGCACAACGGCCACGTGCAGGGTGTCGGCGGGCATTTTCAGGGCGATGTCGTTGCCATAATCGGTGGTGCCCAGCACCTTGCCCAGCGCGGCAGGCCGCGGGATGTGGGTGTTGTAGATCTTGCCGTCTTCGGGAATTTTGAAGCTCAGCTCTTCCATGGTCATTTCGCCGCGCAGCACTTTGGCGGCGGCCATCACCGCGTCCACCAGCATTTTGTAGCCGGTGCAGCGGCAGGCGTTGCGGTTCTTCTGGAACCAGTCGCGCACTTCGGCGCGGGTGGGGTTGTTGTTCTCGTCCAAGAGGCCCTTGGCGCTCATGATGAAACCGGGTGTGCAGAAGCCGCATTGTACACCGCCATATACAATCCAGGCCAGCTGCAGCGGGTGCAGGTTGTTCGCCGTGCCAATGCCCTCAATGGTCTCCAGCACGCTGTAGTCCTTAATGGCTTTCATGCGGCGCGCGCAGCTGCGCACCACCTTGCCGTCCAGCAGTACGGAGCAGGAACCGCACTGGCCGGTGCCGCACCCCACTTTGGTGCCGGTCAGGCCCAGCCGCCGGATGACATCCGACAGGGTGTCTTCCTGGTCGCAGATAAACATTCTCTCGGTCCCGTTGATCACAAGGGTCCTTTTTTGGATCGCCATGCACTTACACTCCCTTTACTAAGCATTTTTTCCAATATCGCCCTAGAGTCTGTTTTCAAATTTCCAAAACGCCCAAATCCGGCGTCTTCGGTGCCCCTGCCGCGTTGCTTTCCCTTGCAAACCACCAAGGTTTGCTGCGGAAAAGCGCCTTGCAAGGCCACCAAATCCACGCGGTTTTGGTCATTTCTCCAATTTAAAAACAAACTCAAACTCCATGCATGGTTTTATGCACGGAATGCACGAAACAAACGTTTCCCCTGCGTGCAGGGGGGCGGCGCGCCCGGCGGCGCCGTCACTACCTCCAGCGGCCGGTGCGCGGCCAGTTTTTGAAGCAGCTCGGTTTGCTGCAGGCGCAATGGCAGGCCCGCCAGGTCCTGGCCGGCGCCGGTGGTCCATATCTCCAGTATTAAGGTATCGTCGGGTTTTATCCATAGCTGGCAGTCGGTTATGCCGTCCAGGGCAAAAACGCAGTCGTCCAGCAGGGGCAGCGTAAGTTCAAAGCCGCCCACCCGCAGCCGGCCACCGGCCCGCCGCCAAGGGGGGGAGATACGCGGCAGTGGGGAAGTACACGAACAGGTGGCCGGCTGCAGGCAGGTCATATCGCCGGTGCGGTAACGCACCAGCGGCATAGCCGTGCGTGTAAGGGTGGTAAAAACCAGTTCGCCAGCCTGGCCCGGCGGTACCGGGCGGCCGGTGTCGGGGTGCACCACCTCGAAGAAAAGGTCGTTCTCGCGCAGGTGCAGGCCCTGGTGGCAGCCGCAATCCACCGCGCCGCCATAGCCCATCTCGGTGGAGCCGTAATGGTTGAAGGCTTTGCAGTGCAGGCCGCGCTCCACCCGGGCCAGCAGGTGGGGGGAGACAGTGTCGCCGGTGAGCAGCACCGTTTGCGGCCAGGCGGGTGTTGGGGTGGGCAGCTGTGCCATATGGGCGGCCAGCCCCAGCAGCTGCACCGGGTGGGCCACAATGCAGTTGGGCTGCTGCTGGCACACAAAGCGGGCGGCGGCGTCAAAGTCGGTAATGGCGCCGTAGGGCAGGGGGGTTACGCCAAAGGTTTGCAGGGCGGTGGCCAGCAGGTGGGGCACGCCGTACTCGGCGGTGCCCGGCAGGCCAATCATCACCCGCATGCCGGGGCCGGCCATCTCCTGCATGCCATAGCGGAAAAAGGTGATGATGGCTTCAATGTCCCCATCGGAAAACCCAATGCGCTTGGACGGCCCGGTGCTGCCCGAGGTGGGCAGCGTGACAATGCGGGCCACCGCGCCGGGAGAAATGCATAAAAAGTCTTCCAGCCCGCGCTTGAGGTCGTTCTCGGTGGTGAAGGGCAGGTCGGCCAGCTGCTCCAGCCGCTCAATGGCTGGCGGGATATCGGCGCGGCCCGCGTAAAAGCGCGAGCGGCTGTGCACCGTTTGCAGCGTTTTGTTCACGCCGGCCAGCTGGTATTCACGCAGGGCGGGCAGGCTTACCAGTCCGCCGGGCAGGCTGAGGGCAGTCAGGTCATACAGGCGGCTGCGCATGGTACCACTCCCATCGGGCGGCCGGTTGACAGCGTCTGCCACCGGCCAGTATAGTCAGTAAAAGTCAAATGCTTTGGGGGGGCTTGGGATGGATACCAAAGAAACAGCGCAAGGCTGTGAAATAGCGGGGGATATCTGCCGGCCGGGTGGCTTTGAGCTCACCCAGAGGCTCATCGGCCTGGGGGCGTTGCCCGCCGGGGCCGCCGTGCTGGATGTGGGCTGCGGCAGCGGCGCCACGGTAGCCTGGCTGATCCATCAGGGCTATGGCGGCTCTGCCGGGGTGGACGTGGCCCTGCCGGCGGATGTACAGCCGCCGCTTTACCACGCCGGCGCGCAGGCATTGCCCTTCACAGGCCCACAGTTCAACGCCATCCTCTGCGAGTGCAGCTTTTCGCTGGTGGCACAAGCGACTGTTGCGCTGGCACAATTCGCCGGCCTGCTAAAGCCGGGCGGCTGCCTGCTTTTCAGCGACCTGTACTCCCGCACCGAAACTGCGCGGCTGTCGGGCGAGGGCGGCAAGCTTTACACCCGGCAGGCACTACAACAACTGCTGGAAAGCAATGGCTTCACGGTCACCCATTTTGAAGACCAGAGCGATGCCCTCAAGCAACTGGCGATACAGCGCATTCTGAACGACGGCGCCGACGCCCTGTATGCCGGGCTGGGCACCAGCTTCGAGGAGATGAAACGCATCCGCCCCGGCTATTACCTGCTGGTGGCCCGCAAAGCGAATGGTGCGGGCGCGTAACACGCTCGAGGCAAATCACATCAGTCCAAAGTTATTATAACCAGATTCGCGCTTTTTCTCAAGCCCAATTTTTGCCGGCCAAACGCAAAAGGCGTGGCGGTGCCGTGGGTTTTGCGGCAACACGATATTTTTTTAACGAAAAACCAAGTAGAATGTTCAACATTGAACCCGGCCAAGACCTGCTGAAGGCGCGCCTGGTATAAGCCAAGGCTATGGTGCTGCCCTGCTACGGCACCATGTTCCGCCCTGCGCCTGTTATGTAAGAAGTGTTTTTTTAATTGCTGAATTTATTGACATATCTGCCAAACGCCGCTAAACTGGAGTATGGCTGTGGTTACTTGTGAGTGGTACCCGGCCATGGCAGGCCTTGCCTGGAAGCACGCTTCCCGCATACAGGCAGGAATGCTGCCGCTTTATCTGGTATGCCAAAGGGAAACCCGCACGGCACAAGGGAGGAAAACCGGATGCGTTATATTGAGAGCCCCAGCCACGACGCCTGGTTCAACATGGCGCTGGAGGAATATGTGTTCGAGTCGCTGGACAAAAACGAAGACTGGTTCATGCTGTGGCAGAACAACAACACCATTGTGGTGGGCAAGTACCAGAACACCATCGAGGAAATAAACGCCGAGTATGTGAAGGACAACAATATCTCCATTGTGCGGCGGCTTTCCGGCGGCGGCGCCATGTACCAGGACATGGGCAACCTCAATTTCACCTTTGTGGTAGACCAGGACACCTCCAAAACGCTGGATTTCGGCATTTTTATTCAGCCGGTCATCAAGGCGCTGGCCGCCATTGGCGTTACGGCCGAGCGCAACAGCCGCAACGACATCACCATAGAGGACCAGAAGTTCTCCGGCAACTCCCAGTACAACAAGCGCGGCCGCACCATGCACCACGGCACCCTGCTGTTCAACGCCGATTTGAATGTGGTGGGCAAGGCGCTGCAGGTGAAGGCCGATAAAATAGAGTCCAAGGGCGTCAAGTCGGTGCGCAGCCGCGTTACCAACATTCTGCCCCACATGAAGGAGCCCATCACGCTGGAGCAGTTTAAAAAAGAGCTGCTGGCCCAGATGTTCGAGGCCAACAGCCTGGAGGAATACAAGCTTACCGACGCAGACATCGCCAACATACAAAAGCTGCGCGATGAAAAGTATATCACGTGGGACTGGAACTACGGCAAGTCCCCCGCCTACAACATGCGCAAGGAGCGCCGCTACCCCTTTGGCGGCATCACCGTGACGATGGACGTCGAAAAGGGCGTCATCCGAACCATCCGCTTCAACGGCGATTTCTTTGGCAACGGCGATATCCTTGAACTGTGCGCCGCGCTGGAGGGCCAGCCCCTCACCAAAGAGGCGGTGCTGGCCGCGCTGAAGGACGTGGACGTGAACGCCTACATCATGGGCATGGACGCCGACACCATGGTGGACCTGCTGCTTTACTAGGGCGTGTCCCTAAAGTGCCAATGGGACATCTACCCCGTCATATTTTGCGTCTTTCTGCGTTCTCGTCAGTCGGAATACACCAAGTATTCCTCCCTCCTCGGCCTTGAAAGCCATCAAAATCTGCCGAGGTATCTTCCCATCTCTACTTTAGGGACACGCCCTAAGTGCCCTAAACACAAAACCCCGCCGTACAGCCCGGCCAAGCGGGCGGCGGCGGGGCAGGTTCCAAACCAGGGCGGGCTTTGTGGGCATCAGCGCAGGATACGCCCCAGTGTTTTGGGCACGTCCACCGTTTGCAGGCTTTCCCGCAACACATGGATCTCATAGGCCTCGCGGCTGTGCCGCTCGGCCTGGCGGTCGGCCATGCGGCGGGTACCAAACTTGTCGTTGTCGGCAAAGGGCAGGTGGTACAGCACCAGTATCCGGGGCTTTACCACCTCGTTTACCACCTGCACGCCCTTGGGCTGCTGGAAGAACAGCGGGTTTATCAGCATCGCGTCCACCGGGGTACCTTCCAGCATCCTGCCAAACATCGTCGGCGAGTAATACGCGTCGCCTGTAATCAAAATGTTGATGCCGTCCAGCCGCAAAAGCAGCACATAGTTACTGTTGTGCTTCAAATGCGCGCCCTGGTGCCCGCTGTTGAACACCGTCACCTCCACGCCCGGCTCCAGCTTCAGGTTTTGGGCTGCGCCCTGCGGCAGGTCCAGGTAATGCACCGGCTGGGGGTGTTCGTCCAGCCATTCGCGCATCATGCGGGTGCGGTTGGCCATCCAGGGCTCGCTGTTGTCGGTGGGCATCAGCAGCCCGCGCACCTTGTTGGCGGCCAAAAACTGGCTGGTGGCGCGAATGCCAAAATGGTCGGGGTGGCCGTGGGTAAACATCACATAGTTTATCTCGCCAATGGGCTTTTCGCCCGCCATCAGGCTGTTTTTTAAAGCCGGCGGCACCAGGCTGAACGGGTGGTTGCGGTCGCTGTACAGCCCGTCTACCAAAATGCGCACGTTGCCGCGGCGTATCAGTACGCCACAGTTGGCCAGCAACGTTATCGTAGCGTGTTCCTGCAAACAATCATCTCCCAGATAGAATAACGGGTAAAAATAAGCACGTCCTCTATCCTACCCAAAAGCCAGATAAAAATCAAGCGCACGGGCCCGGTTATACCGCGCACCCGTAACCAGGAGGCCCGCCATGGCACGTATGCCCTACCACGTTCAGGTTTTTCTCTACCGCCCCGACGCCGACGGCACCATCCGCTACGCTTTTTTTGAGCGCAGCGACTATGCCGGCGCCTGGCAGGGTGTGTGCGGCGGCGGCGAAGAAGGGGAGAGCATTGTGCAAACCGCCGTGCGTGAAAGCTGCGAGGAAGCCGGCCTGACAGACCCCGGCCCCGTATACCACCTGAACAGCATCAGCTGGATGCGCCCGATGTACTACGAGCGGTTTATCACGGTGTGGGGCAAAGAACTGGTGGTGATGCCCATGTATTACTTCGGCATGCCGTTCAGCGGCGATATCGTTTTGTCGGACGAGCACACCCAGTACCGCTGGGCCACGGCCGACGAATGCCTGGAGCTGACTTATTTCAACGAGCAGAAAACCGCCATATGGGAGCTGGAGCAGCGTATCCTGCGTGGCGAAGTGGAACGTGAGCCTCCCGCCTGGATGCAGGTGGAGCACAATATAGAGAGCTATATTAAATTTTTGGGGAGTTGAAGCATTGATATGGGCACAATAGGAATCGTGGTCAACCCGAACTCAGGCAAGGACATCCGCCGCCTGGTCACCCACGCCACCATGATCGACAACCTGGAGAAGGTCAACATTCTCTGCCGCATCATCATGGGCATCGGCAGCCTGGGCGGCAATCATGACATCTATATCATTCCCGACCGTTTCCGCCTGGGCCGGGCAGCCATGCGGGACCTGCAGGATACCGAGGAAGTGAAGCGGGTGCAGATCCTGGATATGGTCTACTTCGACCAACAGGACGACACCACCAAGTTCACCGAGATTATGGTGAACGAAAAGAAAGCCGACGTGATGATTGTGATGGGCGGCGACGGTACCAGCCGCGCGGTGGCCAAGGCCATTGGCGATGTGCCGCTGATCGCCGTATCCACCGGCACCAACAACGTGTACCCCACCATGCTGGAGGGCACCTCGGTGGGCTTTGCGGCCGCCGCCATTGCCAGCGGGCTGCTGTCGCGCGAGGACATCGGCCCCCGCGGCAAGCGCATCGACATTCAGGTGGCCGACCGCCGCAGCGACATCGCCCTGGTGGACGCCGTGTTCTCCACCAGCAACTTTGTGGGCGCCCGCGCCATTTTGCGCAACGAAGAGATGGACAGCGTGCTGGTTACCCAGTGCCACCCGGCCAACATCGGCTTTTCGTCGCTGGCCGGCACCATTGAGATGATCACCCCCGACGACGACTACGGCATGTTCCTGGACCTGAACTGGAACAAGCACGACTACATCTGCGCCATTTCGGCCGGCGTGATGCTCAAGTTTGGCGTGGACGAAAAGAAGATGTTGAAGGTGGGCGAGTCCATTACCCAGAAGCCGGATTATGACGGCACCGTTGCCGTGGACGGCGAGCGTGAGGTGCCCTTCCGCGCCGGCGACGACGTGACCCTCACCCTTACCCGCAACGGCCCCCGCAAGGTAGACGTGCGCAAAGCGGTGGAGCTGGGCGCCAAGCGCGGCATGTTCAAAGTTTGAGCCAAATCCCCTGGTTATAAAAGAGTAATAGCGGCACCATGTGCCGCTTGCGCAGCCACTTGCCGCTTGAAACTGTCCCGCACCTATGCTATACTTTGGGATAGGACAGCCGCGGGTGTGGCTGCGCTTTTATGATAGGTGGTGTTGGTGTGCTTACGGCGGCTGATTATGAGAAAGTCCTCAAGTTCAACTCCTTCATCAACAAGGATTTCGACCATTACATCCCCAATATCCTCTATGCGCTGGAGGAGTATTTTGCCCTGCGCCTCACCGCCTATACGGTGGTGAACCGCGACGCCCAGGACAAAACCTATGTCGAAAGCATCCACAGCAACGCCATCCTGCCTGAGGTGCTTACCCGCTACCAGAACAGCTATTTCGACACCGACCTTTTCAACCAGCGCCTGGGCGATGTTTCCAATGCCGGCAGGGCCAAGTTTGTCTATACCATCACCGACGTGGGCACTTATGAAGAATACTACGCCACCGAGTATGGCCGCATGCAGAAAAAACAGAACCTGCCCTTCCAGGCGGTGATTCGTGGCAGCCACAAGCGCCGCCTGCCCGACCATGTCCTCAACATCTTCAAGGCCGGCCAGGACGGCGACTTCAACACGTATGAGATTGAGCTGCTGAACTGCATTGGCCGTGTTTACAGCGACAGTGTGGAGCTTTACAAACGCTACCTGGAGAGCAGCAGCTACTCCCGTTTCCTGGATTACCAGACCTACGCCGAAAACATGGGCATGGCCATTGTGAACGACCGCAACCACGTGGTGTACCGCAACGATTATTTTCTGCGCACCGCTTCGGCCCTGTTCGATACCGAGGGGGTCTACTCGGCCATCATCTCGCTGTTTTCAGCCTTCTCCCAGCAAAACGGCACCACCCCCAGCAAGTTCTACGAGCCTGCCTCCATCACCGTGCGGGACCATGTCATCACCATCAACCCGCAGCGCATTTTTGACGGCGAGACACTGCAAAAGTATCTGTTTATCACCCTGCGCCGGCAGGGCGCCGCCGAAGCCGAAGCCAACAGCCAGCACCTGCAGCTGGGCGACGCCTTCAACTTCACGCTGCGCGAGTCGGAGATAGCCGGCCTGCTGGTGGAGGGCCGCGACAACGCCCAAATTGCGGCCGATCTCTGCATCAATATCTCCACTGTAAAGTTCCACATTAAAAATATTTTTCGCAAATTGGGCGTCACCAAGCGTTCCGCCGCCATTGTACGGCTCATCCGTTAGCTTTAAAATTGGTGGTTCTGCATAGTGTGGCCCCCCAAAAACTGGCATGTTGCACCCTTTCTTGCCATTTTTTTAACAAACACTACCCTGCGGCGGGGCATACACTATCCTTTTGGGCGGGATTGCCGCCCGCTAATCAACCCCTGCGGGTAGGTTTCTTTTTCAGGCGAATGTTGTTATAATGGTCGTGTTCGGCGCACAAAAAGGTTAGACAGCTTTCCCCAATAATTGTGGAACTTGCCTAGCCTCAAAAATGGGCCACACAAAATTTTATATAGGAGGCTACAACTATGGAAGTACTGGCACCTGATCTGGGACAATCCGGAGCAAACGTAACAATTGAGGCTTGGTTCAAAAAAGAAGGCGACACCATCACCAAGGGCGAGCCCATGATGGAAATCTCCAACGAAAAGCTGAACCAGGAAATCGAAGCGCCTGAGTCTGGTGTTCTGAAGCAGATCATCGTTCAGGAAGGCGAGAGCGTTCCTCCCAGAACTGTCGTCGCAATCATCGAGTAATTTGCACCATAATTAAACCGGGGAGGTGTTCCACAACTTGAGCGAAGAAATGAAAATCATATCCCAGAAGAAGCTGAACTCCATTCGTCGTTTCATTGGCGAAAAGATGTCGGCCAGTTTGCGTGACATGCCCCAGATCACCGGCATGACCGACCTTGAGACCGATGCGGTCTTCGCACTGAAGGACGAACTGAAGCAGCAGAACAAGAACGTTACCGTGGGTTCCATCTTTGCCAAAATTACCGTTCAGGCGCTTAAAGCCTATCCGCTGGCCAACTCCACTGTGGTAGACGGTATCCACACCATCTACGAGTCGGTCAACCTGGGCATGGGCGTGGGCACGGAAGCGGGCATCATGATGATCAACCTGCGTAACGCCCAGGACAAGAACATTTTCGAGCTTTCGGACGAGCTGAAAGAGAAAACGCAGCTGCTGATGGAAAACAAGCTGCCCCTCTCTGAGATGAAGGACACCACCTTCACCATCAGCAACTTCGGCGGCATGGGCGCCGGCAGCAAGTACGGCACCATCGTGCTCAATCCCCCGGAGAGCGCCATGCTGGGCATTGGCAACACCGAGCGCCGCTACCAGATTCAGAACGACGACACCGCGGTCATCAAACGGTTCACCTGCTTCAGCATCACAGTGAACCACACCGTGATGGACGGCTACCATCAGGCAATGTTCATGGACCATCTGAACAAGATCATCCTGGATCCGCGCCCCCACATGGGCCTGTAAACATCCGCACCGCCACTATTAAACAGTAGCTTCACCATGGGAGGTGGATACCCGAATGAAATTCACCAAAGACCAGATGCTGAAACTGTATGAAGAACTGGTACACGTGCGCACCATGAACGACAAGATCGTGGAGTTCATTTTTGGCGGCCGCATTGCGGGGGCCATTCACCCCAGCCTGGGCCAGGAGGCCATTGTGGCCGGCCTGATGTTCGCCTACGAGAACACCCCGTACGAGGTGTGGCGCACCGGTACCCACCGCCAGCAGGCCGCCATGGCCCGCACCGTGGGCCTGGATGGTTTCTTGGCCGAACTGATGAACCGTGCCACCGGCACCGTTCACGGCATTGCCGGCGAATACCACCTGGTAAAGCTGGACAAGAAACTGCTGCCGCACAGCGGCGTGCTGGGCGTTACCCCGCCCACGGCCACCGGCTTTGCATGGTCCCTCAAGCTGGGCGGCAAAACCAACGCTGTGGTGTCCTGCCCGTTCGGCGACGGCATGATGAGCGAGGGCTATGTGTATGAGGCGATGAACATCGCGTCCATCCACAAGGTGCCCATCCTGTTTATCATCGAGAACAACGGCATGGCCATGTCCACCCCGCTGGAGTGGGAGTCCCCCATCGAGGATCTGTACCTGCGCGGCATCTCCGCCGGCATGAAGGGCTCCTCCATCGACGGCAACGACGTAGAGGCCGTTGTGGAAGCCACCCTGGAAGGCCTGGACCAGGCCGCCAAGTACAACCCCAACGTCATAGAGATGAAGACCATACGCTGGGGCGGCCACTTTGTGGGCGACAAGCAGGAAGTATACCGCGACATGTCTTTCCAGGAAGGCCTTGAAAAGCATGATCCCGTCATTCGCTACGAGCAAACCCTGCTGGAGCGCGGCGTGGCCAACGAAGACCATTTCGCCAAGGTGAAAGCCGAGCAGCGCAAGCTGCTGGACGCCGCCTTCGAGAAGGCCGTCGAGGCCCCGTTCCCCAAAAAGGAAGACTTCCTCAATCCCAACATCGTGTATACCAATACCGATGGACTGCCCCTGTAAGATTTATGTGATCTATGTCATTTATGACATCCGTTTAACGCAAATTAAAGGAGGTAGACTGTAATGGCAGAAATGACTGGTACTAAAGCATTTAACGTTGCGATGAAAGAGCTGATGGAAAAGGACGACAAAATCCTTGTATTGGGCGAGGGCGTTGGCAGAAAGGGCGGTACCTGGGGCTATTTTGCAGACCTGTGGACCACCTACGGCAACAGCCGCATGATCGACACCCCCATCGCTGAGGCTGGCTTCAGCTGCGTGGGCAACGGCCTGGCTTACGGCGGCTATCGCCCCGTTATCGAGTATATGTTCGCCGACTTCTCGTCCCTGGGCTTTGACGCTATCGTCAACCAGGCTGCGAAAGCCCGCTACAACTCCAACGGCGAGCTGAGCCTGCCCATCACGTTCATCATGCCCAACTCCGGCGGCGGCAAGAGCGGCAACCAGCACTCCCAGAGCGTTGAAGCCTGGTACTCCAATGCCCCCGGCCTGAAGATCGTCACCCCGACCACCCCGGGCGATGTGCGCCGCTTCCTGAAAGCCGCTATCCTGGATGATGACCCGGTGGTCTTCATGCATGCCCGCGGCATGATGTTCATGAGCGAAGAAGTGGACGAGACCGATATGAGCATCCCCTCGCTGGCCAACGCCGGCAAGATCGTTACCGAAGGCAAGGACCTCACCATCGTCAGCTGGCACCGTATGCTGCCCCGCTGCCTGGAGGCCGCTGCCGAAGTGACCAAGGAAACCGGCAAGACCATCGAAGTCATCGACCCCCGCGTGCTGCTGCCCTTCGACATTGACACCGTTGTTAAGAGCGTTGCCAAAACCGGCAAGGCCATGGTGGTGCACGAGGCTCCCGCCCGCGGCGGCTTCGGCATGCAGGTTTCCGCCATGATCGGCGAAAACTGCCTGAAGGACCTGAAAGCCCCCGTGAAGCGCATTGGCGGCTACAATACCTCCATTCCTTTCGGCGTGGGCGAAGAATATGCCTACCCGCAGGTGGAAGATATCAAGGTCGGTATCATGGAACTGCTGAAATAAGTTTCGCCTAAAGAAAATGGAGGTGTAGTTATGAAATTCACGAAAGACCAAATGCTCAAGCTGTATGAGGAACTGGTGCATGTACGCACCATGAACAATAAAATCGTTGAGTTCATCTTCAGCGGCCGTATTGCCGGTGCTATTCACCCCAGCCTGGGTCAGGAAGCCATTGTTGCGGGCCTGCTGTATGCCTATGAGAACCACCACCAGACCGTTTATCGTTCCTTCACCCACCGCCAGCAGGCCATCATGGCCCGCAGCGCCGGCATTGACGGCTTCCTGGCCGAGCTGATGAACCGTGCAACCGGTACCCTCGGCGGCATCGCCGGCGAGTATCACCTGGTGAAGATTGACAAACTGATGCTGCCCCTGAGCGGCGTGCTGGGCGTTACCCCGCCCACCGCCACCGGCTTTGCATGGTCCCTGAAGCTGGACGGCCGCAAGGACGCCGTGGTGTGCTGCCCGTTTGGCGACGGCATGATGAGTGAAGGCTACGTGTACGAAGCGATGAACATTGCTTCCATCCACAAAGTGCCCATCCTCTTCGTCATCGAGAACAACGGCATGGCCATGACCACCCCGCTGGAGTGGGAATCCCCCATCGAAGACCTGTACCTGCGCGGCATCTCCGCCGGCATGAAGGGCGCTTCCGTGGACGGCAACGACATCGAAGCCACTGTTGAGGCTCTGATGGAAGGCCTGGATCAGGCCGGCAAGTGCAACCCCAATGTTATCGAGCTGAAGACCGTGCGCTGGGAAGGCCACTTTGTGGGCGACAAGCAGGAAGTTTACCGCGACCTGTCTTTCCGCGACAACCTGGACAAGCTGGACCCCGTCCTCCGCTACGAGAAAGTGCTGCTGGAGCGCGGCGTGGCCAACGAAGACCACTTCGCCAAGGTGAAAGCCGACCAGGAGAAGATCATGGCCGAAGCTTTCGAGAAAGCCGCTTCCGCTCCGTTCCCGAAGAAGGAAGACTTCCTCAACCCCAACATCGTTTACACCAACACCGACGGTTTGCCCATCAAATAATGTTGGCAACCTGAGCGATAGCTCGCTTGGTAAAATGATTGCTTAACCATCGTGCGCAGGATGCCGCCAGATTATTGCGGCGTCCTGCGCACGAAATTACGTATACTGGAGGACACGTTAGTGAAAATTACCGTAATTGGTAGCGGCCCGGGCGGCTACGAAACCGCAATTTATGCGGCGAAGTGCGGCGCCGAAGCCGTTTTGATAGAGAAAGGCAGCGTGGGTGGCACTTGCCTGAACGTGGGCTGCATTCCCACCAAAGCCCTGCTGGCCGCCAGCGACGCTATGAACGTCATTCAAAAGTCGAAAGAGTTTGCCATTACGCTGGACGGCACCGCCACCCAGGACTATGCCGGCGTTATTGCCCGCAAAGACAAAGTGGTGACCGGCCTTGTGAGCGGCGTGGAATACACCCTGAACGCCAACGGCGTAAAGCTGGTGCGTGGCTTTGGCAGCGTGAAAGACAAAAATACCGTGGTGGTAAAGCTGACCGAGGGCGGCGAGGAAGAGATCAAGACTGACGCCATCATCCTGGCCACCGGTTCCGTGCCCACCACCCCCGGCTTCCTGCCGGTGGACGGCGAGACCATCATCACCAGCAACGAGATGCTGTCCCTCACCACCATGCCCAAGTCGATGATCATCATTGGCGGCGGTGTTATTGGCTGTGAGATCGGCCAGTTCCTGGCGCGCATGGGCAGCGAGGTGACCATTGTGGAGATGCTGCCCCACCTGCTGCCGCCCGAAGACGAGGACACCGCCAAGGTGCTGGAGAAACAGTTCCGCAAGGAGAAAATCAAATCCATTTGCGGCAACGGCGTTTCCAAGGTGGAAAAGGTGGCCGGCGGCGTGAAAGCCACCCTGGGCGACGGCACCGAGCTGGAAGCCGAAAAAATGCTGGTGGCCATTGGCCGCCGCCCCTACACCGAGAACCTGGGCCTGGAGAACGTGGGCATCGAGCTGAACGAGCGGGGCTTTGTGCCCACCGATGACACCATGAAAACCAAGGTGGACGGCATCTACGCCATCGGCGATATCACCACCAGCCTGCAGCTGGCCCACGTGGCCTCCAAGGAGGGTTTTGTCGCGGTGGATAACATCCTCGGCAACGCCAACCATATTGATTACACCGCCATCCCGCGCTGCGTGTACACCGAGCCCGAAATCGCCTCGGTGGGTACCTCCGAGCAGGAACTGAAGAAGGCCGGCACCGAGTACAAAACCGGCACCTTCAGCTTTATGGCCAGCGGCAAAGCCAAAACCGCCGGCAAAACCGACGGCTTCTGCAAGGTTATCGTGGATACAAACGACGTTATTATCGGCGGCGTTGTGGTGGGCGCCCACGCCACCGACATGATCCAGATCCTCACCATCGCGGTGCACGGCCGCATGACTGCCCACGACATGGGCCAGATCATCTTCCCGCACCCCACCATGAGCGAAGGCATCATGGAAGCCGTGCACGACGTGCATGGCAAGAGCGTCCATAAAGTATAAGGCATTTAATATCTGGAAGGGGACAAGCTTATGATCAGCATCGACTTTTCCGGCAAGAATGTGTTGCTCACCGGTGCCGGCGGTGGCATTGGCGCTGGCATTGCCCGCGCCTACGCCAAGGCGGGCGCCCACGTCCATATGTCCGACTTGAAAATGGAGATGATGGACGGCGTTGTGGCCGAGTTTAAAGCGGCGGGCTACAGCTATACCGCCCACCCGCTGGACGTGACCAACGAAGCCATGGTGCAGAAGCTGGTGGACGACATTGTGGCCAAGGACGGCAAGCTGGATATCCTGTGCTGCTGCGCCGGTATCAACGTGCAGAAGCCCTACATGATGATCACCTCCGAGGAGTTCGACCGTGTGCTGGCCGTGAACCTGGTGGGCATGCACAAGTGCATCCAGGCCGCGCTGAAGCACATGATGCCGCGCGGCGAGGGCAAGATCGTCAACATCGCGTCCGACTCCACCCGCAAGGGCACGCCCATCATGACGCCCTACTCGGCGTCCAAGTTTGGCGTGCAGAGCCTCACCCAGAGCGTGGCGCTCACGGCGGCGGCCAGCAACATCAATGTCAACGCCATTTGCCCGGGCCTGCTGGAGACGGCCATGGGTGAAGAACTGTACGAAATGATGGAAACACTCCAGGGCGTACCAAGAGAGCAGATGCGCCAGGCAATGCTCAGCTCCATGCCTTTGGGGCGCTTCCAGGTTCCGGACGACATCGGCAACGCCGCCGTTTTCCTCAGCTCCGATTTGGCCGTTAACATCACCGGCCAGGCGCTGAACGTAAACGGCGGGCGCAGCATGAACTGAGTTATGTTCCATATGGCGGCGCATTTTTTGCGCCGTCATTCTTTTACATTGCAGCAATGGTCCAGAAATAATGGTTTACTACAAAAGGAGGACCCCCCCGGATGATTAACATTGATTTTACCGGCAAGAATGTACTGCTTACCGGCGCCGGCGGCGGCATTGGCGGCGGCATTGCCCGCGCATACGCCAAGGCAGGCGCCCGTGTGCACCTGGCCGATTTGAAGCTGGAAGCGATGGACAGGATAGTGGCCGAGTTTAAAGCCGCCGGCTACAACTATGCCACCCATGCACTGGATGTGACCGATGAGCCGGCCGTGAACAAGCTGGTGGAAAGCATTGTGGCCGAGGATGGCAAGCTGGATATGCTGTGCAACTGCGCGGGTATTGTGGCCAACGCTTACTACATGGACACCACCGCCGAAACCTTTGAAAAGGTATTGGCCGTGAACCTGGTGGGCATGCACAAGTGCATCCAGGCCGCGCTGAAGCATATGCTGCCGGCCGGCGCGGGCAAAATTGTCAACATCGCGTCGGCGTCTACCCGCAAGGGCGTCGCCACCCAGTCGGCCTACTCGGCCTCCAAGTTTGGCGTGCAAAGCCTCACCCAGAGCGTGGCGCTCACCGCGGCGGCCAGCAACATCAATGTTAACGCCATCTGCCCCGGGCTGGTATTTGACAACAGCGGCATGTACGAGTCGACTGTTTCAATGATTAAAAAACGCCTGGGCACGGACTCTGAGGAAAAAACGCTGGAAGTGATGAAAAGCTGGCTGCCCACCCGCCGTTTCCAAACCCCCGACGACATCGGCAACGCCGCGGTGTTCCTGAGCAGCGACCTGGCCGTCAATATCACCGGCCAAGCTTTGAACGTCGATGGCGGGTTTTTTATGAATTAGGGCACGAAGTGCCGCCGATGGAAAATGCGAAGCATTTTATCGGCGCCCGGAGCCCGGAAAACGCCGACCGAAGGGAGGCGGAGGCCGGGTGCGACGGGAAGGGCCCGAAGGGCAAAATTTGGCTTGCACAGTAGCATCTTGCCTGCGGCAACATGCTACGGCAAACAAATGGGGCCCTATGGGCCGAGCCGGGCTTGCGAAGCAAACCGGCGAGCCCGCGCCCGGTTCTGGGGCGCCCCAAGGGGTGCACCAGGACCGCAAGAGGCGGCAGTATGCCGCCGAGGCGTGGGTGAAAGCTTCTCCATTACACCAAGTTTGGGGCGAGTATAGCCCCACGCGACGAGCTGCGCAGTGTGAAGAACCGCAAGACTGCGCCCCACAGGGCGCGTTTCGAGCGCAACCGAGCGCAGCGAGGCTCTTAGCGTGAGATGCGGCAGGTCGCCGCCGAGGCGTGGGTGAAAGCTTCCCACCAGCAGCAGGTTTGAGGCGAGAACCGCCCCGTAACGGCGAAGCAGTTGAGCAGTGGGACAAAACTGAAAATTCCAACCCGATTTAAACTATAAGGAGCAAAACCTCATGATCGATATCGACTTTTCCGGCAAAAACGTGCTGCTTACCGGTGGCGGCGGTGGTATCGGAGCGGGCATTGCCCGCCGCTTCGCCGTGGCGGGCGCCCGTGTGCACCTGGCCGATTTAAAGCTGGAGATGATGGACAGGATCGTATCCGAGTTTAAAGCTGCCGGCTACAACTACGCCACCCACGCGCTGGACATCACCGACGAAGCGGCGGTAAACAAGCTGGTGGACAGCATTGTGGCCGAGGACGGCCAACTGGACATGCTGTGCAACTGCGCCGGCATTGTAGACAATAACACCTACATGGACACCACGGCCGAAACCTTTGAAAAGGTGCTGGCCGTAAACCTGGTGGGCATGCACAAGTGCATCCAGGCGGCGCTGAAGCACATGATGCCCCGCGGCTTTGGAAAAATCGTCAATGTGGCGTCTATCTCCGCCCGCAAGGGTGTGCCCTACCAGCCGGCCTATTCTGCGTCCAAGTTTGGTGTGCAAAGCCTTACCCAAAGCGTGGCGCTCACGGCGGCGGCCAGCAATATCAACGTCAATGCCATCTGCCCGGGTTTCGTGATTGAAAACAGCGGCATGTACGAGACCACCATTGCCAAAATGGCCGAGCGCCGTGGCGTGAAAAGCAACGAAGAAATGCTGGAAGTGCTGAAAAGCATCGTGCCGCTGAAACGCCTGCAAAGCCCCGACGACATGGGCAACGCCGTGGTGTTCCTGTGCAGCGATATGGCCGCCAACATCACCGGCCAAGCACTGAACGTAGATGGCGGCGTGTTTATGAATTAGGGCCCGAAGGGCAAAATTTGGCTTGCACAGCAGTATCTTGCCTACGGCAACATGCTGCGGCAAACAAATGGGGCCCTATGGGCCGAGCCGGGCTTGCGCAGCAAACCGGCGAGCCCGCGCCCGGTTCTGGGGCGCCCCAAGGGGGGGCACCAGGACCGCAAGAGGCGGCAGTATGCCGCCGAGGCGTGGGTGAGAGTTTCCTATCTGCACCAAGCATAGGGCGAGCAGCCCTATGGCCCTAACCGAGCGCAGCGAGGCTCTTAGCGCAAGAGCGCGCTGTAAGCGCGCGAGGCGTGGGTTAGAGCTTCCAACCAGAAGCAAGCTTGGGGCGAGCATGCCCTGCTGCAAGTGTACGTGTATAAAAAACTTATGATTTGAAGGGAGTTATTATACTATGATTTCCATTGATTTTTCCGGTAAAAACGTTCTGCTCACCGGTGCGGGCGGTGGCATTGGGCAGGGTATCGCCCGCCAGTACGGTGCCGCCGGCGCCAAGCTGCACCTGGCCGATTTCCGCCCCGAGGCGATGGATGACTTGGTGAAAAAACTGAAAGCCGCCGGCGTAGACGTGGTGACCCATGCGCTGGATGTAACCGACGAAGCCGCCGTAGGCAAGGTGGTAGACGGCATTGTGGCCGCCGACGGCAAAATCGACATCTTGTGCAACTGTGCCGGCACCATTGCGAACAAGCCCTATATGGAGACCACCTCCGACGACTTCGACCGCATCCTGGCGGTGAACCTGGTGGGCATGCACAAATGTATCCAGGCAACACTCAAGCACATGATCCCTGCCGGCGCGGGCAAAATCGTCAACATCGCGTCGGCGTCCTCCCGCAAGGGCAACACCTTCCAAATCGCCTACTCGGCGTCCAAGTTTGGTGTGATGAGCCTCACCCAGAGCGTGGCGCTTACCGCGGCGGCTAACAATATCAACGTCAACGCCATCTGCCCCGGGTTTGTGCAAAGCGCCATGTATGTGCCCACACTGGAAGTGCTGGCCAAAATGAACAACTCTGACGTGGAGACCATGCGCGCTTTCATGCTGAGCCGTGTGCCCTTCAACCGCGACCAGACCCCAGAAGATATCGGCAACGCCGCGGTGTTCCTCAGCAGCGACCTGGCCGTCAACATCACTGGCCAAGCCCTGAACGTGGACGGCGGGCTTAACATGAACTAGGTTTTTAAGTATCTTTCACCGGGTGCATACCCGGTGAAAGATATAAAGTAATTATCATAAATACGCATATTACAATACTTATTGAGAGGGGGACTATATCCATGATCGACATTGATTTTACAGGTAAAAACGTACTGGTTACCGGTGCCGGTGGCGGCATTGGCAATGGCCTTGCCCGGCGCTACGGCAAAGCCGGCGCCAAGGTGTACCTGGCCGACAGGGACGCCAAAGCGTTGGAAGCGCCCGCGGCTGAACTGAAGGCCATGGGCTGCGAGGTGTCTGTTTGCGCGCTGGACATCACCGATGAGGCGGCCGTGCGCAAGGTGGTGGACGACATTGTGGCCACCGACGGCAAGATCGACATGCTGTGCAACTGCGCGGGCGTCATCATTCCCAGCCTGTATATGGACGCCAAAAGCGCCGACTTTGAAAAGACGCTGGCGGTAAACCTGGTGGGCATGCACAAGTGTATCCAGGCGGTGCTGCTTCACATGATTCCCGCCGGCAGCGGCAAAATCGTCAACATCGCGTCGGCGTCCTCCCGCAAGGGCGTGTCCGACCTGGCGTTTTACTCGGCGTCCAAGTTTGGCGTGATAAGCCTCACCCAAAGCGTGGCGCTTTCGGTGGCCGCCAGCAATATCAATGTGAATGCTATTTGCCCCGGCTTTGTGGAGAGCAGCATCATGGCCACCGGCCCAGGGTTCTACAATGTAACGAAGGAGCAGTACCTGGCCAGCGTGACGGCCAAGGTGCCGCTTGGCCACATTCAAACCGCCGATGACATTGGCAACGCGGCAGCGTTCCTGTGCAGCGACATGGCCGTCAACATCACCGGCCAAGCCCTGAACGTAGACGGCGGGCTGCATATGAATTAGGGCACGCAGTGCAAAATTTGGCTTGCATAGTAGCATCTTGCCTACGGCAACATGCTACGGCAAACAAATTTTCCCGCGCCCGGTTCTGGGGCGCCTCGCAGAGGTGCACCAGAACCGCAAGAGCGAACGGAGTGAGCGAGGCGCGGGTGAGAGCTACCCCATTACACCAAGTTTAAGGCGAGTATAGCCCCGCACGTAGCCGCGCAGTGCGCCCCGCAGGGCGCGTTTCGAGCGAAAGGCGAATCCGCCGCAGGCAGAGACTAGCGCCCGCAGGCGCTGTTTCGAGGCCAACCGCTGCGTAGCCGCGGCACTTGGGCCGAGAGGCGGCAGTACGCCGCCGAGGCGTGGGTAGGGCCCGAAGGGCAAAATTTGGCTTGCATAGTAGCATCTTGCCTACGGCAACATGCTACGGCAAACAAATTTTCCCGCGCCCGGCGAACCCAACAGCGTAGCTGTGCAGCGTGAGCCGCAAGAGGCGGCAGTATGCCGCCGAGGCGTGGGTGGGCGCGTCCCAACCGCACCAAGTTTGGAGCAAGCACAACTGGCAAAGAGTTAACCCCCAAGCGCATAAGACAAATGCCACACGAAATCGTTTTAACCACGAACAACCAAGGGAGGGTATGCAGTTATGATCAACATCGACTTTTCCGGAAAAAATGTTTTGATCACCGGGGCTGGCGGCGGTATTGCCGCCGGCATAGACCGCAGCTACGCCAAGGCCGGCGCCAAAGTGCACCTGGCCGACATGGACGTGAAAACCCTGGAAAAACCCGCGGCCGAGCTGAAAGCCATGGGCTGCGAGGTGGTAACCCATACTATGGACGTAACCGACGAAGCCATGGTGCAAAAGGTGATAGACGATATTGTGGCCGCCGACGGCAAGCTGGATATGCTGTGCAATGCCGCCGGTATCATTTCTGTTAAAAACTATATGGACGACAACAGCGAGATGTTTGAAAAAATACTGGCCGTGAACCTGGTGGGCATGCACAAGTGCACTCAGGCGGCCCTGCGGCATATGCTGCCGGCCGGCGCGGGCAAAATTGTCAACATCGCGTCGGCGTCCTCGCGCAAAGGCGTAGCCAGCATGACCTTCTACTCGGCCTCCAAGTTTGGTGTGGTAAGCCTGACGCAGTCGGTGGCGCTGACGGTGGCGGAAAAAGGCATCAACGTCAACGCCATTTGCCCCGGCATGATAGAAAGCAACATGACACCCCTGGGCGCCAAGCACGGCAACATGACAGTGGAGGAGTATATTGCGTTAACAACAGCCCGCATACCAATGGGGCATTTCCAAACCGCGGACGATATTGGCAACGCCGCCGTGTTCCTGTGCAGCGACATGGCCGTCAACATCACCGGCCAGGCCCTAAATGTGGATGGGGCTATGAATATGAATTAGGGCACGAAGTGCAAAATTTGGCTCGCACAGCAGCATCTTGCCATTAGAACGATGCTACGGGCGAACAAATTTTCCCGCGCCCGGCGAACCAAACAGCGCAGCTGTGCAGCGTGAGCCGCAAGAGGCGGCGGGACGCCGCCGAGGCGTGGGTAAGAGCTTCCCAACTACACCAAGCTCGGGGCGAGTGCTGCCAAACACCGCCAACGCATGCAAAAAGCACACACCATCTCCACCCGGGGCATGGTGTGTGCTTTTTATACAATATTTTTACCTGCACCCTCTTTCCAAAACGCCGCCAAAAGGGTATAGTGGAGGTATCAACTATCCAATTACAAAGGAGATGACGTTTGCATGCTCACCGGGGAACAGTATCTGCAAAGCCTGCGCGCTTTGAAACCGGAGATCTACATGTTTGGCGAGAAGATTGACACCGCAGTGGACAGCCCCATCCTGCGCCCGTCTGTCAACTCGGTGAAGGCCACCTACGACCTGGCCCAAATGCCCGAACACGAGGATTTGATGTGCGCAACGTCGCACCTCACCGGCAAAAAAATCAACCGCTTCTGCCATATCCACCAAAGCACCGACGACCTCATCAAAAAGGTGAAAATGCAGCGCCTTTTGGGGCAGTACACCGCCGCCTGCTTCCAGCGCTGTGTGGGCATGGACGCCATGAACGCCCTGTACAGCACCACCTTTGAAATCGACCGCGCCCACGGCACCAACTACTACGACCGCTTCATCAAGTACCTGACCTATGTGCAGGAAAACGACCTGACGGTGGACGGCGCCATGACCGACCCCAAGGGCGACCGCGGCCTGACGCCGGCCAAGCAGAGCGACCCCGACCTCTTCCTGCATGTGGTGGAGCGCCGGGACGACGGGGTGGTGGTGCGGGGCGCCAAGGCCCACCAAACCGGCATCAGCAACTCGCACGAGGTGCTGGTGATGCCCACCCAGACGATGAAGCCGGATGAGGGCGAGTTTGCCATCTCCTTCGCGGTGCCCATCGACAGCCCGGGCATCTTCATGATCATTGGCCGCCAAAGCTGCGACACCCGCAAGCTGGAGGAAGGCTGCCTGATGGACCGCGGCAACTCCGAGTTTGGCGGCATGGAGGCGCTGGTGGTCTTTGACAACGTATTTGTACCGAACGACCGCATTTTCATGGACGGCGAGACCGACTTTTCCGGCATGCTGGTGGAGCGCTTTGCCGGCTTCCACCGCCAGAGCTACGGCGGCTGCAAAGTGGGCGTGGGCGACGTGCTGATTGGCGCGGCGGCGCTGGCGGCCGACTACAACGGCGCGGCCAAGGCCAGCCATGTGAAGGACAAGCTGATTGAGATGACCCACCTGAACGAGACGCTCTACTCCTGCGGTATTGCCTGCTCGTCGCAGGGCGCGCCGACGGAGTCGGGCGGCTACCTGATAGACATGTTGCTGGCCAATGTTTGCAAGCAGAACGTCACCCGCTTCCCGTACGAGATCACCCGCCTGGCCGAGGACATCGCCGGCGGCCTGATGGTGACGGCGCCGTCGGAAAAAGACCTGCGCAACCCCAAGATAGGCCCCTATATCGAAAAATACCTGCAGGGTGTTGCCTCGGTGCCTACCGAAGACCGCCTGCGGGTGATGCGCCTGATTGAAAACCTGACGCTGGGCACCGCCGCGGTGGGCTACCGCACCGAGAGCATGCATGGCGCCGGCTCGCCCCAGGCGCAGCGCATTATGATTGCCCGGCAGAGCAACCTGGAGCATAAAAAGCAGCTGGCCAAAAAGATTGCCAAGATAGACGGCTGAGCGATAAAGCCATGACCATTGCCCTGAAATACTGCGGTGGCTGCAACCCCCGGTACGACCGGGCGGCCCTGCTTTCCTGTGCAAAAAGCAATTTTCCCCAGGTGGATTTTGCCACCGGCGACGCCGCGCTGGCCGAGGCGGCCGGGGTGCTGCTTCTGTGCGGCTGCCCCAGCCGCTGCGCCGCGGTGCCCGCTGGCCCAGCCGGCAGCAATTACTTTGTGGCCGCCGCGCAAGCGGACTGGCCCGCGTTGGCCGCGTGGATACAAACAGGTTTGGATGCACAAAAAAATAGATAGGACAAAGGGGTTTTTACAATGAAAGAGTTCAAAGGAAAAACCGCGCTCATCACCGGCTCCGCCATGGGCTTTGGCGCCGAGTTTGCCAAAGAGGCCGCCCGCCGGGGCATGAAGGTGGCCATGGTGGACATCCAGCAGGACGCGCTGGACACAATGGCCAAGGAAGTGGCCGCCCTGGGCGCCGAGGTGCTGCCCATCTGCGCCGACGTGTCGCTGTACGAAGAAATGCAGCGCGCCGTGAAGGAGACCCGCGCCAAGTTCGGCACCATCGACCTGCTCATCAACAACGCGGGCGTTATGTCTCTGGGCACCGTGTGGGAGACCCCCATCCGCGACATGCAGTGGATTGTGGACACCGACCTGATGTCTATCATCTATGGCATGCACGAGGTGATCCCCGTGATGCTGGAGCAGGCCACCCCCTGCCACATCGTCAACGTTTGCTCCATCGCCGGTTTCATTGTCAACCGCTCCATGACCATTTACGACGCGGCCAAGTTTGCCGCCGTGGCCGCCAGCGAGGCCACCAACCAGGACCTGCTGAAGCTGAAGGCCGACATCGGCATGACCATCTTCTGCCCGGGCTTTGTGCAGACAGACCTCAACCACCCGGAACCAAAGCGCCCCGCCCGTTTCCAGGCGCCGGACGACCCCTACTACCAAAGCGAAGCCTTTGCCAAGGCCACCAAGCTGGGCGACCGCTTCCTGGCCAATGGCAAGGTAAACGAAGGCTATGCCCAGAAGGTATTCGAGTGCGTGGAGCAGAACCGCTTCTACCTGCTTACCGAGCAGGAGAACGACCAGTATGTGGCCACACGGCACCAGAATATCCAAAAACAGGAGAACCCCACGCTGCTGTAAAAGCGGCTATGGCACTAGTAAAAGCGCGCGGTGGCCAACCGCGCGCTTTTTATATGTTGACGGAACAGCATAAATCCTGTAAAGTATTACTGGGCAGGGCGCAAAAGGGGCGCCGGCCTGTTTCGCATCTGGTGTTGTGGGAGGAGTTTCCATGTCCATGAGAGCGCGTATCTTCCGGTACCTGGCCGCAGCCTGTAATGTGGTCATGTTCATACTGTTTTTTGCCATGCCCTACCTGGGCGGGCATAACCTGTTCACCGTCTGCGGCGGGCTGTCACTCATCCTCAGCCCCGAGGCGCAGGGCCACTTCGGCATGCTGTCGGCCGGGCTGTGGGCCATGATGATTTTAACGGTGGCCTGCGCGGCGGCGTGGGCCATAGACAAGGTGCCCCGTTGGGCCGTTATGCTGGCGCAGGCACTGCAGTTGATCATTTCACTGGTTGTCAGTGTCTTTTTGCTCATGTATGCAAGCGAGCTGGACAACAGCTTCTCCGGCATCATATGGGATATGGTAACCGCCCTGTTTGGCGGCAACAGCGTGCTGGCCACCTATGTGAACACCAACTTCTATATACACCTGCTGCTGTCCCTGGTGGCGCTGATACTGGGCGCCTTTGCCGAGCAGCCCCGCTATTACTACTACGATGAAGTGCCCATGGCCATGCCCGGGGGCGCCGAAGCCGCGCCGGCGGCCAAGGAAATGGGCGCTATTGAGTGCGAGGGCGGCCATTTCAAGGGCGAAGTATTCCCCATCGAAGCCGACACCCCGCTTACCTTTGGGCGCGACCCCGACGCCTGCGACATCGTGTTCCCAGCCGATGACCTGCACGTCAGCCGTATGCACTGCCAGGTTACCTTAAAACCGGTGGGTCATATCTACGAGGTGCTGTGTATCTCGGCCAACGGCATGCTGGTGGGGGGCGAGGTATGCGCGGGCGAGCAGAAGAAAACCATCAAGCGCGGCACCACCATCAGCATTGGCGACAAAGAAAACGTATTTGTGCTGAACTGACTGCGCCGGCCCAGATGGTATTGGCATGAGTACAACGGTGCGTCTTTGCGGCCAAAATTTTCGCATTTCATCTCATGTCAACATCATCTAAGACACCGGCAAGCGGTATTCTGCCGCGGTGGCGGTAAAATAATCTTCATAGTGCCTGGCCACCTTTGGCCAGGCCATTTCTTTGCCATAGCGCAGGGCGCAGGCCTCCATGCTCTCCTTCAGCACCGGGTTTTCTATCAGCGTGTTGATACAGCGCGCCAGTGACTGTGCGTCCTGGAAGTGTGCCAGCATGCCGCGCCCTTCGGCCAGCATCTCCTGCGCGTGCAGGGAGGGGGTGGCCACGGCGGCCCGCCCACAGCCCACGGCGTGGGCCAGCAGGCTGCTGGTGGTTTGCAGCCAGCTGGGGCAGGGGGCTAGGTAGATGTCGGCCATTTGCAGGAAGTTTTGCTGCTCGGCCAAAGCAAGTGGCCGGTTTATAAAATGCACATGCGCACCAATGCCCAGCGCCTGCACCAGGCCGGCAAGCGCTGCCCGCCAGGCGTCACCCTGGCCGGCCGGCATGTCGGGGTGGGTCTCGCCGGCAATAAAATAGTGCACGTCCGGGTGTGTTTTCAGCACCCTGGCCAAGGCTTCCAGGCCATATTCCAGGCCGCTGTCGGGGCCCAGGGCGCCGCAGGTGCACAGCACGGTTTTGCCCTGCAGGCCGCTGATGCCTTTCAGGGCTTCGCGATCAGCCGGCTGTAGCTGGCCCACGCCACGGGGCAGCACGGTAATTTTCTCGCTGGGCACATAATAATACTGGTTCAGTGCCTGCCTGGCGTAGGGGCTGGTTACCACCACACCTATGCTGCTGTGGCAAATTTCGCCCAGGGTGTCGCGCTGGTGGCTGTCGGGCGTGGTGGGCACGGTGTGGCAGGTTACCAGGTAGGGCACGGCCAGCCGCTGTAAAAGCGACAGCAGGTGCCCGCCGTGCCGCCCGCCGAACACATCAAAGCTGTGCTCCACCATCACCAGGTCGGGGTCGGCCTCGTTCACCAGCTCGGCAGCCGCCAGGTGCGATATCCAGTGTCCCTGCAAAAACTGCGCCAGCACATCGTCCCGGTAGGTTTGGGCCTCGTGGTTCACGGCCATCACCCGGGGGGCTACGGCGTCGCCCGCTTTCAGGGCCTGCACCATGCCGTGGGTATAGGTGGCTGTGGGGCATTCGCGGGGCGGCCAGGTACTCAGGAACAGCATATCAATGGCAGGGCTGTGCATGGCATTTCTCTCCTTGACCAAATGATATTGGGCATTTATTATACAGGCGCGGCAGTGTCGCAACCGCGCGAATGTATGGCCGCCGCAGGGCCTTTTGTGGTAGAATAAACCCAACAAAGCGTGCCAAACCCCACCCAACCGACAGAAAGGCGGCAGATGTATGACGATAAACATCGAACGGGGAGACATTACCACCTATGCCGTGGACGCCATTGTGAACGCGGCCAACAACAGCCTGCTGGGCGGCGGCGGGGTGGACGGCGCCATCCACCGGGCAGCCGGCCCGGCCCTGCTGGCCGAGTGCAAAACCCTGGGCGGCCTGCCCACCGGGCAGGCGGTGCTTACGGGTGGTTACAGGCTGCCGGCCACCTATGTCATCCACGTGGTGGGGCCGGTGTGGCAGGGTGGCCAAAACGGCGAGGCAGAAATGCTGTATGCCTGCTACGCCAACGCCCTGCGCATTGCCGGCGAAAAGCAGCTGAAAACGGTGGCGTTCCCCTCGGTGAGCACCGGTGTGTACCACTATCCGTTGGAAAAAGCCGCTGCCATTGCCTTGCGCGCGCTGGCCGTGGAGGGCGCCAAATACCCCAGCCTGGAACACCTCATCATGGTGTGCTTCGACGCCCAAACCGAGGCGGCCTACCAAGCAGCGAAGCAGGCGCTGGCTGCCGGTGCTTGATAACACAAAACATGCCAAAGGCCGGCCACGGGAAAACCCGGGCCGGCCTTTGGCGTGTGCAAGTATGATGGGGGAGAGAGACAGTCAGGGGGAATTTTGCCCCGAAAGGCGCCAGATGTCGCGGTCGTATTCGGCCACCGCGCGGTCTGAGGAAAAGAACCCGGCTTTGGCGATGTTTACCAGCATCTTGGCGGCCCAGGCGGGGCGGTCCTCATAGTCGGCCAGCATGCGGTCTCTGGCGGCAAAGTAGCTTTGGGCGTCGGGCAGCGTCATGAACCAGTCCTTGGCAATCAGCTCGCGGTGCAGGCGTGCAAGGCAGGCGCGGTCGCCAATGGCAATTAGCTCCCGGCTCACGATGAAATCCACCAGCCGGCCTATATCGTCTATGGCATAGTAGGGCAGGGGGTCGTAGTCTTCGGCCTTGTAGCGGGCAATCACCTTGTCGCTGGATTCCCCAAAAATGTAGATATTCTCCCGGCCCACCAGCTGGGCAATCTCCACATTGGCGCCGTCCATGGTGCCCAGGGTAACCGCGCCGTTCAGCATAAACTTCATGTTGCCGGTGCCGCTGGCCTCCTTGCTGGCCAGCGAGATCTGCTCGGAGATATCGCAGGCGGGAATGGCGAGCTCGGCGGCGCTCACGTTGTAGTTTTCTATCATGGCCAGCTGCAGGTGGGGCCGCACGGCGGCATCGCTGTCTATCAGTTGCTGCAGGCACAGCGCCAGATGGATGATATCCTGCGCGGTGACATAGGCCGGCGCGGCCTTGCCCCCCAGCACCACGGCAATGGACCGTTTGGGCAGCCGGCCGGCCTTGATGGCCAGGTACTGCCGGATGACCCACAGCAGGTTCAGCTGCTGGCGCTTATACTCGTGCAGGCGCTTCACCTGGATGTCGAACACCGCGCCGGGGTCTACGGCTACGCCGGTGTTTTCCTGCAAAAAAGCGGCCAGCCGCTGCTTGTTTTCCTGCTTGATGGCGTCCAGCCGGCGCAGCACGGCGGCGTCCTTTTTATAATCCAGCAGTTTTTCCAGCTGGGTGGCGTCGGTTTTAAAGCCGGGGCCTATCAGTTCTTCTATCAGGGCAGCCAGCGGGCGGTTGCAGGCCAGCAGCCACCGCCGGAAGGTTACGCCATTGGTTTTGTTGCCAAACTTTTCGGGGTAGATCTTATAAAAGTCGGCCAGTTCGCTTTTTTCCAGTATGCCGGTGTGTAGCGCGGCCACGCCGTTTACTGAAAACCCGTAATGGATGTCGATATGCGCCATGTGCACCCGGTTGTCCTCGTCGATGATGGCCAGCGGCGGGGCGGGGTACTTTTCCTTGGCGCGCAGGTCCAGCTCCCACAGCACGGGCACAATCTGCGGGGCCACCTCGCCAATGTATTCCATTGGCCATTTCTCCAGCGCCTCGGCCAATATGGTGTGGTTGGTGAAGGCGCACAGGCTTTCCACTATGGCAATGGCCTCATCTATCTCCAGCCCGCGCTGCATCAAAAGGCGTATCAGCTCGGGTATCACCATGCTGGGGTGGGTGTCGTTTATCTGCACCACGGCGTAATCGGCCAAGTCGTGCAGGTTGCTGCCGCGCGCCTCGGCCTCCTCCAGTATCAGCTGGGCGGCGCAGGAGGCCATGAAGTACTCCTGATACACCCGCAGCAGCCGGCCGTCGCGGCCGCTGTCGTCTGGGTAGAGGAAAAGCGTCAGGTTTTTGGTGATGGCCGTTTTGTCAAAGCCGATGCCGTCCTTCTCCACCAGGCTTTCGTCGGTGGTGGCCAAATCAAACAGGTGCAGCCGCCCGGAACCGTTCTGGTAGCCGGGCACGTCCACATCATACAGCGCGGCCTCCACCTGCGTGTCGGCAAACTGCACGGCATAGCGCCGGCCGGTGTCCTCCAGCCAGCTGTCGCTTTCTATCCAGGGGTTGCGCAGCGCGTGCTGCTTGTGGTCTTCAAACGCTTGCCGGAACAGCCCAAAGTGGTAGCACAGGCAAATACCGTCGGCCGGCAGGCCCAGCGTGGCACAGGAATCCAAGTAGCAGGCGGCCAGCCGGCCCAGGCCCCCGTTGCCCAAGCTGGGTTCCGGCTCGCTGGCTTCTATATCGGCCAGGCTGCTGCCGTTTTCCCGCAGCCAGGCGTCCACGTCGTCGTACAGGCCCAGGTTCAGCAGGTTGCCCGCCAGCAGCCGCCCCACCAGAAACTCCATAGACAGGTAATACAGCTTCTTCTTGCCGCTGTTGTGCGTCTGCCGGCCCATGGCCGCCTTGCAGAAGTCCAGCAGCACGGTGTAAAGCTGGTGGGCATCACAGGCGGCGGACGCCTTGCCCCAGCGCTTTCGCACCAGGCTGTTCAGTTGTTCAGCACAGTTCATAGGCTATCCTTTTTTGGCAGGGGGGAATAGTTGCAGGCTGCGGACACATTTACCCAAAGCCATCCGCGCTTGAGCAGATGACCCCTATTGCTTTTTGGGTGGCATGGCATATTGTAAAGCTTATCCCTTTACAGACCCGCCGGTCACGCCCTCCACATAGTACCGCTGCATTACAATGAACAAAATGGCAATGGGAATGCCCACAATCACGGCCCCCGCGCAGAAGGCGGTATACCATTCGTAGATGCTCTCCCGCTCCAGCATGCGGTACATGCCCAGCGCAATGGTGTAGTTCTGGTAGTTGTCCTTCATAATAACGCTGGCCATAATATAGTCCAGCCAGGGGGCCATAAAGGTGGTAAGCACCGTGTAGGTAATGATGGGCTTGGACATGGGGATGGTGATTTTCCAGAACACCTGGAAGCGGGTGGCGCCGTCCAAAATGGCGGCCTCGTCCATCGCCTTGGGAATGGTGTCGAAGAACCCCTTGGTGATGTAATACGTTAGCCCCGCACCGGCCGAATACACCAGCACCAGCGCCACCAGCGTTTTGTCCAGGTTGATGACCTTGAGCAGGTGGTAGATGGCGATCATGGACATGAAGCCGGGGAACATGCCCAGCACCAGCGCAATGTTCATGATGGGCCGGCGCATTTTAAAGCGCAGCCGGCTTAGCGCGTAGGCCACCATGAGCACAAACAGCGTGGAGATGATACAGCTGCACACCGCCACCACAAAGGTGTTCAAAAACCAGCGGGGGTAGTTGAACTGGTCGGTGTCGGTAAACAGGCGCACGTAGTTGTCCAGCGTATAGCCGCGCGGCATGATATAGCCGTCCAGGAAGGAGCCCTTCTCCGCCCGGAAGGAGCTGATGACCAGGTAGACGATGGGGGATATCCAGAGGAGGCCCAGCGCGGCCAGTACCACATATACCACACCATTGCCGAAGCGGCGGCGGGCTTTGATGCTGTTTTTCATTGGAAAGTCTCCTCCCTTTTGGCAGATGCCGTGAGATTAAAGGTGGCCAATGAGATGACCGCGCAGATGACAAAGACCAGGATGCCGATGGTGGAGGCCAAGTTGTAGTCCTGCCACTGCACCGTCAGCTTGTACAGCCAGGTCACCAAAAGGTCGGTGCTGCCGGCTTGGTAGTAGGCCAGGGTTTGCGGCCCGCCGGCGGTAAGGAAGTAAATGGCGTTGAAGTTGTTGAAGTTCTGGATAAACTGGGTAATCAGGTAGGGCGTGGTGATGAACAGCATGTAGGGGGTGGTGATGCGGGTGAACTGCTTCCACGGCCCCGCGCCGTCTATACGGGCCGACTCATACAGGTCGGCCGGGATATTCATCAAAATGCCCGAGGTGATGATGATGCTGTAGGGGATGCCTATCCAGTAGTTGACAATGATGACCGTGATGCGCGCCAGCGTGCCGTCGGTAAGGAAGTGTATGGGCGCGTCCGTCCAGCCCAGCACATCCTGCAGCAGCACGTTGATGGTGCCCGCGTCCTGCAGCATGTTGCGCATCAGCAGCAGGGTTACAAAGGCCGGCACCGCAATGGAGACAACAAACAGCGTGCGCCACAGCCCCTTCAGCTTGATGCCCTTTTTGTTGATCATCAGCGCGATGAGCATGCCCAGGAAGTAGTTGATGAAGGTGGAGAAGATGGCCCAGATCACCGTCCACAGCAGCAGGCTGAAGAAGGTGTAGCTTTTCAGCTGGTTGCCGCCAAAGATGTCCTTGAAGTTGTCCAGCCCCACCCAGGTGAACAGGTGCCCGGGCGGCTGGTGGTTGCGGTCGAAGTTGGTAAACGCCAGGCAAATCATGAACACCACCGGCAGCACGGTAAACATCAGCACGCCAATGGCCGGCGGGGTAAGCAGCGTCACGTGCAGTTTTTCGTCCAAAAGGCCCAGCAGGCTCTTTTTAAAGTTGGGCAGCTTTTTGCCGGCCGTCTGCATCTGCTGGGCCTGCCAGGCCGCGCGGATGTTGCTGAAATAGATGACCAGGAAAAAGATGCACAGGAAGATGCTCAGCACGCTGTACAGCAGTATCAGCATGGAGTTGTCGCCGGGGATGTTGATCCAAATCTGGTTGGCCTCGTCCCACTCGCGGTCGAACAGGTTGGTGCCCAGCGTGCCAATGTCCTGCAGGTAGTGGGCGCCGAAGAAGACCATGTACAGGATAAACAGCACTTCCACGGCGAAGTAAATGAGGCCCTTGACAAACTGCTTGCGGGTAAAGCAGCCAAAGCCCATGATAATAAAGCTGGTGCGGGTGCGCCAGTCGCCCTGCGAAAAGGCCGCGCCGATTTCTTTGAAAAAGCTGGAAACGGCATGCCCAAACCCGCGCACACCACGGCTGATGGTGGCCCCAAGCCCGTCCTTTTTTTGCTGGCGATCCGCTTTCGCCGCCATAGTGATTCCCCTTTCTCAAAGCTTGCCCGGTTCCTATGGGCAACCGCTTGAGCTTATCCGGTCTTTTGGAACAAACGCTTGAACCAATGGCGGGGTATCCCCGGGTGACCCTTCACCCGGGGATACCCTGGCAGACAAGGCTGCCACCAGTTACATACTTAGCCGGCTTCCACCTGGGATACCAGGTTGTCCAGCATGGTCTGCAGGTCAACAGAGTAGTCCTTGGCCTCCAGCGCGTTGCCAAAAGCTTCGGCGGGGTTCCAGAAGCCGCCCAGCACGTCGTTTTGGGGCTTGGCGTAGGCGCTTTGCATGGCCAGGGCGTTCAGGGCGATATTCTCTTTCACGGCGGGGTCGGCGGCGGCCGCGGTGTTGGAGGGCCCAAGCTGGCGGGTTTCAAACCGCTTGGTCTGGTTTTCCTGGTTGGTCAGCCAGTTGGCCAGGTCCATGGCGGCCACGGGCTGGCTGGTCAGGCTGTTCACGCCCACCAGCTTGTAGCCGGCAAAGCTGCCCATCTGGGCCTGCTCGCCGTTCAGGGTGAAGGTGGGCAGCTTGGTGGCGGCAAAGTTGTCGCCCAGCTTCTCCTGCAGCGCTTCGGCGTTCCACACGCCAGACACGCCCGCGATGATGGATTCGCCCATGCCGCCGGTGATGATGGCGTCCTCACCGGTGATGAAGGCGGGGTCGGCGGTGAAGGTTTTGATGGACTCGGCGGCGGCCAGGCCGGCTTCGTTGTTGAAGTCGCACTTCTGGGCATCGCCCTCCAGCCAGATGTTATCGCCGGCGCCAAAGAAGAAGGATACAATATAGTAGCCGTTGGACACGTCCATAAAGACCTTCTTGCCGTTCTCGTTGGCCACGGCCAGGATGCCGTCCAGCGTCTGCACGTCGTCTTCGCTCAGCACGCTGCTGTCGTAGTACAGGAAGTAGCCGTTGTCGGCAGTCATCGGGTAGGCGTACAGGGCCTCATCCAGCGACGCGGCGGCCACCGAGCCTTCCACGTTGCGGCTGATGATGTCGTCCCGGTTGCGGGTCACTTCGTACAGGGCGCTGGCCTTTACCAGGTCGCGCAGGTGGTCGTTGGCAAACATAAACACGTCGGCCGCGGCCGCGGGGTCTTCCAGGAAGCGGTCGCGCGCGTCGTTTTCGCCCACCACGCCGTACTCAAAGGTGTAGGTGTTGTCGGGGTTTTCGGCCGCAAAGGCCTCGCACATTTCTTTCAGCAGGGCTTGCTCTTCCTGCGGGCCCCACACGCGCAGGCTGATGTTCTCGCCGCCGGTGGCCGGGGTGCTGCTGTCGCCCCCGGCCTCGCTGCCGGTGGACGCCGGGGTGGAGCCGGGTGTGGCGGGGGTGGACGTGCCGCCGGTGGATGAGCTGCTGGTGCTGCTACAGCCGGCCATCAGGCCAACCAGCATCAGGGCGGACAAAAGAATGGCTGCAGTCTTCTTGCTCATGGAAATAACCTCCCAAGTTCATAATATATGGTATCTGTGGTTTTTTACGGAAGGAGAGGGTGGCGCGCCAGGCCCTTGTAACATGGCGCGCGGCCTTTCCGCCTCCGGTCGGATACAGTGTGGCGGTTGCCCGGGTCGTGCGGTGGCAGGGCTTTCAAAAATAGCCAAAATGTGCTAAAATAACAGCACAATTGTTCAAAATCTACACCCACGCCTCGCGCCTTGGGCGCTCTCGCGGCTCAAGCTATGCTTTCGCCGGGCGCGGGCTCGGCAGTTTTGTGCGCTTTGCGCCCAAAGCCTGCCTTGGCCCAAGAGGCCCCAGGAGGGATACAATGGCATATAAACGGGTAACCATGCGCGATATTGCGCGGGAATGTGGGGTTTCTGTGGCCACGGTTTCCCTGGCGCTGAACCATTCATCCAAGGAGAGCATCAGCGACGCGCTGCGGCTGAAGATTATACAAACCGCCACCCGCATGCACTATAACCCCGCCGCCCTGCGGGAGCGCAACAGCACCCAGACCGCGGGGATCATCCTGAACCTGAAGGAGCACAACCTGCCCGGCAAAAAGCTGCTGTATTACGACCTGGCGGCGGAGCTGGAGCGCCGGCTGGCCGAGGAGGGCTTCCTTGCCACCCTGGTTACCGGCAAGCAGCCGGCCGATATCTATGCCAGTGAACAGCTGCGCCAGCTGGACGCCTGGTTCATGATAGACGTGGACAACGCGGCGTTTCAGGTAAAGCCCGAGGGCTTTTACGGGCCCATCATCCTGCTGGATGCCGAGGTGGAAAACCCGCTGTACTGCAAGATACAGCCCGACTATACAGCCCTGTACGAAAAGGCGAACGCCCTGTTGCGGGGCGACATGGCTTTTTTGGCCATGGAGGATATCAAAAGCCAGGCGCTGCTGAAAAAGATGGTGGCGCCCTTTGCCCCCAGCAATGTGTTTATCAACCGGCCCGGCGCCCGGCTGGATGCCTTTTTGGAGAACCAGCGCGGCAAACGGGGCATTGTGCTGGGGGATATCCTGGGCATGCAGGTGCAGGCGTTGTTCCCACCGGGCGACGTGGTGGCGGTAAGCAGCCTGGGCCGCGGGGGCCTGCTGAAGCAAGACGCGCCTTGCCTGTATGTGCGCAACCGCGACAAAGCCGACGCCGCCGTTTCCACCATGCTGGCCATGCTGAATTACGCGTTCGAGAGCCAGGGCGGGAACCACATTCTGGTGCCTTGCACAGAGGATTGATTGTACCCCCAATATAGCATCGGGCATACTGTTGGTCAATGCACAATATATAAAAACAAGGGCTGTAATATATTGATTTTTAGTTAATTTGTCACATTGGTTACTTAACAAAACAAGAGTGTGTGTAAAATGTGATGAAATAATCAACGACTGCACGCTAAATAGCGGTGTTGCGTAAAATGTCGAACCTGATGAACAAAGTGATGAATACAACACCACCGGGCATGCCGATGCAATGTAAACAAACTGTGAAGCAGCCCACCACAAAACGGCGGTGATAAGTTATTATAAATCACGCCGCGTGTCGGAATGCGCTGAAAGCGCGCTGACAGGCACTATAAAACGCAGGTAGGTTAAAAAGATTGATGCGCCGGCACGGTGGGGAAACTGTCCATCGTGCGCCCAGCGCCAAAGTCAAAAACAAGCGCCCGCTCCCCAGCAAAAAAGAGGGGGGCGGGCGCCTTTTCAATGATGACGAGCGAATTTATGCCGGGTTTTTTAGGGCTTGGGATGCTAAAGGGTGCTGAACTGTGTTTCGTACAAGCTGCGATAGACGCCGTTGGGGTTGGCCATCAGGGTCTCGTGGCTGCCCTGCTCGGCAATGCCGCTGTCGGTCAGCACCACAATCTCATTGGCGTTGCGCACGGTGGAAAGCCGGTGCGCCACCACCAGTGTGGTGCGGTTTTTGGCCAGCGCGTCAAACGCCTGCTGTATGGCCAGCTCGGTGATATTGTCCAGCGCGCTGGTGGCCTCGTCCAGTATCAAAATGGGCGGGTTCTTCAAAAACACCCGCGCGATGGAAATACGCTGCTTCTGCCCGCCGGAAAGCTTGGCCCCCCGTTCGCCGATGTAGGTGTCGTAGCCGTCGGGCAGGTTCATCACAAAGTCGTGCAGGCCGGCCTGTATGGCCGCTTCCACAATCTCGGTCTCGTCTGCCCCCAGCCGGCCGTAGGCAATGTTCTCGCGGATGGTGCCGGTGAAGATGAACACCTCCTGCTGTACGATGCCGATGGAGCGCCGCAGCTCGGTGGCGTCGAAGCGCTGCAGGTCGATGCCGTCCAGCGTGATGTTGCCGTGCTGTGGGGTGTAAAAGCGGGGGATGAGGTGGCAGAGGGTGGTTTTACCGCCGCCGGACGGCCCCACCAGCGCCAGCGTTTTGCCGGCCGGCACGTGCAGGGTGATGTGGTCCAGCACGGCGCCCTTGTCGCCATAGGTGAAGCTGACGTCGTTGAAGTGGATGTCGCCCCGCACCACGCGCGGGCTTTCGGGGTGGGCGGGGTTTTCCTCGGGCGCCTCGGCCATCACCTCGGCAAAACGGCGGAAGCCCGACATGCCGTCCTGGAACTGCTCCACAAACTGGTTCAGCTTGCGTATGGGCTGTGTGAAGTTGCCAATGTACAACAGGTAGGCGGCAAAGTCGCCAATGTTGATTTGCCCCATAAAGACAAAGATGCCCGCGGCCACCAGCGCGGCCAGTGTTAAAAGGTCTACCCCAAAGGTCATGCCGGAGTAGTAGCTGGCCATCACGCGGTAGGCCTTGGCGTTGGCCTGCACCAGCGCGCCGCTGCGCATGCCAAACTTTTGCTCCTCGTAGTCGGCGTTGGCAAAGGCTTTTACCACCCGGATGCCCGACAGGCTGTTCTGGATGTCGGCGTTGATGGCGGCGGTCTCCTCGCGGCGCTTGGTAAAGGCCCGTTGCAGCCGGCGCATCATAAACAGGGTGAAAAAGATGATGATGGGCAGGAACACAAAGATGGTGCAGGTGAGCAGCAGGTTGATCTGCCCCAGCATCACAAAGGCGCCAATAAAGGAGATGAGCGAGATGAAGAGGTCCTCCGGGCCGTGGTGGGCCAGCTCGCTTATTTCCATCAGGTCGTTCACAATGCGGCTCATCAGGCTGCCGGTCTGGTTTTCGTCAAAGTAGCTGAAGGGCAGGCGCTGCATGTGGTGGTATAAATCGCGGCGCATGTCGGCCTGCATGCGGGTGCCCATAATGTGCCCCCAGCTCATCACAAACCAGTTCAGCCCCAGCTTGGCCACAAAAATAACCAGCAGGATGACGCCCCAGGTGAGGAACAGGCGCATGTTGCCCTCGGGCACATACACGTTGATGATATTGCGGGTGATCATGGGGTAGAATAAGTCGCATACGGCCAGCAGCAGGGCGGCGGCCATGTCGGCGATGAAAAGCCCCAGGTGGGGGCGGTAATAGCGCGCCAGCATGCGCACCAGGGATGGTTTTTGGGGTTTGGATTTTTGCATATAGTGGGGTACCTCTTTATTGTGCAGTAGGCCCCATGTGGTGGAGGTTTTAGAAATCCTCCAGAATCATCTGCACATAGGGCAGTTCTTCAAAGCCAAGGCGCTCGTACAGCGCAATGGCGCGGGTGTTGCCGGGGGCCACCTCCAGCCGAAGCCGGGCGGCCTTGCCGTGGTATTCGGCCTTTAAAAATTCAAGCAGTTTGGTGCCCAGGCCATGGCTGCGGTATTCTGGCTTTACAAAGCCCTCCTCCAGCAGCACCACCAGGCCCCCGGCCTCCAGCGAGTAGGTGAAGGACAGCACGCTGTAGCCGGCAAGCTCGCTGTCTACCTCAATGGCCAGCCCGCGCATCAGCTGCGAGCCGCCGCCGCACAGCTCGTCGTAGGCATCGGCAAAGTGGGCGGTGGGAATGGGGTGCAGCACGCCGGGGGAGGCGTAAAAGGTGTAAACCATGGCCAGCACGGCCTCGCGGTCGGCCGGGGTAAAGTTGCGGATTGTCATGAAGACCATCTCCTTTTTCTGAATGGTTCAGGCAAATAACGTCAGTCCATCTGCCGCCGGCGGCGCTGCCGCATGTCGGCATGCGATGATTCTGGCAAAAATGTTTGCACATTTTTGGCGAATCGTTTTGAATGTACGGCGCCGCCACTGCGTGTCGGCATGCGATGATTCTGGCAAAAATGTTTGCACATTTTTGGCGAATCATCGGAACACCCACATGAACAGGATGGCGAACACCTCGCGGGCGTAGCTGGGCAGCAGGGTAGCCAAATTCATGCTGGCCGGCACGGTGCGCACATTGGTGAAGCCCAGCTTTTGGGCGTACTGCCCGGCGCGGTAGCAGTGGAAAGCGTTGGTTACCACGCCCACAGGCTCATCCGCGGCAATGCCCCGTTCCGCCAATAGCCGGCGGGAAAAGCTCAGGTTCTCCTCGGTGGATTCGCTCTTGTCCTCCAGCACGATCTTGTCCTCGGGCACGCCGCGCTCCAGCAGCCAGCGCTGCTGGGCCAGCGCCTCGGTGATGGTCTCCTGCGGGCCCTGCCCACCGGTTACCACAATCAGCGCATCGGGGTTTTTTTGCCAGGCTTCCAGCGCGGCGTCCAGCCGGCGGCGCAGTACGTCGCCCACCTTTTCGCCCCGGATGCCCGCGCCCAGCACAATATAGGCTTTCTCGTTGCCCTGCGCCCCGCCCGTATGCCCGCTGACGGCCACAAACACAAACAGCACCACAAACAGCGCTACCCCGGCATACACTATATATTTGAGCACCCGGCCAAAGCCGTGGGCGCAAAAGGCGTCTATCTGCCGGTGGAAGATGCCGTAAACAATGAAAACAGCGCTGAACAGCCACATCAGCACCGTGCCGAAGTTGTAGTTGGAGCGCAGGATGGTTACCAGGCTGCTCAGGGTAAAAAGCCCGGCCAGTGCCCACACGATGACCATTTTGATGATATTTGCCATAGCTGATATTGTACCAAGCGGCGCAGAAGAAAGCAAGCAGGGCACGAAGTGCCGAGGGTGGCTTGCGAAGCAAACACCCGAGCCCGATGCGCGGTGAAGGGTGCGCCTTGGCGCACGCCTGAACCGCAGAGCCTGCGAAGCAGGCGAGCAGTGGGATGGGCACGAA
>JAAYCI010000006.1 GCA_012729855.1 Oscillospiraceae bacterium
CGCAATTTTACGATAATCTGTTCAATTGTGTATCTCTTCCTTGCCATTTTCTGCTTCCCTCCAAAGTTAGTTTAACATATCTTTACTAACTTTGCGTCTGGTACAACACGCGGGGGCAAGACCAGCAGCATGCCGCCAAGCGTGGGTAAACGCCCCCACCAGGCCATCCTACTCCCGCAAGCTTACCCCCAGCGCCTTCAATTTCTCCAGCACCTTGCCCGTTATCGCGTCGGCGTCGGCGTCGGTCATAGTGGCGCCGGCGTCGCGCAGCACCAGGCTGTAGGCCAGGCTTTTTTTGCCGGCGCCAATCTTTTCGCCGGTGTAAATGTCAAACAGCCGCAGGCTTTCCAGCCGCTTGCCGCCCGCCGCGCGGATGACAGCGGCAATCTCGGCCGCCGGCAGCGCGTCATCGGCCACCAGGGCCAAGTCGCGCGTGATGGCCGGGTATTTGGGCAGCGGGCGGTACTGGGGCGTACCGCCGCGCGCGGCGAACAGCGTGTCCAGGCTCAGGTCTGCCGCCACCACCCGGGGCTTTATCTCAAACGCTTCGGTAGCAGCGGGGTGAATTTCGCCCAGCATGCCCAGGCATACCATGTCCTTATCTGCCGGCACCCACACCTCGGCGCAGCGGCCGGGGTGCCAGGGCCCGCCGTCCGTGTTGCGGCGCACCTCCCACCCGGTGATGCCGGCGGCGTCCAGAAGGACCTCCACCACGCCCTTCATGGCCAGGTAATCCCACTGGGGGCCATAGGCGGCCATCACCAGCTTGGGGCGCTCGTCGGGCAGGGCGTCCGGCTCGGGTGTGGGGCTACCCACGCCTCGCTCATTGCATGCGCTCTTGCGGCTCAGCTCGCACCCCTGGGGTGCGGCTTCGCCGGGCGCGGGCTCGCTTGTTTTGTCTGCTTCGCAGCCAAAGCCAAGCTCGGCCCTTCGAGCCCTATACTCACTTGCCCGCTCAAACACCGCGCAGCTGTCGGCCCGGGCGGCCCAGTTGCGCGCCACCACCTCCAGCAGGCTGGGCAGCGCCGTGGTGCGCATGGTAGACGTCTCCTCCCCCAGCGGGTTCATCAGCGTCACGGCATTGCGCAGCGGGCTGTCGGGGGGCAGGTTCAGCTTGTCAAACATTTTGGGGCTGTAGAAACTAAAGGTCTGGCACTGCCACAGGCCACAGGCCATCAGGCGTGTTTCACACATTTCGTCAAACAGCTGGCGGGGGGTGGGCATGGCGGCGGCGGTGCCCCGCAGCACGGTGGCGGGCATTTTGTTGTAGCCCACAAAGCGGGCCACCTCCTCGGCCAGGTCGCAGTCGCGCGCAACATCGGCCCGCGCGGTGGGAATGCCCACCTGGCCGTTTTGCACCGTAAAGCCCAGCGGCAGCAAAATATCCACCATCTCTTTTTCGGTTACCTCTATGCCCAGCAGGCTGTTGATGGCCTGTGCCCGCAGCGGGATGCTGCGGCTCTCGCGCGGGGCGGGGTAGTCGTCCAAAATGCCGCCCACAATATCGCCGGCGTCCAGCTCGGCCACCAGCTCCAGCGCGCGGCGCAGGGCGGGGGAAGCGGTGCTCGGGTCCAGCCCTTTTTCAAAGCGGGTGCTGCTCTCGGTGCGCA
The DNA here is from genome assembly GCA_012729855.1 of Oscillospiraceae bacterium. Classification (GTDB taxonomy): domain Bacteria; phylum Bacillota; class Clostridia; order Oscillospirales; family Ruminococcaceae; genus JAAYCI01. The sequence goes on from JAAYCI010000006.1 coordinate 1,611, forward strand.
GGCCCAGCCGCTTGCTGGTGGCGCGCACACTGGGGCCGTCAAAGCAGGCGCTCTCAAACACCACCCGCTGCGTCGTCTCGTACACGCCCGAAAACTCCCCGCCCATCACGCCGGCCACGGCAATGGGGCCCTTTTCGTCGGCAATAATCATCATGCCGGCGTCCAGCGGGCGCTCTGCGTTGTCCAACGTCACAATCTTCTCGCCGTCGCGGGCCATGCGCACGGTGATCTTGCCGCCGTTCACATAGGCGTAATCAAACGCGTGCATGGGCTGGCCGTATTCCAGCATCACATAGTTGGTGATGTCCACAATGTTGTTGATGGGCCGCACGCCGGCGTGGCGCAGCCGCTGGCGCAGCCAGCGCGGGCTGGGCTTGATGCGCACATTCTCCACCATGGCGGCGGCATAGCGCAGGCAGGTGTCGGTGGCCGTTACCTGCACGGCCAGCAGCGGGGCAATGTCACCCTTGCCGGCGGGCGGGGCGGGCACATGGTCTTCAAACGGTACGCCAAAGGTGGCGGCGGCTTCCCGCGCCAGGCCTTTTACGGAAAGGCAGTCGGGGCGGTTGGGGGTAATTTCAAACTCCACCACCACCTCGTCCATGCCCAGCGCCTTGGCGGCGTCGCTGCCCAGCGGGGCGTCCGCCTCCAGCACCAGAATGCCGTCCTCGGTGGCATGGGGGAAGTCGGCCTGCGTCAGGCCCAGCTCGGGCAGGCTGCACAGCATGCCGGCGCTCTCCACCCCGCGCAGCTTGCCGCGCTTGATCTCGGTGCCATTGGGCAGCCTGGCGCCGTGCAGGGCCACGGGGCACAAATCGCCCGCCGCCAGGTTCTGCGCGCCGGTCACTATTTGAATGGTCTCTGTGCCCACGTCCACCTGGCACACCCACAGGTGGTCGCTGTCGGGGTGGCGTGCAAGCGAAGTTACCCGGCCCACCACCACGTTTTTCATCTTGTCGGCTTCACGCTCAAAGGTTTCCACCTTGCTGCCGCTCATCGTCATGCGCTCGGCAAATTCGGCCGGCGTGGCGGTGAAGGGGGCAAAGCTTTGAGCCCATGTCATTGGCAGTTTCATGTTATTACACTCTCCTCAGCTGCGCCGCCGCTGTGCGTCGGCATGCGATGATTCTGGCAAAAATGCTTCTCAATTCTTGGCGAATCATCGGAACTGGCGCAAGAAGCGCAGGTCGTTCTCAAACAGCAGGCGCATGTCGTCAATGTCGTACCGCATCAGCGCAATGCGCTCCAGCCCCATGCCAAACGCAAAGCCGGAATAAACGTTCGGGTCGATGCCGCAGTTTTCCAGCACCTTGGGGTGCACCATGCCGCAGCCCAAAATCTCTATCCAGCCCTCGCCTTTGCACATGGGGCAGCCCTTGCCGCCGCATTTAAAGCAGCTCATGTCCATCTCGGCGCTGGGCTCGGTGTAGGCAAAGTGGTGGGGGCGAAAGCGGGTGCGGGTCTCGGGGCCATACAGCTGCTTGAAGAAAAGATCCAGCGTGCCCTTCAGGTCGGTAAATGTGATGCCTTTGTCTACCGCCAGGCCCTCTATCTGGGTAAACAGCGGCGAGTGGGTGGCGTCGGCGGGGTCACTGCGGTACACCCGCCCGGGGCAGATGATGCGGATGGGTGGCTGCTGCTGCAGCATGGTGCGTATTTGCACCGGGCTGGTCTGGGTGCGCAGCAGGATGTTCTCGGTGATGTAGAAAGTATCCTGCGTGTCGCGGCTGGGGTGGCTTTTGGGCATGTTCAGCATCGTAAAATTGTAGTCGTCATACTCCACCTCCGGCCCCGTTACCACGCTGAAGCCCATGCCCAAAAAAATGGTCTTCAGCTCGGCCAGCACCTTATCCAGCGGGTGGGGGCCGCCCAGCGCCACCGGCGTGCCCGGCAGCGTCACGTCAATGCGCTCACTGGCCAGGCGTTCGGCCTGCCCGGCGCTGGCCAATGCTTTGGCCCTCTCGCGCACGGCGGCGTCCAGCTCCTCGCGCACGGTGTTGGCCAGCGCGCCAACCACCGGGCGCTCCTCGGCGCTCAGTGCCCCCATCTGCTTTAAAATAGCGGTCAGTTCCCCTTTTTTGCCCAAAAACCGCACCCGCAGCACCTCCAGCGCGGCAGGGTCGGGCGCTGAGGCTATCAGGCCGGCGGCCTCGGTGCGTATCGTGTTCAGTGCCTGCTCCATAGGTGTGCTCACTCCTATATTCCTACAAAAATAAAAAGCCCGCCCCAACAGTGCATTGGGACGAAGCGTTGCTCCGCGGTACCACCCACATTCCCGCACAAATGGCGGGCACTCTGGCACGCTGGCGCGTGCCGGCTTCCTGTAACGGGAAAGCCCCGTTCCCGCCTACTGTGCGGCCATTTAAAAAGCCTGTTCAGCGGAACCGCTCGAAAGGGAACTTCGCACGCCGCGCACCCGGGGGCTTCCAGCCTGGGGTGTCGTTCTGACGTTTGGTATTTTCAATTCGCGAGGCATTTTTTGTTGCCGCAAGGCGGCAAAGCACGCAAATACTGGATGTATTTAAGTGCTTTGCCAACGCGGCGGCAGCGAAAAATGGCCGCGAAGGGAACGTACCAAACTTCAGAGGGACACCCATGGGCCCCCTTCTCTATTGGGCAAAACAGCGCCTACTTTTCTTTGTCATCGCGTTTGCAGGCCATATTATACCACGCGCCCCGGTTTTTGACAAGCCACGCGGGGCTTTGGTATTATGCTGTTAGCACAGCCCCATAAACCCGCCGGCGGGCCTGCCCAAAGGCGTGCCGCTTCGGAGGACACCACAGTGATCTACGGCATTGGCATAGACAGCATTGGCATAGACCGCGTTGCCCGCAGCCTGCAGCGCCCCCATTTTGGCGAGCGGGTCTTCAGCGCGGCCGAGCGGGAGATGATAGGCGCGCTGCCGGGCAAGCGCGCCCACGAGACCGCCGCCGGCTGCTTTGCCGCCAAAGAGGCGCTTTTAAAGGCTGCCGGCCTGGGCCTGGGCGGCTTTGCGCTGGATGATATTGCCGCCTTGCGGCGGGAGACCGGCGCGCCCTACTACCACTTTGCCGGAAAGGCCGCCCGCTTTATGGCGGAAAACGGCCTGACCGCCCATCTGTCCATCACCCACGACGGCGGCGTTGCCACTGCCTTTGCGCTGCTGGAGAAAACCTGACAAAGCGGAGGATCCCATTATGAAAATTCGGCCCTATCTCACCTACAACGGCAACTGCCAGGAGGCTATCACCCTTTACAAGCGGGCCTTCAAAACCGAGGTCATCCAGATCATGCGGTTTTCAGACTTGCCGCCCAACCCCGATTTTGCCATCCCCGAGGATTACCTGAACCGGGTGGTGCAGTGCACCCTGCAATTCGGCGACGATTTCATCCGAATGTCCGACTGTGGGCCCGGCCAGCCGCTGAACGACCCCGAGTCGGAGCGCATCTCCCTGGCCATTGAAGCCGGCGTGGATGTGGTGCAATACGCTTTTGGCGTGTTGGCCGAGGACGGCCGGGTGGGCATGCCCCTGGCCAAGACCTTCTACAGCCCCTGCGCCGGCGTGGTGTTTGATAAATTTGGTGTGATGTGGAACTTTGTGGGCCAGGCGTAGGCATGCCGGTTCAGAATGCATCAAAAATACCGCAGGCATAAAGCCTGCGGTATTTTTGATGCTTCGCAAGTTATTTATCTCCCACCATCATGTGCGCGCACTTGTAAATATCCCCGCAGCCCAGTGTGAGCACCAAATCGCCCGGCTGGGCGTGGGCCAGCACATAGTCGGCCACCGCGCGCTGGGTCTCGAACCACACGCTGCCGGGCAGCCTGGCGGCCAGGTCGGCGGTGGTCACCGTGTAGTCCTCAGCCCGCTCGCGCCCACCCATGATGGCCGTCATCACCACGTGGTCGGCAATGGGCAGCACGGCGGCAAAGTCATCCAGCAGCAGCTGGGTGCGGCTGTAGGTGTAGGGCTGGAACACCGCCCACACCGCTTTATAGCCCATGCCCTTGGCGGCGGAGAGCACCGCTTTCAGCTCGGCCGGGTGGTGGGCGTAGTCATCGGCGATGGTCAAGCCGTTTACCTCGCCCAGCACCTCGAAGCGCCGGCCGGTGCCGCCAAAGGCGGCCAGGCCCGCGGCGCACTGGGCCGCCGTGGCCCCCAGCCGCAGCGCGCCGGCGCAGGCGGCCAGCGCGTTGTACACATTGTGCTGCCCCGGCACCGCCAGCGCAATGTCGGCCAGGTCCCTGCCATCCTGCTGCAGCGTGAAAGCCCACAGGGCCGGCCGGTGTTCGCGCAGGTTCACCGCCCGCACATTGCAGCCCGCGCCCAGCCCAAAGCTGATCAGCGCGACTGGCAGGCCGGCCACCACCTCGCGGCAGCCGGCGTCGTCGCCATTGTATATCACCGCGCCGGTGGCCAGCGCGCAAAACTTGCGAAAAGCCGCTTTCAGCCCCGCCATGCTGCCAAAAAACTCCAGGTGGTCATCATCCACATTCAGCAGCACAGCGGTGTCGGGCCGCAGCTCCAGAAAGGTGTTGTGGTATTCACAGGCCTCCACCACAATGCCGTCGCCCGTGCCGCTTTTGCCGTAGCCGCCAATCAGCGGCAGCCGCCCGCCAATCACTGCCGCCGGGTCCAGCCCGGCCATCTCCAGTATCTGGGCGGCCATGCCGGTGGCGGTGGTTTTGCCGTGGGTGCCGGCTATGCACAGCGGCCGCCGGTACAGCGACGCCACATACCCCAGCATCACGCTGCGCTCCACACAGGGAATACCCAGGCTGTCGGCCTCCAGCCGCTCGGGGTTGTTATCCGGTATGGCCGCCGAGTAGACCACCAAATCGGCCCCGTGCACATTTTGGGCGGCGTGGCCCATGTCCACCCGCACGCCCTGGCGGCGCTCGTAGTCCAGTATCTCGCCCTCGTTCACGTCGCTGCCGGTAATGCTGTGCCCGGCCGCCAGCAGTATTTGCACCAGCGGGTACATGCCGCTGCCGCCCACGCCAATAAAATGCACCTTTTTGGGGCCGGCCAGCAGCGCGCCGATATCAATATTCGCCATATCGTACCTCATTATGCTATAATTAAATCAAGTAAGTTTTCTTTAAAAAACAGTATATCACAACACACCCGGTGTGTGCACCGGTTTGCGGCAGTTTCTCTTTTGTCCACAACAATCATCAAACGCCATCGCTTTTCACTTAATTTCCACACCCCTGCAAAGGAGGGCGTCATGATACCCAAAATGCCGCAAAAAGCCGCCGAAATCATTGCCGCTGTGGAGCGCGCCGGCGGGCGCTGCTACCTGGTGGGCGGCGCCCTGCGCGACCTGATGCGCGGCCAGTTCCCCACCGACTGGGACTTTGCCGCCACCCTGCCCCCCAAGGCGCTGGTTACGGTTTTTCCCGGCGCCAAGCCCGTGGGCGGCGCGCTGGGCACCGTGCAGGTACCCATGGCGGGCGGCGGCCGGTACGAGATTACCCCCTGCCGGGTGGAGGGCCCCTACAGCGACCACCGCCACCCCGACGACGTGCGGTTTGTGCCCGACATTCTGGCAGACCTGGCCCGCCGGGACTTTACCGTGAACGCCATGGCCTATGATGGCCGCGTGCTGCTGGACCCCTTTGGCGGCCAGCAGGACATCCGGCGCCGGCTGCTGCGCTGCGTGGGCAACCCGGTCCACCGCTTTCAGGAGGACCCTCTGCGCATTCTGCGCCTGTTCCGTTTTGCCGCCCAGCTGGGCTTTACCGCCGAGTGGGGCACCTTTGGCGCCGCGTGCGACGCGGTGGACCTGCTTGCCACCCTGCCCAAGGAGCGGGTGCGCGCCGAGCTTTCCCAGATACTGCTCTCGCCGGGGCCACAGGTCATTGGGCCGCTTATTGCAAGGGGCGGCCTTGCGGCCTACGGCTTCAGCTTTGCCCCGGCGCTTAACGCGCTGGCCAAGGTGCCGGCCCTGCCGCTCTGCCGCTGGTGGGCGCTGGCCGCCCTTTGCGGGGCCGACACCGCCACCGTCTGCCAAGCCTTCGGCTTTTCCCGCCGCTTTGCCGGCCAACTGGCCGCCTGTACCCGCCTGTACCGCGCCGGGCCCGCCAAAGACAAAACCGCCCTTAAACAAAAGTTACGGCATACCCACACCGATTTCGCCCCCCTGGCCGCCACCTTTGCGGCGGTGTCGCCCGCGTTTGCCGGCGAGCCGGCCCTGTTTGCCGAGATATGCGCCCGCAAAGAACCCTACCGGCTGGAGGAGCTGGCCGTGGACGGCGACATGCTGCGCTACGAGGGCATCAGCGGGCGGCAGTGCGGCCGCATGCTGGAGGAACTATTGGGCGCCGTCATCAAAAACCCGGCGCTGAATAAGGCCTCGGTGCTGCTGGGCCTGGCCCGCGGGCTGCAACAGGTGCTATAAGCACCCGCTGGGCTGTAAGCACCTGCTGGGCTGCAAGCGCCCACTTTCATGGCAGCGCAGGGCGCCGCCGCCAGCCCCTGCTGTGCCGGCAGGGTGGGTTTTTGTGCAAACCTTTGGCATATTTCAGGGAAATGAGCGCGTTTAGGCAATAAAAGCAGGGGGCATACCCTGCGGTGCTGCCATACAGATTCTCTAATAAAGGGGTATTTGGGGGGAACCGTGAAGAAAGCCGTATTGGCCCTGTATGAGGGCTTTACAAAAACCAAGGCGGCCATCCTGCTGGTGGTGGTGGCTGTTTATTGCGTGCTGGTGGTGCTTTCCGGCGGGCATTTGGGCCAGCTGGTTTTGTTTGCGCTGGTGCTGCTGGGGTACATTGTGCTGCCGGGGCGCCTGGGCGTGGCCCTGCTGGGCCCGGGGCGTATGCCGCAGGGCTATGCCTGGCCCATGGCGCTGCTGCTTGGCACCGGTTTCTTTGCCCTGCTGTACTGCGTAAGCATGCGGCTGGGCTTTTTGTGGCTGCTTTGGCTATTGCCGCCGGCTTTGGCCGTGCTGTACATCGTGTGGCAGGTCCTCACCCGCCGGCGGGCAGGGCGGCCCCTGCCGGCGCGGCCCAAGGCCCCGCAGGCGCACCAGTGGCTGCTATTGCTGTTGTTCGCGGCGCTGCTGCTGGTGTTCGCCTTTTACGGCGTTGTTAAAAACGCGCGCCCCGCCGCCGTGGGCGATATCCTGCTCAACCAGGACCTGCTGTGGAACGTGGGCAACGCCAACAGCTTCAAGCTGGCCTTCCCGCCGCAGGACATCCGCTTTGTGGGCGTGCGCCTGCAATACCACTACCTCACCGAGCTGCTGGCCGGCGCATTGTCGCTGGTAAGCGGGGTGCCCGCCTATAACATATTGGCTTTTTACCTGCAGCCCTTTATGCTGGCGGCCATGCTGGGCTGCCTGTACGCTTTCGGGCGGCTGGTGTACAGCGGCAACCGGTTTAAGGCCATGCTGTTCACCTTCTCGCTGTTCCTGTTCGGCTGCGCCAGCCTGTGGAAGATACTGCCCAACGGCTGGAGCGTCTTCTCAAACTCCAGCATCACCCACCTGGTTACCAACATCAACAGCCAGGCCACGGCCATTGTGTTTCTGTGCATCTTTGCCGGCCTGTTTGTGGGGGCCGCCCGCCAGCGCTACCGGGTGTGCTGGCTGTGGCACCTGTGTACCCTGTGCGCGCTGCTGATGCTGTGCTTTGCCAAGGGCCCGCTGGCCGCCCTGGTGGTTATTGGCGTGGTGCTGGCCATGGTCATTGGGCTGTTCCAAAAACGCACCGGCTGGCGGGGGGCGCTTTTGGGCGCGGCCATTTTGGTTCTCTTTCTCATCACCTACACCACGGTGTTCAGCAGCGGCGCCAACGACAGCATGACCTTCAGCACCTACGCCACGCTGGAAAAAGGCTGGTTCGGCAACATCCTGCGCCGGCTGGGGCTGGAAAACCCCACCCTGTCCCGCCTGGCCACGCCGCTGTTCTGCATACTGCAGGCTTTTTTGATGATGCCCGCGCAGTTCCCGCTGTATGTGCGCGGCGCCTTCACCGACGCCCGCCACTTTACCAGGCTGACCACCGAGCGCCTGTTCTTCAACGCCGTGGCCATTGGCGGCCTGTTGGCCTTCTTCCTGTTCGACCACCCCGCCCTCAGCCAGGTGTATTTCCTGTTCGGCGGCATCTTTTTTGTAAACCTGCTGGCGGTAGACGGCACCAGCCGCCTGCCCGCCCTGTGGCGGGCGGCAACAGGCAAAGGCGCAGCAAAACCCAAATGGCGGCTGTGGGGCAGCCGGGTGGTCCTGGCTTTTCTGGCCGTGTGCACGGCCGTGGGCGTGGCCACCGCGGGGTTCCTTTACGTGCACATGCTGGGCAGCGGCGCGCGGCAGCTGGGGCGCAACTTGGGCGTGAGCGAAAAATACCCCTACGACCTGGTGATGACCCCCGACGACGAGGCCGCCATGCTGTGGCTGCGGGACAACAGCGCCCAAGACGCCCTGTTCGCCACCAACCGCATCCACACCGGCGCGCGGCGGGAGGGCATCAGCAACCTGTATTCCGCCTTCAGCGAACGGCAGGGCTACATGGAGGGCTTCCAGTACGCCAAGACCAACATGGGGGTGAGCGAGGAGGTCATCACCGCGCGTCTGGCGGTGAATAATACCCTGTTCAGCGCCGAAACCGCCCCCGACGAGGTGGTGCGCCTCTGCGAAGAAAACGGCATCAGCCACCTGGTGTTCTGCACCCAGATGGACGGCATCGACGCCTCCGACGTGCAGATGACAGCGATGGTTTTGTGCTTTGACTCCCCCACCGTGCGCATCTACACGCTGCCAAACAGGTAGCGCAGCTTTTAGGGCAAAACCAGTGCCATGCGTTAGTGCCTACTTGAATGGTGGGCATTAACAGTTTGTTCATCTGTTCTGCCTGTTTTTGCCATTTTTTCGCGCTATAGTTACCTTATAGTGGTTGTATGGGTGGCGATTGCCAACCCTACTATTGCTGCGAAAGGATGACATTTATGCCAGACAGGAAAATACGCGAGATGGTACGCGGCCGCAAAACCACCGACGGCGCCGGGGTACACCTGGTGCGGGTGCTGGGCCCTGCCACCGTGGAAGCTTTCGACCCCTTCCTCATGCTGGATTCCTTCGATTCCCGCAACCCGGACGACTATACTGCCGGTTTTCCCATGCACCCCCACCGGGGCATTGAGACCATCACCTACCTGATAGCGGGCGAGATAGACCACGAAGACAGCCTGGGCAACGCCGGGCGCATTGGCCCCGGGCAAAGCCAGTGGATGACCGCCGGCAGCGGCATTATGCACCAGGAGATGCCCCAGCCGGCCGAGCGCATGCTGGGCCTGCAGCTGTGGCTGAACCTGCCCCGCGAGGATAAAATGACCGCCCCGCAGTACTTTGATATCACGAGCGCGCTGATAGGCGAAAAGCCCGTGGACGGCGGGCTGGTGCGGGTGATCTCGGGCAGCTACGCCGGCGTGCGGGGCGCGCAGCCCAGCTATATACCCGCCACCATTTACGACGTGACGCTGCAGCCCGATGCCAGCCTGACGCTGCCCACCAGCCCCCAGGACAACGTGTTCGTCTTCCTCATTGAGGGCGACGCGGTAATCGAGGGCGGCACCATTGCCGAAAAGACCGCCGTGCTTTTTGGCGAGGGCGACAGCGTTACTGTGGCCGCGACGGCCGAGGCCTCCGCGCGCTTCATCTTCTGCGCCGGCAAGCCCCTGCACGAGCCCGTGGCCTGGGGCGGCCCCATTGTGATGAACACCGACGCCGAGCTGGACCAGGCCTTCGCCGAGCTGAACACCGGCCGCTTCATCCGGCACAGCGCTAAACAACACAACTGAGGTGCGCACCTCCCGAATAGCGGAAAACCCGGGCCTGCATTATACGATGCGGGCCCGGGTTTTATGCGTTATGCGGTTTTTTACCTGGCCGTGGCCGCTTTCACCCAGCCGGCTACCCGGCGCACCTGCTCCACCTCGTCGTTGCAGGCGGCCTCCACGGCGGCGGCGTAGCAGGGCTGCCAGGTGTTCTTCATGGCGTTCAGGGCGGTGGCCTTGTACTTCCACACCTCGTCCGGCTCTATATACCACAACTTGGGCTGCAGCAGCGTGCGCAGGGTGTCGTAGTCCATCAGCACCACCTGCTCCAGGCTTACCGCCTCGCCCAGCGCGTCCAGCCCGGGAAAAGCCTTACCGCCCTTCCACTTGCCCCTGTTCTGGGGGCACACGTCCTGGCAGACATCGCAGCCAAACATCCAGCCGCCCAGCTTTTCGCTATAGTCGGCGTTCGGGTAGTCGCAGTCGCCCCAGGTGGTAATGTGAGACACACAGCCCACCCGGTCCATCAAATAGGGCGCACTCAGCGACTGTGTGGGGCAGGCCTTCACGCACAAATCGCAGCCCTCGGGGCAGGGCTTCTGCTGCAGCTCATGCTTCAGCTCCAGCGCCCGGTCTATCAGAAACACCTCCATCACCAGCCACGAGCCGCTTTTTTCGGTATAGATGAAGTTGTTGCGGCGAAAGCCCCCCACCCCGGCCTGCTGGGCTGCCCAGCGCACCGCGGTAAGCGGAAATTTGCGGTTATAGGCTGTTTGCAGGCCGTTTTCTTCCATAAAATCCACCAGCGCCACGCTGGCCTGGTGGCCGGGGCTGGCGGTATCTGCGCGGCAGTCCGTCAGGTAGGCGCGGCCAATCAGCCCCAGCAGGTGGGAGGGGATATCGTACTGGTTGTAGGGCTGGATGCACACCACCACCGCCTTGGCCCAGGGATATTTCCCCTGCGGGGTGGCCATCCTGTAAAAGAAATCGCTGTTTTGGGCATAGGTGGGGGCTTTCTCCAGCCGCTCGGCCACCCTGTCGGCAAAGCCGGCCATCTCCGCCACCGGAATGATCCCGCAGGCCTCATACCCCAGCTCCAGTGCCTTTTGCTCTATCGCCCGTGCCAGTGTCGCGTTGTCCATAAAAGCGCCCTCCTTCATGCAGCTGTGCCCGCCGGGCAGGCCCGGCGAAGCGGTTCCGTTGGCTCACACGTTCAAATATAGTCAAACCATTTGAAAACCGAAACGGTTTTCAAGCCGGCAGGCGAAGCCTGCCAGCACACCCGCAGGGTGTGCGTTTGACCATGAACGGCAACCAAACCGCCCTGCGGGCGGTTCCGCGCGATTCTCTCGCGCGGCTTCAAAACCGTATCGGTTTTGAAGTGGTTTTAGTATATTTGCCAAAAGAGCCCTGCTGCGTGAACACCCGGCAAGGCCCCTCTATTACTTAACCTTTGCGCTTTTGCAGGCGGATGTCGTGCCCCCAGAAGCGCATCAGGTGGCACTCGCCCAGCAGGCGGGAGGATATCTTTTCGTCGTAGCGTTGCTCCAGCTGCTCGGTGCGCCAGATGTTGCTGGTGTAGATGGTGGGCCGGCGGTAGAGCCGCGTGTTCACCAGCTCATACAGCTTGCCGCGGGTGTAGGCGTCCAAAAATTCGGTGCCCAAATCGTCCAGCACCAAAAGGTCGGCCTGCAGCATGCTGCGGAAAAACTCGCCCCCGCCGTCAAAGCGCTGCTCGGCCACCGTGGCAAAGGCGCTGTGGGCGCTCACGTAAATCACATCGTGCCCGGCGTCCAGCACCTCGCTGGCAATGGACAGCGCCAAGTGGGTCTTGCCCAGGCCGGCGTCGCCGTACATGTACAGGCTTTGGCTGTGGGGGCCAAAATCGGCCGCCCAGTCGCGGCACTCCTGCAAAATGGCCTCCATGGTAGCCCGGGGCGAAAAACCCAGGTTCTCCATGCGCTGGGGGTAGTAGTCCAGCGAGAAATTCTCAAACCGGCACAGCATCAGCGGCCCGGCGTCGTTTATCTGCCGGCGGCGCAAGCGCTTCACCTCTTCCAGCACGCAGGCGCAGGTGGCGCCGCCGTCGCGGCCGGTGTCGCTGCAAATGGCGCAGTGGTAATGGGGCATCGCGTCGCCATGGGCCATCGCCTTGCGGTAGGCACTGGCCAGGCGGTCAAAGCGGGCCATCTGCTCGGCAGCTTCTTTGGCAAAACCCTCGGCGGCCAGCTTGCCCGCCGCGCCGCCGGCCTCGGCCATCTCAGCCTGCAGGGCCACCAGGCGCGGTTCCGCGGCAAACAGCGCCGCGCGGCGCTGCTCGGCCTCGGCCTCGGCCTGCTGGCGGCGGCGCTCCACCCGGCGGCGGGCCTCGCGGTACAACTCCTGCTGGTTCATTTCGGCCTCCGCTTCATGGGCACATAGGCGGCGGCCTGCGCCAGAATATCGTCCTGCGCCACTTGGGCGCGGCGGCTGCTCTCCACCCGCAGGTTACGGCTGTCGTCACCCTGCTGGATATCTTTTGGGGCCTGGTAGCCCTTGGCATGCCATTTCTTCAATATGCCCGCCAGGTACTTCACCTCGTTGCGTTTGTCCCCAGCCGCAAGCCGCGCCGCCTCTATCATCTCGGGGCCATAGCCGTATTCTTCATACCATTGCGCAATTTTTCGCTTTTCCGCCAGTGTGAACGCGTCGCCCGCCAGGCCCATCTGCTGGGCCAGCGCCGCCTCGCGCGCCTCCCGCCCGGCCATCAGCTTCAGCTGGCCGTCGGCGGCGGCGGCATCGTTGATGCCCGCCCGGCGCCAGTTTTCCAGCACGGTCTCCACATAGCGGGCGCTGGTGATGCTTTTACCGGCGGCATAGCTGGCCGCCATTAAAATCAAATCCACCGAGAACCCGTCCTGCGCATAAAGTGAGGCAAACAGGCTGATGGCCTTGGGGCCTATCACGCCGCCGTAAATGCGCTGCAGCTCCTTCAGCAGCATGGCCAGCAGGGGGTCGGCCTCGCCGGCGCGGGTGGCCTCGTGCAGTGTCAGGCGTTTGGGGCGGGGGACAGCCTCCACGGCCGGCTGGGCCGGGGCGTCGCGCTCCACCAGCCCGGCGCCCTCCCAGTAGCTGAGGGCGCGCTCCACCTCGGCGGGTTTCAGCTTCAGGGCCCCCGCAATGTCGGCGGCATCCGCCCCGCCGCACCCCAGCAGGTACAGCGCCACGCGGAAGCGCGCCTCGCCGGCGCCCGGGGCATTCAGCCTGGAAAACAAAAGCTGGGGCACCGCCACGGTGTCCCCGGTATTTTTCACCGGCCTGTACATGGCGCCCCCCTTTTTCTGTGTGTATTGCCCGGCAAATACCGGCAGGTGTTTCACACACCTGCCGGGGCCAAAACTTTTTCATATTGTATCACGGCGGCGGCGTTCTGGCAATCATCTGCCAAACGCCGCCGCCGTTCAATTTCACCCAAATCGGGCCATTTTTTCCGCCTTGCTCACGCTGGCGGCCACTGCCGCTTTTATATCCGCTGCCGGCTTTGCACCTGCCGCTGCCGGGCCTCCGCAGGCGCACGCACCGGGCCACGGCCGGGGTTTTTGTTACGCCATTTCAGCAGCAACGCGGAGTTTATGATGACCGCCACCGAGCCCACATTGTGCACCAGCGCGCCCAGCACGGGGTTTAAAACGCCGGTGATGGCCAGCGCGATGGCTACGAAGTTCAAAACCATGGAGGCCGCCAGATTGATATGGATGGTACGCATGGTTTTTTTGGCCAGCATCAGCAGGTGGGGCAGCGCCCGGATGTCGTCGCCCACCAGCGCGATGTCGGCGGCGTCGATGGCGATATCGCTGCCAATGCCGCCCATGGCTACGCCCACCCGTGCCGCCTTCAGCGCCGGCGCGTCGTTGATGCCGTCGCCCACCATGCACACCGGCTCATCACCTGCCTCATAGCCCTTGATGATGCCCAGCTTGTCCTCGGGCAGGCAGCCGGCGGTCACGTCGGTAATGCCGGCCAGGCGGGCCATGTGGGCGGCGGCCTTGGGGCCGTCGCCGGTTAGCAGGGTGGTCTTGAAGCCCGCCTGGTGGATGCCGGCCACCACGTCCGCCGCGTCGGGGCGCAGTGTGTCCGACAGTACGATCATCCCGGCCGCCTCCCCCGCCACCGCCAGAAAGATGGCCGTGCAGCCGTCCGCCTTGGCCGCCTCGCCCTGCTGCAGCAGCCCGGCCGGCAGCAGGGCGCCCTGTTCGCCCAGCAGCGCCTCGTTGCCGGCGTACACCTGCCGGCCGTCCACCGTGGCCACCACGCCACGGCCGGGCAGCAGCTCAAAAACGTCGGGCTGGGCGGCATCGCGGCCGGTTTGATGCCGGGCATGGCCGGCAATCGCCTTGCCCAGCGGGTGTTCGCTGCGGCACTCGGCGCTGGCGGCCAATTGCAGCAGTGCTGCTTTGTCCAGCCCGGGCACACAGCTTACCACGTTTACCACCTCGGGCTTGCCGTAGGTCAGTGTGCCGGTCTTGTCAAAGGCGATGCGCTTCACCTGGGCCAGGCGTTCCAGTGCGTCGCCCTCGCGCACCAGTATGCCGTGCCTGGTCAGGTTGCCAATGGCCGCCATGATGGCCGTGGGCGTGGCCAGCACCAGCGCGCAGGGGCAGAACACCACCAGAATGGTCACCGCGCGAATCACCTCGCCGGTGGCGATCCAGGTAACAGCCGCCGCCGCCAGCGCAATGACGACGATCCAGGTGGCCCAGCGGTCGGCCGCACCCACAATTTTCGCCTTTTCGGCGTCGGCCGATTCCACCAGCCGGATCATCCGCTGCAGCGAAGAATCCTCGCCCACCTTTTGGGCCACCATGTCAAAGGTGCCAAACTGGTTCACCGTGCCGCTGGACACCGCGTCCCCCACGCCTTTGTCCACCGGCAGAGACTCACCCGTCATCACGCTCTGGTCCACCGAGGTCTGCCCGGTGGTGATGACGCCGTCCACCGCGATGGTCTCGCCGGCGAACACGCGCAAGGTGTCGCCCAGCCGCACCTCGCTGGCCGGGATGATATGCTCCTCCCAGCCGCGGAGGACACGGGCGGTGGTGGGCGTCAATTGCACCAGCTTCTCAATGCCCGCGCGCGCCTTGGCCACGGTGCGTTCCTCCAGCCAGGCGCCTATCGTCATAATAAACGCCACCTCACCCGCCGCAAAGGTCTCACCAATAATAACCGACGCCACCAGCGCGATGGACACCAGCACGTCGGCCTTGATGTCGAACGCCGTTACCAGCCCCACAACGGCCCCGATGACAATGGGCACCCCACACAGCACAATGGCCACCCACGCGGCGTTTATGGGCAGGTGCCCAATGTCGAAAAAGCTGATGATGAGCGCCACCAGCGACACCGCCATAAACAGGATGGTGCGCTTGTTATCATCCTTAAAAAAACGGATCATGTTTCCAGCCTCGCTCTCTTTATACCCATGGGGGTATATGTATCTTCTCGCACATTATACCCCCCAGGGGTATATCTGTCAACAAAAAAAGCAACCTTCTCAGGTTGCTTGCATCAAAGTGGCGTTTACGCCATGCGGGAAAACTGCTCCACCGCCTTGGCAAAGTCTTCTATGGTGCGGTCGGCGTCGCCGTGCTCTATGCCCTCCCGCACACAGTGGTTCAGGTGCCCCTCCAGCACCACCTGCCCCACCTTGTGCAGGGCCGATTTCACGGCGTTGATCTGTATCAGCATGTCCTCGCAGGGCACGTCTTCCTCCACCATCTTGTCAATGGCTTTTATCTGCCCCATTATCCGGCTTAGGCGGCGGTGGATATTGTCGGCGTCCATACACTGGCGCATCTGGCTTCACTCCTTTTGGTTCTATACCCTCGGGGGTATATGTGCAGTGTAGCATGTTCCCTCCAAATGGTCAAATGCGTCCCCCGCCCTAAACCGGCAGGCATACTGCATCGTCAAGTGCTATTGACAGCCCATGGGTTAAGCGATTTTTTGAAGCTATGAAGCAAGGCAATGTGCGTTTGCTCTAATTTATCCTCCGGGTAGGCCACGCACCAACACCAACACAAACAGAAAGGAGGGCCACCATGAGACAAAGAATACCCAAGACCATCTATGACCGCAAGCAGCTGCCGTGTGTGATGACCGGCGGCATGGTTGCCCGGTTCACTGACTACACCCCGGACACAATAAGAAAGTACACCAACCAGGGGCTTATTCCGGCAAGGAAACTGGGCGATGAATGGCGATATGACCGCGATGAGTTCCTTGCCTGGTGGGATAGCTTATCGATGAAGGAGGCCAACCATGCCTGACACCTACAACACATTCGACGACGAGACGCTGTGCGTCACCATAACGCTGGAAGAGTACCGGGAGCTGGTGCGGCACGAGGCGGTGGCCGGCGGGGAGATAGAGCAGCTGCACAGCCGGCTGCGGGAGGCCGGCCGTACGAACGACGAGCTGGTGGCGCAGATACAGGCGCTGCAGGAACGACTGGAGGGTGCGGACGATGGCGAAGGCGAGTAAAGGCGCGCTGAGCTTCCTGGCGCGCATGGGGATGGTGTGCTGCGGGCTGGGCGTTGTTGGCTCGGCGGTTGCCGCGTGGTGGCTGGCCCTGGTGTTTGTGGTATACGGGCTGCTGTTCTATGCGGGGTGGCGGTGGCTGGAGGGGAAAAGATGAAAATGATTGAGCGAGGTGAACGCTAATGGCGCATTTGGCACCGCACACTGACCTGGCTGCGGCGCGCGTTGACATGCATGCAAAGCAGCAATGGGCATACGAGACCAAGCTGCGGCATGCAAAGCGGCTGATTAAAGACTACTACGGCAAGGTGGTCGGAGAACAACTTGGGGACAGGGAAAAACTCATCTGGCATGAGGACGACAGCTATTCGTACCCAAATGGAAAGCCGCCTAAGGGCGTGCACGTCTCGGTGGGTGGGCTTGACAGCATCACCCTACTATGCTTCATTCGCAGCCTGGGGTACTGGGATGTGCCGGCGATTTCGGTTTCAAGCTTAGAAGACGGGAGCATCCAGAGGATACACAGAGCCATGGGCGTGCAGAACGTGATGCCCTATAAGAGCAAGGCAGAGGTACTGAATGAATTGGGCTTCCCTGTTCTAAGCAAGGAAAAGGCCGGTAAAATTGACCTGCTGCAAAACCCAACTGAAAAGAATGCCACGGTACGTCACGCAATTATGACCGGAGAAACCGGCAAACAGGGCGGGTACCGGAAGGGCACCCGGATGAAGATGCCGCAGAAATGGCTGGCGCTATTTGGTGGGCCAGAAAACGAGAGATACGGCACCAACTATAAAACAGCGCCGTTTAAAGTGTCGAACAAATGCTGTTACTACCTGAAAGAAAAACCCTGTGACGACTGGGCGCGGACGCACAACAGCTACCCAATATTAGGGCTGATGGCATCGGAAGGCGGCCAGCGGGAAAAAGCGCTGGCGATGCACGGATGCAACTACTATGGCAAAACGACTGTACGCAGTTGCCCATTCGCCATATTCACGCGCCAAGACCTGCTGCGGTTGGCATTGGAGATGGAGCAATGGTGCCGAGACGAAGGGCTGTTGGATGCGTGGGGGCTTGAGAGCATTGTCCCAAGCATCTATGGGACAATCGAACGGGATGAGTTGGGAAATTTATACACCACCGGGGCCCAGCGTACAGGATGCAGCATGTGTGGGTTTGGCATACACATCGAGGGGCGCCCCCACCGATTTGACAGACTGCGGGAGCGGAACCAAAAAGAATGGGAATACTGGATGTATCGCTGTGTGACCGATACCGAGACGGGCGAGGTGTACGGGTGGGGCCGCGTGCTTGACTATATTGGCGTTGAATGGGAGACACTACCGGGGCCCAAACCATGACCCCCGGCACCATTGTAAAAGTAACCGGGGCCGGCCTGCCCTATGTGACGCGGGTGATGGCGATAACGGAGGGCGGGCTGGTGCGGATCGGTGACAGGCTGTTCCACCCCAGCGGCGTGGAGATGCGGCAGGGGCCGGGGCCACGGGCGCGGTTTGAGGAGGTGCTGCAGGAGGAACTGGAGAGGAGGTGTGGGGATGAACAGCTTCGCATCCAACCTGAACCGCTTTCGCATCCGAAAGAACCTGAGCCGCGCGGAGCTGTCTGCGATGCTGCACATGTCGCGGCCGGTAGTGGGGACGTATGAGCGCGGTGAGTGTGAACCGTCCATTGACACGCTGCTGCAGATGGGCGACGCGCTGGACGTGGATATGAACGAGCCGCTGGGGTACGACAGAAAAAGCCCCGACGGTGCTGTGGACACCGAGGGGGCCGGGCAGGTATATGGGTCTGCCTCGATTCTATCAGAATGAGAGGGATTTGTAAATGGCAAAACGAAAGGTTATGGGCTACAAGGTGTTCAACCCGGATTGGACGTGCCGTGAATATCAGTATGAAGTTGGCAAAACGTTTGAGCACGACGGGAACATTGAGATGTGTGGCGCTGGGTTTCATTTCTGCCGCAAGGCCAGCGACTGTTTTGAATACTATGGTTTCAATTCGAGCAACAAGGTAGCGGAGGTTGAAGCGCTTGGCCTACTTGAGACAAGCGGGAACAAAAGCGTGACCAACAAAATAAAGATCGTGCGAGAAATCCCATGGCATAAATTGCTGGATATCGTGAATGAGGGCCATGATAATAATGGGCTTTGCAACACCGGCGACTGCAACACCGGCAACCGCAACACCGGCAACTGCAACACCGGCGACTGGAACACCGGCAACTGGAACACCGGCAACCGCAACACCGGCGACCGCAACACCGGCAACCGCAACACCGGCAACCGCAACACCGGCGACCGCAACACCGGCAACCGCAACACCGGCAACCGCA
>JAAYCI010000063.1 GCA_012729855.1 Oscillospiraceae bacterium
GGCAACAAGAAGTACATGAACATGAAGCATCTCGAAAATCTGACCGCAGACCTGGATGCTGCCGTTAGCTGAACAGCAACCTTTTGGCCTCGTTTCCTATTTTGCGCATAAATCTTGACAGTACCGCCGGCCGCCATCAAAACGTCAATCTCCATCACCGTCAACTGGAACGGCCCGGCAAGGCCCTGCGCCGGCGCCTCAAAGATGCAAATGAACCGGCTGTCGGCCTTTAGCTGCTCGTTGATCTCCCGCTGTTTGATGATTTTTCTGGCGCAGGCCGCGTCGTCCGCACCTGCCAACGCCATGTTTTTTTGAATATAGGGGTCGCCAAGCAGCCGGTTCCAAAACACGGCCTTGTCGCGTCCGCTTGTCAATGGCACCTCGTCACCCCCTAACCGAATGTCATAAAGCGGGCTGGGTTTTCGCGCACGGCACCCCAAAACCCTTCTGTTTCCTTTTCAATCTCTTCCTGCACACGGCGGCTGGCGGCAAACCACTTTTCCGCGTTCTGGAATGCGTAGCTTGGCTCCCTTGGCCGTATCGGCAATCCGGGGAATGCTTCCAGGTTCAGCCCTTCCATGGCCCCGCTACTGACCACCGTCTCGCCAAATATGTTCACATAGGGGCCTTCCGGCCTGCCGGTTATCGGCGCCCCCGGCTGTGTGCCCCTGGCAGGGTTATACAGCGGCCCACCAATATATCCGGGCAGGGCAGGGTTGCCGGTGTCCATCATGCTCCCGGTGCCCCAGCTGTCCATCACCGCCAGCGGCCCGGCCACCAGCCGGCGAACCAGGTGCGCTTTGTCCGCGCTGTCCAGGCGTTCCACCTGCACATCCCCGCGTGCCGCCTCACTGCGCAGGGCGCCGGCCACCTCGCGGTAATATTCATCCAGCAGCCGGTCAATGCACCGGCCCATGTGCGCCACGTACTCCGCCACCAGCGTTTCTCGGTTCAGCCGCAGGCACTTAGCCATTTTTTTCATTCTTGGCGTGAATCACAAGCATTTCGGTGTATATCTTGTTCGCCATGCCCTTCACCTTCTCCAAATCCGCCAAAATTTCCTGTTGTGCCTTGCTGTTCTCCTTGTTGCCCTGTATCACCTGTTCCAACACCTTTTGGTTTCCCTCAATCACACGGGTGTTGGCCTCAATCACCGAATTGCTGCGCTCGGCCACAGTGGTGATGCTTTTCAGCATCGTCCCAATCTGCTCTTCCCGTTTGTCCTCCTTGGCATCCTTGCGTTTTTGGTTTTCCAGCCACCGGCTGCCAAACTTCCACACAAACAACAGGAACAGTGCGGCCATCAGCGATATGGCCCCGGTGTTCAGCAGGCTAAACAGCGTGTTCAGTTCATTCGTTCCCGCGTCCATAAGCCTGCCTCCTAAGTTTTCACTGCCCTGCCCACGCGCAAATCGTCCACCAGCTGCACCATGTCAATGCCGCTGGCGTCCACCTTGTCGTCAATCGGCGTCAGGCTGTCGTTGATGCTGTCCACCCGGTAATATTCGCTTTCATCCAGGGGGGCGCCACTCCGGCGCAGGTAAATCCGGTCCATCTTCTGCATCCCAAACCTGGCCGGCAGATGCACAATGTATATGGCCTGGTCCAGCAGGCCGTCGTTCTGCGCTTTCATGCTGCGGGTGGTGGTGTCCATAAACACGGGCACATCCTCCGCCAGCAACAAAAACTCGGTTTCGGCGTCGCCGTCTGTGCCGCCCGCATTGCGCGGCCGCGCCAGCGTCACCTTTTGGTTGCACTGCGCCAGGTACAGTATTTCCAGCGCGTCGCACTGCGGCTCCGGCTGCCTTGTTTCCACAAGGTAGGGCTTGCCGTCCCGCCTGCGGGTCAAATACTCACCCACACGCGGCCCCACTTCGCACAGCCCCTCAAAAAAACAGGCCCGGTTCGCAAGGCTATAGGTCGCACGGGTGCTGCTGCGCACACTTGCTATGATATGGCCGCCCCCATTTTCACGGGCAAACGGTTCCCCGTGCCGGTGTACGGCATTCACAAAAGGGTGCATGGTGTCTACCTCCCAAACGTCAACCGAAAACCTGTAAACGTGCTGCCGGTATCTCCGGCGTATTCAGGCGACAACTGGCACAGCGCTTCTTCAACCTCGCCTTTCAGCCGGTCCAGCAGTTCGCCCCAGTCCATCTCAAACCGTTCGGTCTTGGCGCTGGGCGTCTGCTCAATGCGCATCACCTGCTGCCGGTAATAGGGCACAAGGCACACGGCCGTGGCATAAATCAGCGCCCGGTCAGCTGCCGGTCTGCGCGGGTCGTCCTCGGCCATCGTGTCAATGTCCGGCACCACGCTTTTCAGCTTGCGCAACGCCTGCCCGTAATGGATGGGCAGGTGGATGGCTTCGCTGTCCAGGTACAGCCCCAGGCTGGTGCCCAGCGCGGCGCACACCTGCACGTCGAACCTGTTTATATTGATGGTGTTTTGTTCGCCACATTCAGGCATAATGTTCCTCTTCGCTATTTCTTCAATATATATGGCTGACATAATAAGAACATTGTGATATTATGATTGAAATTGTACTTATTTGGCAGGAGGGAACATGCGAAATGAAATTGTGGAAGAAGTTGCTGGCGAGCATGATGGTGTTGGTGCTGCTGGGCACATTACAGCTTGGGGTTTTTGCCCAAGGGGACGTGCCCGATAGCAGCAGTGTGAGTGATGAAAACGGGTATAGCGAAAGCCAACCGGAAGCGGACAGCGAGGAGCGGGAGCAACCGGGTGAAGAAACAGAACCGGCACCTCCAGAAAGTGTGCCAGTAGAAAGCATCGACAGCTCTATTGTCATCACTTCCAACAAGGGCTTTGACGGTTGGGCCGAACTCCTCGGCGACGCCGTCCTCGCCACCGCACTACTCGACAGACTCACGCACCGATGTCAAATCCTTAATTTTACCGACGA
>JAAYCI010000007.1 GCA_012729855.1 Oscillospiraceae bacterium
AATGACCAAAGCCGAGCGGAGTTGGTGGCCCTGCAAGGCGCTTTTCCGCCGCAAACCTTGGTGGTTTGCAAGGCAAAGCAACGCGGCAGGGGCGCCGAAAACGCTGGATTTGGGCGTTTTGGAGATTCGAAAACAGACCCTGGGCCTTTTAGCGCGTGGCAGAAGCCGGCTGTTTTTTCGGCTGCACGCCGCGGTAAATGGGCCGCCCGGCGGCGTCTGTCAGGTTGTAGGTGCAAAAGGGAATCAGCTTGTAATCGTCAAACACCTGCACCCGGCAGCGGCGCACCCGCTCCAGGTCCACTGTCCAGGCATCCTGGAAGTGCATGGCCGTCAGGGTCAGGCTGCGTTTGCGGAAGTCATCCAAAAAAGCATCCAGGCTGTTGCCGCAGCAGCCCGCATCCGTCTGCCCAGACACCATCCAGCGGTTTTTTACAAAATCGCGGTCTTTTTCAACCACTGTTAAGGCATTCAGGTCATTGCAGCAGTTTGCCATCTCGCCCGTATCGCAGCAGCCGGATGTTTCCCCGGTGCAGCAATCGGCCCCCGCACCCTCGCAGCAAGGTGGTGGTTCGCTGCCGCAGCAGCCCGCATCCTCCTCATCACAGCCGGCGCCAAAATCCACCTCGCAGCAGCTGGCGGGCACCCCCGCCTGCCGCACCGAAGCCAGGGTGCCGTCGTCCTGCAGGGTGTAGGCGCCGGTGAAGCAGCACAGCCCATGCCCGGTAACAATGGGCGCCAGCTCCGCGGCTTTCACCAGGCCATCGGTCTGTGCTTCCAGGGCGTCGGCCAGGTCAAACATGTTCACGCGGCTTTGCGCGCCCGGGTGGCGGCCCATATAGCTCACCGGCTGGAAGTGCACGCCCTTCACCACGTCGATATTTTCGATGGCGAAGCGCACCAGCGCGCCCACCTCGCCGTCGTTCACGCCGGCCACCACGGTGGGCACCAGCGCCACCGGCAGGCGGGCGGCCCGGCAGGCCTCTATGGCCCCCCGCTTTTCCGCCAGCAGCGCCTCGCCGCGCAAGGCCTGGCAGGCGTCGTCGCGCAGGCTGTCGAACTGCAAAAACACCGCCGACACCCCGGCATCCTTCAGCGTTTGGGCATAGCCGGGCTGGGCGGCAAGGCGCCGGCCATTGGTGTTCAGCTGGATATAGGGAAACCCCATGCCCACCGCCGCCCGCACAATGTCGGGCAAATCGTCCCGCACGGTGGGCTCCCCGCCGGATAGCTGGATGTTGAACGGCCGCGCTTCGCCCTCGGCTTTTAAAAAGCGCAGCCAGTCCAGCACGGCCGCCAGTGGCGGGTCGGGCGGGGCCGCCCCGCCCGAAGACGCATAGCAGAAGGTGCAGCGCTGGTTGCAGCGCTGGGTCACCTCCAGCAGCACGCAGCAGGCCGTTTGCAGGTGGTTTTCGCAGGGGCCGCAGTCATAGGGGCAGCCCTGCCGGCTTTCTGTAAGGGGCCGCTTGGGCGGCACATTTACCGGCTGCACCACAAAGGCGGCAAAGCGCGCGGCGTCGCTGGCGGCCAGCACCGAAAAAGCCCCGTGCTCGGGGCATGTTTTCTCAAAATAAACGGCGTTTTCGCGCTGCACATAGACTGCCGGCAGTACCGCGCCGCATTCGGGGCAAATGCTTTGGGTCTCGGCCAGGGTTTTCACAGTGGGCTTGCCTCCTTGGTGCTGTTGCGCTGCCAGCACATTGGGCAAAGGCTTTGACAACCCTGTTGGCAGCGTTTTCATCGTTATGTAAACCATACTATCACGTTTTGTATCGCGAGGTGAAAGTAGCACCCGGCAAAGGAACTTTCACGCCTTTTTTGCCAGGGCCTCCACCGCCCGCAGCGCGGCCTCCACATCCTGCCGGGTGGTAAACCAGCTGCCGCTGATGCGCACCGAGCCTTCATTGGCGGTGCCAAAGCTGCGGTGGGCCAGCGGCGCGCAGTGAAAGCCCGAGCGGGCGGCGATGTCATAGTCTATGTCCAGCCGGGTGGCGGTTTCGGCGC
Source organism: Oscillospiraceae bacterium (assembly GCA_012729855.1). Taxonomy (GTDB): domain Bacteria; phylum Bacillota; class Clostridia; order Oscillospirales; family Ruminococcaceae; genus JAAYCI01. The sequence goes on from JAAYCI010000007.1 coordinate 2,002, forward strand.
TGGGCAGGCCGGCAATGTTGAACGCCACCACCGGCAGGCGCCGGGCGGCGTCCGCGTTGCCATACACTGTAACGCCCGGTATAGCGGCAAGCCCCTCCAGCATTTGCTTTGCCAGCGCACGGTCATGGGCTTCCACAGCCTCTATGCCCACAGTGTTGATATACTCTATGCCTGCCGCCACCGACACAATGCCAGGCACATTCAGCGTGCCGCTCTCGTAGCGGTCGGGCAGCACGTCCGGCTGGAACGGCTGCGACGACTGGCTGCCGGTGCCGCCCTGGCGCACCTCACGCAGGTGGGCGCGCGGGCCCACATACAAAAAGCCGGTGCCCTGTATGCCAAACAGCGCCTTGTGCCCCGGCACGGCCAGCAGGTCAATCTGCAGCGCCTGTACGTCAATGGGCACACAGCCGGCGCTCTGGGCGGCGTCCACCAAAAGGAGGATGCCATGCTTGCGGCAAAGCGCGCCCAGTTCGGCCAGCGGGTTGAGGATGCCGGTGAGGTTGGACGCGTGGGTGACCGCCAGCATTTTGGTGTCGGGGCGGATGGCGGCCGCCACAGCGGCCATGTCCAATGTTCCGCCCGGCCCCGTCTCGATGATGGTATGCGCCACCCCCTGCAAGGCCAGCGCATTCAGCGGGCGCAGCACGGAGTTGTGCTCCACCGAGGTGGTCACCACATGGTCGCCGCTTTGCAGGCCGCCGTGCAGCGCCAGGTTCAGCGCGTCGGTGCAGTTCAGGCCAAACACCACCCGCATGGCGTCGGCAATGCCAAAAAAGGCGGCCACCGTTTCGCGTGCGTCGTACACGGCCCGGGCCGTTTGCACCGACAACCGGTGCCCGCTGCGCCCGGGGTTGGCGCACAGGGGCAGGCATTCGGCCACGCGGCGGTACACCGCCTCCGGCTTTTGCAGGGTGGTGGCGGCGTTATCCAGGTAGATCATCCAGCGCCCCCTTCCCCAATGGTTGTCACGGCGCGCCGGCCGTCGGGGCCTTTTTCGCCCAGATGGTACAGCTTGGCGGGCACCGGCAGCTTGTGGGCGAAGTCCAGCAGAACCTCGGCGTCGCCCTCGTAAAAGCGCAGCGAAAAGCCACACCCACTGGTAATCTCGGTGGGCGTGGGCACAATGGCGGCGCGGAAATGCCCTGCCGCCAGCTTGTCGGCCTTCATGCTGTGCTGGGTGGAGTCAAACGCCAGCAGGTAAAACCCCTGGTCCAATGGGCATCGCTCCGTTACAGTTTAATGGTATTGCCCGCCGCGTTCATGCGGGTGACAAAGTCGTACATATTGCCCACGCTGCCTATGGCCACCTGGTCCTGCAGGTTGTAAAAGTTCAGGCAGGCGCCGCAGGAGATGATCTCCACCCCGGCCAGCTCCAGCGCCTCCAGGCTCTCCAGCACCGGGGTGCCGGTGGTGCTAAGGAACACGCCGCTGTTCATAAAAATAAGGCTGCGGGGCTTCACGGGCGCTTCGGTGAGGGCATAGAGGTAGCTTTTCATCAGGTTTGCGCCCAGCTCATCGCTGCCGGTGCCCAGCTTGTCGGTGGTAATGACGATGACCAGGTGCGCGCCCCCGCCGCCGGCCTGCACGGGCGCGCCGGTACGCACCAGGTGCACCTGCCACACGCCGTCCTTTTCGGTCACGTCCACCGTACAGCCATAGTTTTTGGCAAAGCCCTTCATGTTTTCCACCGCAATCTGGTTGTCCACGATGGTCATCACTTCATCCGCGCCGGTGGCGTCCATCAGCTTTTTGGTTTCCAGCAGGGGCCTGGGGCACTCCCAGCCGCGCGCATCAATGGTTTGCATAGCACTTGCCTCCATGGTTTATTGCAAAGCAACAGCAAAATAGTCGCAAGCGAAGCCGCGCAGGGCGTGGGGCTTGCCCTGCGGTTCATCCCCGCTATTTGTTCTCCAGCGTCTCCTCCACCTCGCGCATTTTGTTGCGCAGGCTTTCGGGAATATACACCTGCCCGCACACCGGGCAGCTCATCAGCTCCACCGGGAAGGTGTGGCCCAGGTAGCGCACCTCCACCGGCTTTTGCACCATGTCCACATCATCCAGCTCGCACCGGATATCGACCGGCTCGGTTTTGACCACTTCCATCAGGCAGCTCCCCCCTACACTTTCTCCACAATCTGCATGCGGTGGCTGTAGGCGTTTTGCAGCACCACGCGCCCGGCTTCCAGCGTGTACTCAAACCAGAAGGTCACATAGCCCTCCCGGTGGTAGGCCACGTGGTGGCCGGTGGCTTTCTCCAGCATGCGCCGGCCGCTGGCTTCGGCCTTTTGCAGGGTGTTCACCACGTCGTCCTCCAGTATGTGCTGCCGGTTCAGCTTCTCCCGCAGCGCGTCGCTGATGATGACCGTCACGCCCGCATCCTCCTCCCGCACCGTTTCGCCCCAAAAGGCTTTCAGCAGGCGGCGGTTCAGCGCCCTGCGCTGGGCCCGCCGCTTGGAAAAATCAATCTCGGCAAAGGGGCTGCTGCCCTTGCTCTCCTCGGCGCCAAACACCAGCTCCAGCAGGTGCAGGCAGGTTTTGCCGCCGGTGGCAAAAAAGTCTCGGCAGTTGCTGCAGCTTGTCACGTAGGGCAGCGGCGACTGGCTGATGCGCGCCCCGGTGGTTTTGCGGGCCAGCGGCTGGTTCACATGGTATTGCAGGCCGCCGTAGCCGCAGCACACCGTGTGTTCGCGGTGCTGGGGCAGTTCCGCCACCTGCGCGCCGCAGGCGGCGGCCAGCTGGCGCCCGCTTTGCTGCAGGCCGGCATAGTGCCGGCTGGTGCAGGGGTCGTGGTAGGCGTATTGGCCCGGGGCCACGCCGGCGCCGGCCGGCAGGTGCCCGGCCAGCACCTCGGCCACAAAGCGCAGGGGGATGTCCGGCAGCGTCTCGTTCAGCACCTTGTAGCAGCCCGGGCAGGCCACAATCAGTTCCGGCCGGCCCAGGGCCTCCCAGTCGGCCCGCAGGGTGCCGCGCACGGCGGCCGCCTGCTCCTCGCGGCCAGCCCAGATGGCCGGCGCGCCGCAGCAGCCTGTCAGCAGGCCCACGCCGCCATCCAGGCTTTGCGCCAGGTGGGCGTATAGCTTTTCCACACTGGCCGGCATGCTGGCCGGCAGCTGGCAGCCGGTAAACAGCGCATACCGGCTCTGTTCAAAACCCTGCTGGTTGCGTGCCAGGCGCATATCGTCCACGCTGTATTCCATGTCCCGCAGCGGGAAAGCGTGCACCGCCGGGGGCAGGATGTGGGTCTCCCACATGAATTCCCTGGCCGGCAGGTTCACGCCGCCCAGGTCGATGTCCACCGGGCAGCAGCTGCCGCACAGGCCGCACAGCGCGCAGTCGTAAATGAAATTGTTGGCGTCGCGGGTGCCCCAGCCGGTCATGATGTTGATATTCTTGATGATGGGGCGGATGGCGCTGCCCGAATACTGCTTGTAATGCTGCAGGTAGGTGCAGTTTTTGGTGCACTCCAGGCACTGGCACTGCAGGCAGCGGGCAGCCTCACTTTGGGCGTCCCCCGCGCTGAAGGTGCCGTCATCGGCCAGCGGCAGCGGCTGCACAGAGGGCTCTTCCGCCAGGTTGGTATACAGCTTGCTGTCGTAAACGCCCTCGCCCGTGCGCGCTGCCGACACCGACACCTTCTGGAACACCCGCTCGATGGAGCGGGCGGCCCGCTGGCCGCTCTCGGCGGCATAGATGGCTTGTGTATAGTTCCCACCCAGCATGCAGCCAGCACAGAACAGGTTTTTCTTTTCTTTATGCTGGAAGGTAAAGGCGTCAAAATCCTCGGGTTTTTCTGCGCCCTGGCCGCGGCCCCAGCACAGGCACACGGCGTCAAATTGCCCCAGCAGGTCGTCCACCGAGACATCCTGCCCCACCACGATGTTGCACATGGTTTGGGCTGTGGCAATGGCCTGCAGCTCCCCAGCCAGCACGTCCCGCACACGGTCGTCCCCGCGCAGGCTGCCACCCAAAGCATCAGCGCTTTCAAACAGGGCCACACTGTAGCCCTTTTGCAGCAGGGTGGCGGCAGCATACAGGCCGGCCGGGCCACTGCCCACCACGGCCACCCGCTCCTGCTTCTCCGGCCACTCTCCGGTGGTTTGGGGCGCGCCGCCCCTGTCCATGCAGGCGCGTTCCAGCGCGCGCACCTGCACGCTGCTGTCCAGCGTGTTGCGCAGGCAGCGGCCGGTACAGGGGGCCTCGCAAACACGGCAAATAAGCCCGGCAAAGGGCAGGGTTTTTTCCAGCAGCCGCCGCCCGGCGGTAAAGTCTCCCGTAGCCACCGCCCGGCACAGCGCTTTGATATCCACATGCATCGGGCAGGCCGCCACGCAGTGGGGCGCCTCACTCTGCACGCAGGTTTTGGCCAGGTTATTCAGTTTTTGAAAATCTTTTTCCAACACACACCTCGGGGGCGGGCGGCCCGCCCGCACTCAGTATTCTAGTAGTATACCACGCAAAACAGCACACATCAAATGGCGCCGCACCCGGGGCGCGGCGCCATTTGCTCACAAATAAACTTACGCGTTTGCTTTGGCTTTCAGCCCTGCCAGCACCTTCTCGGGGCGGGCGGGCAGGTGGGTCACGCGCACGCCGCAGGCGTCGTACATAGCGCTGATGATGGCCGGGTGCGGGGCGGTGCTGGGCAGCTCGCCCACGCCGGAGGCGCCAAACGGGCCCTGGGGCCGTGGGGTCTCCTGGAAGATGACCTCGATGTCGTCCGGGATATCCTTGATGGTGGGGATGCCGGCGCCGCGCATGGTGGTGTGCTTGGGAATGTCCTTGAACTCCTCAAACAGCGCCATGCCAATGCCCTGGGCCACACCGCCATAAATCTGGCCTTCCACCAGCAGGTAGTTGCCAATGGTGCCAATGTCGGCGGCCACCGTCATGCTGCACACACGGGTTTTGCCGCTCGTCACATCCACCTCCACCTCGGCCAGGAACACCGCGTACTGGTAGGTGAGCACGGGCTTGTACTGGCTGGTTTCGGGGTCTATGGCCGAGCAGAAGGGCGCCTCGGTGAAGTGGCCCATGTACTTGGTCTCAATGCCCTCGGCAACCATTTCGTCGTAGGTGCGGTAGCTGCCGTCAGCCTTGCGCATGGCGTCCATCAGCTGCTCGCAGGCGTTCACGGTGGCGTTGCCGGTAAAGAACTGGCTGCGGCTGGCCGCGGCGCTGCCGCTATTGGGGCACAGGCCGGTGTCGTTGCTCAGCACCTGGATGCGCTCCACCGGCACGTTCATGGGGCGCAGGGCCTCGTGGGCGGTTTGGATGCTGCCCATGTCGCCGCCCTGGCCGTGGTCCTCCCAGGTGTTGCGGAACATGATGTCGCCATTGGGCATCAGTTCTATTTCCACGTTGGAAGAGTCGCCCGTTTCGCTGCCCACATTGTACACGCCAATGGCCAGGCCCACGCCATATTTCTTTTCGTCGGTGTTTTTCTTTTTCGTTTCCGCTTTCAGCCTGTCGTACTTCGGCTTGATCTTCTCCAGCAGGCCGGGCAGCGGCCACACGTCGGGCTCATCGCCCGACGTCAGGGTGCCGTAGCCCTCACGCAGCACGTTCTTGTAGCGGATCTCCCACGGATCCATGCCAATTTTCTCGGCCAGCATGTCAATGGCAAGCTCGGTGCCAAACTGGGCCTGGGGCGCGCCGTAGGCGCGCATGGCGCTGCAGAAGCACTGGTTGGTGTAGGTGGTGCCGCCATGGGTGAAGATATTGGGCATGTTGTAGCCCGAGAAGGAGCAGCGCAGCACCTTGATGACCAGCAGGTCGCCAAACTCGGAGTAGGGGCCGTGGTCCATCAGGAAGTGGTTTTTGGAGGCGCGGAAGATGCCGTCCTTGTTGGCGCCCAGCTTCACGTGCATGGTGTTGGGCGCGCGCTTGCCGGTGTATACCAGGTTCTGGAAGCCGGTGTACTCCAGGTAGGCCGGTTTGCCGGTGGCCAGCGTCACCGCGCCGCAAATGGCCTCCATGGTGGGGCTTAGCTTGTAGCCGAACGAGCCGCCCATCAGGTTTTGCACCAGGCGGATGTTGTCCGGCTCCAGGCCCAGGCCGGCGGCAATCATGGCCCGGTGCATGTACACCGCAATACTCTTGGACTGGATGGTCAGCCGGCCCTCCTCATCCATGTAGGAGAAGCCCACGTCGGGCTCGATGAGCAGATGGGGCTGGCGCTGGGTGTAGAAATCGCCCTCCACCACATATTCACAGTCGTCCAGGATGGGGTCTACGTCCTCGCCTTTTATCAGGTTTTGCTCAAAATACAGGTTGGGGATGCCCTCATGTATTTCGGCGGCGCCCTCGGCGGCGGCTTCCTCGGCGCTGAGGATGGGCACCAGCTCTTCGTACTCCACCACCACTTTGTCGGCGGCGGCGCGGGCGTTCTCCACGGTGTCTGCCGCCACCACGGCAATGGCCTCGCCATACTGGAATATCTTGTTGTCGCACAAAATGGGGCGCTCAAAGCCGTCGGTCTTGCTCCAGGGGAACATCACCAGGCCATAAATGCGGTTGCGGCCCTTGATGTCCTTGTGGGTGATCACGCGCTCCACCCCGGGCATTTTCTCGGCTTCGCTGGTGTCGATGTTTTTAATGTAGCCGTGGCGGATGGTGGAGGTGACCAGCGCCAGCTTCAGCGTTTCGGGCGGCAGGTTCATCAGCATGTCGGCGCCGTATTTGGCGGTACCGCAGGCTTTGTCCACCGCGCTGGGGCGGGGCTTGCGGGTGCCCCACACGCGGCCGTCGGCGGGTTCTTCATAGTCCAGCCAGCTTTCGGGCTTCTCGCCCCGCACCACCATGGCGGCATCCATGGTGGCGTCCACCATGGGCTTGTAGCCGGTGCAGCGGCACAGGTTCTGGGCCTTGAAGAACGCCTCGCGCACATCCTCGCGGCTGGGGTTCTGGTTGTTTTGCAGCAGGTGGGTGGCCGTAACAATAAAGCCGGGAATGCAGAACCCACACTGGGTGCACCCGTTTTTCACAAAGGCCTTCTGCACCACGCTCAGGTGCTCGGGGTTGCCAATGCCCTCCACGGTGATGATCATGGCCTCATCGGGCACGTCCTTCATCTTTTTCAGGCAGGCGCGAACCACTTTGTCGTCCAAAATAACCGAGCACGCGCCGCACTGGCCGTTGCCGCAGGCCATTTTGGTGCCGGTAAGCCCCGCTTGGCGGCGCAGTACGTTTACCAGCTTGTCGTCGGCGTTTACAATAACCTCCTGCCGTTTGCCGTTGATGTTCAAAAACTTCCTGATCAAATCATCCACTCTCCCCGTTCTTTATTCCTCAAAATAAACCGGATATACCATCTGTTGCCGGCCCCATGCAAGGGGCCGCAAACCTTACGCACGCTTGTGGGCAGCCGTGCACACATTACGCCACACGCACAGGCCTAAGCCATTATAGAGCGTGTATTTTCCTTAAGTATAACATTGGATGTTCCGTTTGTCGAAATGTAATATTTTAGCGGTCGCAAGCATATAGCCTATTATAATATCAATTATAATAAAGTGCATATTTTACGCTATTTTTAAAATTATTCTATTGATAATTTTTATATTATCTTTTGCATTTGTTGCTTGAACGGGGCTGCTTGTTTGTTGCGCTGTCGCTATCCGCAACCAAACCGTTCGCCCTTCCCAAAACAGCCAAACAAGCCATCCCGCCAATAGTGGGATGGCCTGTTCCCTCTTGGCGCGCCTAACAAAACCGGTCTCGCCTGGGGTTTATATCGCGCTCCATGCTGGCAATTTCCAAAATGCCGGCCCCCTCGCGCGCCACCAGCGCGCGCACGGCATCCACTTCGTCCGCCCGCAGGGCCAGCGCCACGCCACAGCTTTTGCTCAGCGCGCGGGGCGTGGGCACAATGGTGCTGTGCAGCCCGGCCCCGCGCAAAAGGCCGTCCAGCAAAAGCCCCTGGGTGTGGTTTTCAAACAGCACGTACCAGTCCATTGCTTTCTTTTCCATGCGCCAATGGACGCCTTGATGAGCGGGCAGGTGGCCGCGGGCAGCACTTTCTCGCCGCCCGGCACCCAAAACTGGCTGCCGCCGCACAGCCCGGTGGCAATGCCGCCGGCCGCAAACACCACTTCGTCGGGCACATACACACAGAAGGTGCCAAAAACCTTGGTACCCTGCTTCTGTGCCTCCACCAGCTCCGCGGGCCGCACACCGTGTATCTCGGACACCACAAAGTTATAGTAGCCCATCCCCTCGGGCCGGTTTTCCTGCGAGAGATACACGTCGCCAAAAGCCTAGGGCAACACCTCGCACAGTATGTCGTGCGTTTCCAAATCCATGCCCAGGTCTTCCCACATCTTATGGTAATCTGCCATGCCGAACCCTCCCATTTCCTTTTGTATAATGTACGGCCAACAAACATTATAGAAAATAATTATAGCAGACCGGCTTCTAAAAAGGCATCTGGCATATTATCCAAATCTTCATGCTATTATTTTATCATATTATCAATAACTATTTCAGACGGCAAGTTCGGCAGGCCATTTGTTTTTCATCAATATTTTTTATGGTTTCACCTGGCCCTGTGTCTATTTTTAAGAATTTGCTGTATACTGGCATTAAATCACGCATTTCATAAAGAGGGGCGGGCCCACATGGAGTTTCGGCAGTTAGAGGCTTTGAAGCTAATTATAGATACCGGCAGCTTTTCAGCGGCTGCCAAACAAATGGGCGTCACACAGCCGTCGGTCAGCTCCCAAATCAGCGCGCTGGAGCGGGAGTTTGGCTGCCGGCTGCTCACACGCCAGCCGGGCAGGGCCATTCCCACCGAGACCGGCCGGGCGCTGTACCGCTACGCGGAAGAAATTCTGGCACTGCGCGACAAGGCCATTGCCACCTACGGCAGCCACCGGGAGATGAGCGGCACCATCACCATTGCGGCGTCCAGCATCCCCTACCAGTTTGTGCTGCCGGTGCTCACCGCCCAGTTCTCCCTGCAGTATCCCGACGCCCGCTTCCACCTGGCGGGTGGCGACAGCACCAGCGCCGCCGCCCTGGTGCTGGCCGAAAAGGCGGACCTTGGTATGGTGGGCACGCTGCCCCCCAGCCCGAAGCTGCTATGCGAGCCCATCATGGAGGACGAGCTGATGGTACTGGCCCCGGCCCAGCCGCCCTACACCCAATGGCAGCAGCAGCCGGTGCCGGTGGAGGACATTTTGGCCGCCCCCTTTGTGGCGCGGGAGGAGGGCTCCGGCACCTGGGCCGAAGTGGAGCATTACCTGACACACCAGGGCTATGAGGGCGGCGCACTGCGGGTGGTCACCCGCATGGACAACCCGGACGCCATCATCAAAGCCGTGGAACAGGGGCTGGGCATCACCATGCTTTCGTCCCTGGCGGCAAGCGAATACATGCGCGGCGGCCGCGTGCTTGCGCTGCCCCTGGCGGGCGGGCCGGTAAAGCGGAAGCTGTACCTGATACGCCGCAAAGACAAAACGCTGTCCGCCATCACCGAGGCCTTCGCTCGCTTCGCCGCCCGGCGCACAAACAGGGCATAGGCGGCCCCGGTGCAAGGAAAAGGACAAGACCCAAAATTGAAGTGCACCCCAGAAGTTAGACAGTATGATAAACTGTTTAATGGAAGGGGTACCGTTCAACCTGACATCCCTCCTTGATTATGCGTTGGACCATGAAGCGATTCCCGCAGCAGTATGGGCAAAATAAAGCCCCCCAGCGTAACCCTAAGGGTTTACAACGATAAACAAGAAGCATCTGCCGTTCCGCAAACCATCGCGGATTTGGCAGATGCTTCCTTATCACTGCCCTCCTAAGCCGGGGGGCACTGCAACAAAAAGACGATGGCTGCCGGCTGAAGTAGTAACCTCAAAGTAGACATGTAAAAAGAGCATGTCTACTTTTTTCTATGTAGAATAGAGAATGAGGTGAAAACGATGGCACAAATAGGCCGCCCCAAGGGTGGAAAGAACCGGCGA
>JAAYCI010000064.1 GCA_012729855.1 Oscillospiraceae bacterium
AAGTGCGGTGAAGGTAACCAAGCCCAAAAGCAGCACGCTGAAGCAGGGCGGCAGCGTGACCCTGAAAGCCGTGGTGAGCCCCGCCAAAGCCGGCAACAAAAAAGTAACCTGGAGCAGTGCCGACACCACCATAGCCAGGGTAAGCAGCAAGGGCAAGGTGACCGCCGTGGCCCCCGGCAAGGTGAAGATAACCGCCACCAGCGCCGAGGGCGGCAAGAAGGGCACCGTAACGCTGACGGTGAAGGCCAAGGTGACGGGCGTGAGCCTGAACAAGACCGAAGCCAGCATCAAAGCCAAAAGCACCGTAAAGCTGAAAGCCACCGTGGCGCCCAGCAACGCATACGACAAGGCCGTGAGCTGGAAGAGCAGCAAGAAGAGCGTGGCCACCGTAAGCAGCAAGGGCGTGGTGAAGGGCCTGAAGAAGGGCACGACCACCATCACGGTGACCACCAGGGACGGCAAGAAGAAAGCCACCTGCACGGTCACCGTGACCTGACGATCCTCTCCATATCCCAAAGTTCCCATAAAGGGGGACTTTTAGCCCCCCCGTAAAGGGGGGGCTTTTAGGTGGAGGCACATGCGGGCAAACGCGGCGGTTTCATTGACAGGGTGCGCGTTATTGGGTAAACTGGAAACTGTTTTACAATAGCGGGGCCGCTTGGGCACAGGCGGCTGGCAAGGGGGAAGGCACATGTTTACCAGGCTGAACAGCTTGGGCGTGGCCGGGCTGAACGGCTATGTGGTTACCGCCGAGGTGGATATCTCGGGCGGGCTGCCGCAGTTTGGCATTGTGGGCCTGCCCGACAGCGCCGTGAAGGAAGCGGCCGACCGCGTGCGCAGCGCGCTGAAAAACATGGGCTTCACCCTGCCGCCCAGCCGCATCACCGTCAATTTGGCCCCGGCCGATATCCGCAAAACCGGCCCGGTATATGACCTGCCGCTGCTGCTGGGTGTGCTGGCCGCCAGCCGCCAGATAGACCCGCCGGATGAGGATTGCGCTTTTATAGGGGAGCTTAGCCTGGACGGCGATGTGCGCCCGGTGTCGGGCGTGCTGCCCATGGCGCTGGCCTGCGCCGGGGCCGGCGTGCAAAAGCTGTTCCTGCCGGCGGCCAACGCCGCCGAGGCCGCTGTGGTGGAAGGGCTTGCCGTCTACCCGGTTACCCGCGCCAACGAGGTGATTGCCCATCTGGGCGGGCACAAGCTGCTGCAGCCGGTGCCGCCCACCCCGCTGGACGGTGGCGCCACCCAGCTGGTGCCTGATTTTTCTGACGTACGCGGCCAGCCGGAGGCCCGCCGGGCCATGGAGATTGTGGCGGCCGGCGCCCACAATGTTTTGCTGGTTGGCCCGCCGGGCACCGGCAAAAGCATGCTGGCCAAGCGCCTGCCGGGCATACTGCCCGTTATGAGCCGCGCCGAGGCTATAGAGACCAGCAAGGCTTACTCGGTGGCGGGGCTGCTGCAAAAGCAAAGCGGCGGCGCGCCACTTTTGGCGCAGCGGCCCTTCCGCTCGCCCCACCACAGCGTGAGCGCGCCGGGGCTTTCGGGTGGGGGCAGCCCGCCCAAACCGGGGGAAATTACCCTGGCGCACAACGGCGTGCTGTTTTTGGACGAGCTGCCCGAGTACCGCCGGGATGTGCTGGAGGTGCTGCGCCAGCCCATGGAGGATGCCTGCATCACTGTGAGCCGGGCGGCGGGCAGCGTGACCTACCCCAGCCGGTTCATGCTGGTGGCCGCCATGAACCCCTGCCCCTGCGGCTACTACGGCCACCCCACGCGCGACTGCCGCTGCACCGCCCCGGCTATCGACCGCTACCTGCAAAAAATAAGCGGCCCGCTTTTGGACCGCATAGACCTGCATGTGGCCGTGCAGCCGGTGGACTATGACGATATAAGCGCCGAAGCCGGCGGCGAGGCCAGCGCCAGTATACGCGCACGGGTGCAGGCTGCCCGTGCCTTTGCCCGGCAACGCGGCGGCGCCGATGCCCCGCCCAACGCCGCCTTGCAAGGCGAACCCCTGCGCGCGGCCTGCCCGATGACCGACCGCGCCGCGGCCCTGATGAAAACCGCCTTCGAGCGGCTGGGCCTTTCCGCCCGCGGGTACGACCGCGTGCTGCGCGTCAGCCGCACCATCGCCGATTTGGACCGCGCCGAGGTCATCGACACGCCCCATGTGTCGGAGGCCGTGCAGTACCGCAACATGGACAGGCAGTATTGGCACCATAAATAAACTTTAAATAAAAAGAGGAATCCCGCCGTCTGCATCGTATAATATATATAGGAAGAATTTTGCCTTTGCCGGAGCGGATTTGCCTCCGGCAATTTGTAACATATGAGGTGTGATGAGGCCGGCGCATTCGCGTCGGCATGCAATGGTTCAGGGCCTTTTTTAGAGGGTGTAAGTATGAAAAAGATCGTGGCTATAGCTTTATCTTTACTTGCTTTGGGCGCGATGAACGCATGCGCCACCGCGCCGCAGCCAGGCAGTGCTTCCAGTGTATCCCATGCCGGCAGCGCTGCTTCACCGGCCAGCAGCAGTGCGGCTTTCACCGAATCTCAGCAGCCCAGCCCTTCCAGCGATGATTTGGCGGAATCACAGGCCCAGAGTATTTATGATGACTTCTCCGATGACGAAATAAATAGCTGGGTGAACCCGTATAAACTATTCGGATATGATGCAGAGCATATGGAATTCATGGAAAGCAGCAAACGTCCCGGTGTATATTTTGCGAATCTTCGAGAAATACCGGAATTTGAGGCCAACAATGAAGGGTATGCCTATTGGGATATGGCGGATGACACGGTTCATGTTTCGTGTATAGTTTCCAGGGCAACCAATGTTGGCGCGATTTCCGGCCCCCGGCTGCAATACACCATGAACCGCGATACTGAAGAAATTACAGAGCTTGATATTGAACAGGTTGACGATGGCGCCGGCAAAGCATACGAAGAAGCGTTCACTGATATGGGCGAGGAGCGCCTTGTGGAAATAGCCCATTGGTTTTAAGAGGTGATTGCCACCGCAAAAGAAGATTTCGACAGTTGATATTTTTGCTGAAGGAGGGAGACGCCCTGACGGCACGCCAGCGCACCATGGAAATAGAGCGGGCAACGCTAAGCCCCCATGCCACTTTAAGTGAGAACACCCGGGGCCGCGCACGGCCCGAAGCAGAATGCCCCCTGCGCACGGCTTTTCAGCGCGACCGCGACCGCATCATCCACTCAAAGGCTTTCCGGCGGCTGAAGCAGAAAACGCAAGTGTTCCTTTCGCCCGAAGGCGACCATTACCGCACCCGGCTTACCCATACACTGGAGGTGAGCCAGATTGCCCGCACCATGGCCCGGGCGCTGCGCTTCAACGAGGACCTGACCGAGGCCATCGCGCTGGGGCACGACCTTGGCCACACGCCCTTTGGCCACGCGGGCGAGCGGGCGCTGAACGCGCTGAACCCCGGGGGCTTCAAGCATTATTCCCAGAGCGTGCGGGTGGTGCAGCACCTGGAAAAGGACCGCCAGGGCCTGAACCTGACCGCCGAAGTGCTGGACGGGCTGGACCGCCACACCGGCGGCGAATGGGCTGAAACGCCCGAGGGCCGGCTGGTGCGCTACGCCGACCGCATCGCCTATATCAACCATGACATTGAGGATGCCTTGAGCGCCGGCGTGCTGCGGGAGGAGGACCTGCCCGCCCGGCTGGTGCAGGGGCTGGGGCACACCAAGTCGCAGCGCATCACCACGCTGATTACGTCATTGGTGGACAACACCCGCGAAGGCGTGGTGGCCATGGCGCCCGACGTGGAGGCGCTGTACAAGGAGATACACGCCTTCATGTTCGCCACCGTGTATGTGGACCCCCTGGCCAAGGCCGAGGAGGCGAAGGTGGAAAAAATGCTGGCCGGGCTGTATGGCGCGTTCCTTGAAGACCCCGGCCTGATGCCGCCCTTCTACCAGGCCATTGCCGACGAAGCGGGGCCGCACCGCGGCGTGACCGACTATATCTCCGGCATGACGGACAACTACGCGGTGCGCACCTTTGAAGACCTATTCATCCCCCGGAAGTGGGAACTATGAGGACAGCATAATTTGGCTATACCACAGGAGTATATTGCGGAGCTCTCCCGCCGCACCGATATTGTGGAGCTGGTGCGCAGCTATGTGCAGCTGAAGCGCGCCGGCCGTATGGAGCGCGGGCTGTGCCCCTTCCACAACGAAAAAACACCGTCGTTTTATGTGTACCCCGACACCGCCAGCTTCTACTGCTTTGGCTGCGGCACCGGCGGCGATGCCATCACCTTTATGAAGCTGATACAGAACCTGGACTATGTGGAGGCGGTGAAGGCCCTGGCGGCGCGGGCCGGCATGCCCATGCCCGACGAAGACGACGCCGGCGCCAAGCTGCGTGGCCGGGTGCTGGCCGCCAACCGCGAGAGCGCCCGCTTTTTTGCCGCCCAGCTGAACAGCGAGGACGGCCGCAGCGCCCGGGCCTACCTGCGCGGGCGGGCGCTGTCGGACGGTATCATCCGCCGGTTTGGGCTGGGCTTTGCGCCCGACCAAAACGGCGCGCTGCGCAGCCACCTGAAAAGCCTGGGCTTTGCCGAGCCGGAGCTGGTGACCGCCGGCCTGTGCAAAATGAACGACCGCGGCAGTGTGTACGACGCCTTCCGCGGGCGCATCATTTTTCCCATTATTGACCTGCGCGGCAATGTGATCGCCTTTGGCGGCCGGGTGATGGAGGGCGGCTGGGGCGCCAAGTACCTGAACAGCAGCGACACGCCGGTGTTCAAGAAAAGCCGGGGGCTGTTCGCGCTCAACATCGCGCGCAAAAGCACCAGCCGGCGGCTGATACTGGCCGAGGGCTACATGGATGTCATCAGCCTGCACCAGGCGGGGTTTGACACCGCCGTGGCCACGCTGGGCACCGCGCTGACGAACGAGCAGGCCAAGCTGATAAGCGACTACGCCGACGAAGTGGTGATTTGCTACGACACCGACGAGGCCGGCCAGCGGGCCACCGCGCGGGCGATAGACGTGTTTAAAAACACCCCGGTGAAGGTGCGGGTGCTGCAGCTGGCCGGCGCCAAAGACCCGGACGAGTTTATTAAAACCTACGGCGCCCAGCGCTTTGGCCAGCTGCTGGAGGGCAGCGGCAACACGATAGAATACGCGCTGGCGCAGGAGAGGCGCAAGCACGACCTGGCCACCCCCGACGGCCGCGCGGCCTATATACGCGCGGCGCTGGAGGTACTGGCCGACCAGGCCATGCCGGCCGAGCAGGACATTTACGCCGGGCGGGTGGCCGAGGAGACCGACGTGGCCAAAGCCGCGCTGCTTACCCAGCTGGACGGCGTGCGCAAGCGGCTGTACAGGCGCCGCGAAAAGGAACGTGAAAAACGCGCGCTGGAGCAGGGCGCGGCGGCGGGCATCAATGTGCCCTACACCGCCGGGGGCGACAAAGCCCTGGGTGTGGCCTTTGCCGAGCAGCAGCTGATGGCGGCCATATTGCGCAACCCCGCCGACACCCTGCCCATGGCCGAGGCCGCCGTGCAGCCGCAGCAGCTGATTTCCCCTGAGATGGCTGAGGCCTACACCCTGCTTTTGCAGATGGGCGCGGCGGGCGAGTACATAGACCTTGCCACGGCCGGCGCCGCCTTGCCCCAAAAGACCACGGCGCTGTTAAGCCGGGCGCTGGCGCTGAACCACGACACCGGCTTCTCCCGTGAGGACGTGCAGATGTACATCGACCGCATCACCGAAGGGCATGCCGCCGGGGCCAACGTGGCCGAGATGGACGCCGAAGAATACAAGGCCTGGATGGCGGAAAAGCGCCGCCGCAAGCTGGGCGCCGCCCCCGAGGCAGATCCCTGAGCCTGCAAACAGTGTTGACAAAAACCCTTTACATAGAGCCATTGAGAGAATAATTGAGGAGTGTGTGTATTGGCAGACAAAAAGGCCCAAATCATCAAGGACCTGGTGGAGACCGGCAAGCGCAACCAGCGCCTGACCACCAAGGAGATTAACGACGCGCTGGAGGAGATTGGCTTTGATGTAGAGCAGGTGGATAAGCTTTACGAAACGCTGGACGCCAACAACATCGAAATTGTGGACGAGCCCGACCCCGAGGCCGAGAAGTTCACGCTGACGGAGGAAAACACCGAGCAGTTCGAGAGTGAGCTGTCGGCCGAGGGCGTGTCCATCGACGACCCGGTGAAGGTGTACCTGAAGGAGATTGGCCGGGTGCCGCTGCTTACCAGCGAGGAGGAGGTGGCGCTGGCCATCCGCATCCAGAACGGCGGCGCGGACGGCGACATTGCCAAAAAGAAGCTGAGCGAGGCCAACCTGCGGCTGGTGGTGTCCATCGCCAAGCGCTATGTGGGCCGCGGCATGCAGTTTTTGGACCTGATTCAGGAGGGCAACCTCGGCCTCATCAAGGCGGTGGAGAAGTTCGACTACACCAAGGGCTTCAAGTTCTCCACCTACGCCACCTGGTGGATACGCCAGGCCATCACCCGTGCCATAGCCGATCAGGCCCGCACCATCCGCATCCCGGTGCACATGGTGGAGACCATCAACAAGGTGAAAAAGGTGAGCAGCCAGCTTTTACACCGCAACGGCCACGAGGCCACCGCCGACGAGATTGCCCGCGAGCTGAACATGCCGGTGGAGAAGGTGCGCGAGATCATGCGGGTGGCGCAGGAGCCGGTGAGCCTGGAGACGCCCATAGGCGAGGAAGAAGACAGCCACCTGGGCGATTTTATTCCCGACGAGGACGCCCCGGTGCCCGCCGAGGCCGCCAGCCACACCCTGCTGAAGGAGCAGCTGGCCGGCGTGCTGCAAACGCTGACACCCCGCGAGGAAAAGGTGCTGCGCCTGCGCTTTGGCCTGGAGGACGGCCGCCCCCGCACGCTGGAAGAGGTGGGCAAGGAGTTCCGCGTCACGCGTGAGCGTATCCGCCAGATAGAGGCCAAAGCCCTGCGCAAGCTGCGCCACCCCAGCCGCAGCAAAAAGCTGCGCGATTTTTTAGATTGAGGGCCCGAAGGCAAAATCCGGCTTGTGCCGCAAAAGCCGGCAACAGCACAAAGCTGAGGCAGGCGAATGGGGCCCTGTGGGCCGAGCCTGGCTTGCGAAGCAGACAGGAGGGCCTAAGCCGAAAGTCTGCGTCCCGCAGGGCGCGCTTCGGGCAAAAGGTGAATCCGCCACAGGCGGAGACTAGCGCCCTAAGGGGCCAACCGTGCGAAGCGAGGCGCATTGTGCGAAATGCGGCGATACGCCGCCGAGGCGTGGGTGGAGCCTTTAGGCGGGCATAAAAAGGAGTGACAGGGTGATAGAATTCAGCTGGATGGAGGGCGACGGCGCGGGCTTTGAGGCCGCCCGGGCCGTGCGCCATGAGGTATTTGTGCAGGAGCAGGGCTATTCGCTTATCGGCGAGTTCGATGAGCAGGACGCCGACAGCTTTCATATCATTGGCCGCGAGGACGGCGCGCCGGTGTGCACCGGCCGCATGTTTTGGGACGGAGACGGTGTGCTGCACATTGGCCGGGTGGCGGTGCTGCCCCAAATGCGCGGCAGGCAGGTGGGCCTGCAGATGATGGCCGAGATGGTTGGCAAAGCCCGCCCGCTGGGCGCCAAACAGGTGGTGCTGAACTCCCAGGCGGACAAGACGGCCTTTTACGAGAAAGCCGGGTTTGCGCCCACGGGCAAAACCTCGCTGGACGAGGGCGTGCCCCACGCCGAGATGGCGATGATGTTTTAGCTGCAACAAACAGGCCGCCACACAAGCGTGTGGCGGCCTTGGCACAGCTTATCATAACCAACGGAGGAACACGAACGTGCGGGAATATTTTATGTGCAGCGAACGGCTGGGCTTTGCCCGCTGGCAGCCGGAGGACAGTGATTTGGCCACCGAGCTGTGGGGCGAAGGGGCGGTGACGCGCTACATCTCCGCCACGGGAAGCTTTACGCCGGCCGACATTGCCGCCCGGCTGCAAACCGAGGTGCGCAACGGGCAGGACTACGGCGTACAGTATTGGCCGCTTTTTGAGCTGGAGGGCGGCGCGTTCATTGGTTGCTGCGGGCTGCGGCCACACCAGCCGGAGGCGGGCAGCTTTGAGCTGGGCGTGCACCTGAAGCCGGCGTGCTGGGGCAGGGGCTTTGCCCTGGAGGCGGCGCAGACGGTGGTGAGCTATGCATTTCAAGCGCTGGGTGTAAAGGAGATCATTGCCGGGCACCACCCGCAGAACGCCGCCTCGGGCAAACTGCTGGGGCGCCTGGGCTTTGAACAGACCGGCACCGCGTTCTACCCGCCCACCGGGCTGATGCATGTGGCTTACCGCTGCGTAAAAGCCTGAGAGACGATACATATAAAAAAACAGGCAGACCCTGCTACGGGCCTGCCTGTGTGTTTTTAGGGAAGCAAGTGGGCTTATTTGGCTTTCACCGTCAGCGTAATGGTGCCCTTCTTGCCGCCCTCCTGGGTGGTGACGGTGATTTTCACCTTGCCTGGGCTGATCGCTTTCACCTTACCCTTGCTGCTTACGGTGGCAATCTCCGGCTCGCTGCTGGCCCAGCTCACCTTTTTGTTTTTGGCGTTGGCCGGGCTTATCACAGCTTTCAGCGTTAGGGTGGCTTTCTGTTTGAGGGTGGTGCTTTTGGGCTTGGCTATTTTCACCTTGCTCACCGCCACCGTGCTGCCGCTTACGGTAATTTTGCAGGTGGCCTTTTTGCCGTTGGCTGTGGTGGCAGTGATGATGGTGGTGCCGTTCTTCCTGGCCGTCACCTTGCCGTTTACTACAGTGGCCACCTTGGGCTGGCTGCTTTTCCAGGTGATGGCGCCGGTGGCGGCGCCGGCGGGTACGGCTGTGGCTTTCAGGGTGACGCTCTTGTTCTTTTTCAGCACCTTGGCGCCCATGCTCAGTGTAAGGCCGGTGGCGGCTTTGGGGCCCGGGTCGGCGGGATTGCCGGGATTCTCAGGGTTGTTCGGCTCAGAGCTGCTTGAGTTGGAGCCACTCGAACCGGAACCGTCTGAATTTGAACCACTCGAATGGGAATTGTCCGAACCGGAACCGTCTGAATTTGAACCGCTTGAATGGGAATTGCCCGAACCGGAACTGTCCGAGCTTGAACTACCTGAACTGGAACCGCCCGAATTGGAACCGCCTGAATGGGAATCAGCACTGGCCGTTACCGTGACGGTGCAGGTGGCCGTACGGGCGCCCTCGGCAGAGGTGGCGGTGATGGTGGCGCCGCCCGCCTTTTTGGCGGTGAGCTTACCAGTTGCGTCTACCGACACAACAGAGGCGTCACTGCTGGACCAGGTGACGGCACGGTTTTCGGCGGTGATGGGGAATACGGTGGCTGTAAGCACATCTGTTTCGCCCGTGGCCAGCGTGGTACTGGTTTTGTCAAGGCCGACAGAGGCCACCGACGCGCGCTGATAGGCGGATTTATAAATGCTGTACACACTGCCGTTGCCCGCGTTGGCATACACATTGCCGGCGGCGTCCACGTCAATACCACAGGTGTAGGCGGGTAGGCCAAGCACAAAGCCGGCGGCGTACGCCGTTCCTTCTTCGTTTTGCGGGGTATACTTTACCACGCCGGTATTGTAGTAGCCGGCATACAGGTTGCCCACGTGGTCCAGCGCCAGGCTGCACAGGCCCCCCGCGTTGATTACCCCAAGGCCGGTGTCTACTTTAATCCAGGCGCCGGCCGGGGTGCGCTTATAAATGGCATTGGTGTAGGTGCCGCGGCCGGCGCCTTCGTCAGCCACGTAAATGCTGCCGTCGGGGCCAATGGCAAAATCAATGGGGTGGCGGCCGCCGGCCACCAGCGGGTAGTCCAAAGTGATTTGCCCAAGCGGCGCCAAGGTGGCGGCATCCATTTTCTTGAGGCTCCAACCGCTCGTGTTTGACAGGAAATAGATCAGCTTTTCGTCTTTCGTTTGCACAAAGCTGGTCAGCTTGCCTTGCCCCGGCTCCCAGAAGGCTAAATCGGCGTTGGTTGTGGCGCTGGTGGTTGCGTACAGCTTTTCGCTTTGATGGCTGGTAAACAGCAGCCGGGTGGTGGAGTCCTCCCACTGCCCTTTGGAGATATACCACAGCTTTGTCAGAGAGAGGCATTGCTGTACGTTGTCTTTATAGATCACCGCGCGGTAATAGGTGGCATCCGAGGTTACAAAGGTGCCGATATAGTGGCCGTCCTGGCTCACCGCAACGCCGCGGTCGGCCTGGTTGCCCACAATGGTGCTTATATCAAACAGCTTTTGGAACCCCGCGCTGGCCGCTGTGGCCTCCGGCGGGGGCTCCGCCGCGGGTTTTTCCGCCAAAGCGGTGAGCGGCACAAAGGTGCACAGCATGAGGGCCGCCAGCAGTGTGGCCATAAGCGGCTTTGCGCGGCGCAGCCCGGTTTCTTTTTTCATAATGACCCTCCCATGCAGTAGAGATGCTTACAGTATTTATAGTAGGCCAGCAAAAAAGGGTGCGCAAGGCATTTGCATAATGCGGGCACCGTTTCAAAATGCAGATACGCAGCCTTGAGAAATTGGCCGTGGCCAGACCGGGAGATTGACAATACCCCCCTCTCGTGGTATGATTTAAATATAGTAAAAAAGTATACTTTGGCGGCCTGCACAGGCGGCCTGACCATAAAGCGCTGGGGGAAAGTATGTACATCACACAGGAAACAGATTACGCGGTGCGCATTGTGCACTGCCTGGCGTGCTCGGGTGTGCGGCGGGACGCCCGCAGCATCAGCGAGGAAGTGTGCGTCACGCTGCGGTTTTCGCTGAAAATACTGGGCAAGCTGAGCGCCGTTGGCATTGTGAACAGCTTCAAGGGCAACAAGGGCGGGTATGAGCTGGCCCGCACGCCGGCCGATATCACGCTGAAGGATGTGCTGGTGGCCGTGGAGGGCCCCTACGAAATGTCCCGCTGCTTAAGCGCCCAGGAGTGCAGCCGCGGCGCCTGTGGAAACTGTGCGTTCCAGCGCGCGTTCGACCGCCTGAGCCAGGACATCAACACCCGGCTGGAGGCGCTGACCTTCCAGGCGCTGATGGACGAGCAGGCCGCCATGGAAGACGGCGACTGTGATTGCGGCTGCCAGGAGGCCGCCCAGGAACAGCCACAGCCGGCAGGTGTGGGCGACCATTAAAACCCCTGTAAACTGAAAAGCAGCTGCCTGTGTGGTGCGGGCGGCTGTTTTGTATACGCAGGCGAGGCAGGGGCCGAGCGCTAGAATCAATACACGGTTCCGCGCGTGCCAAAATGGAAAACAGGCGTAATTTCCCCCTTGACAGTGGGGAAACTGTGCGGTATAATCCTAAAGTATATCATTGTGGCGGTTTATGCGCTGTTGCGTGCGAATTTGACCATAATACCAGAAAATCACCCCCTTGTTTTGTGCAATATGCTGCAAAATAGGGCTTTTGTTCCGTTTGGGGGAGGGGTTTTCAGCCGCCGTGCCGGTGGCAGCCGGCCATAATTTAGTGGATGGAAAATTTTCTATACAAGACAGGAGAGGGACGCGACTTATGGTGAATGTCAAGCCTGTGAAGCTTGGGACGACCGAACGCATGAGCTTTTCGCGCATCGAGGAAGTGCTGGAGATGCCCAACCTCATTGAGGTGCAGAAAAACTCCTACCAATGGTTCCTGAACGAGGGCCTGAAAGAGGTGTTCAGGGATGTGGGATCGGTGGAGGACTATACCGGGAACCTGGTGTTGGACTTCATTGGTTACAGGCTGGACGCGCAACCCAAATACAGCATAAAAGAGTGTAAGGACCGCGACGTGACTTACGCCGCGCCCCTGCGCGTAACCACCCGCCTGTTGAACCGTGAAACGGGCGAGGTGAAGGAGCAGGAGATCTTCATGGGGGACTTCCCCCTGATGACCGAGAGCGGCACCTTCATCATCAATGGCGCCGAGCGTGTGATTGTAAGCCAGCTGGTGCGCAGCCCCGGCGTGTATTTTGGCGAGAGCTACGACAAAACCGGCAAAAAGCTGTTCACCGCCACGCTGAACCCCAACCGCGGCGCCTGGCTGGAGTACGAGACCGACTCCAGCGATGTGTTCAGCGTGCGCATAGACAAAACGCGCAAGCTGCCGGTAACGGTGTTCATCCGCGCGCTGGGCCTGGGCGAGGACGCCCAGATACGCGATTTCTTTGGCGACGACGACCGCATTGAGGCCACCATTGCCAAGGACCCGGCCAAGAACGTGGAAGAGGGCTTGCTGGAAACCTACCGCAAGCTGCGCCCGGGCGAGCCCCCCACCGTGGAGAGCGCGCAAACCCACATAAACAACCTGTTTTTTGACCCCCACCGGTATGATTTAAGCCGGTTTGGGCGCTACAAGATGAACAAGAAGCTGGCAATTGCAAGGCGCATTGCCGGCTTTGTGGCCGCGCGCGACGTGATTGCCCCCATGACGGGCGAGCTGCTGTGCGCCGCGGGCGAGGGCATCAGCCGCGAGGCCAGCGAGGAGATTGAGCGCAACGGCGTGCTGGCGGTTTACCTGTCCATCGACGAGCGGGAGGTGAAGGTGATCTCCAACGGTGTGGTGGACGCCAGCTTCTTCCTGGGCTTCGACGCCAAGGCGGAAGCCGGCATCAGCGACAAGGTGAGCTTTGCCGTGCTGCAGGAGATTATGGACCAAACCACCGACGACGAGGAGCGCAAGGAGCTGCTGCGCAAAAACCGCGACCGCCTCATCAGCCGCACCATCACGGTGGACGACATCTACGCCTCCATCAACTACATCAATGGCCTGGCCTGCGGCATCGGCGTCACCGACGACATCGACCACCTGGGCAACCGCCGCATCCGCAGCGTGGGCGAGCTTTTGCAGAACCAGTTCCGCATCGGTTTTTCCCGCATGGAGCGCGTTATCCGCGAGCGCATGACCCTGCAGGCGCAGGACATGGACGTGGTGACGCCCCAGGCGCTCATCAACATCCGGCCGGTTACCAGCGCCATTAAAGAGTTCTTTGGTTCTTCGCCGCTAAGCCAGTTCATGGATCAGAACAACCCCCTGGCCGAGCTGACCCACAAGCGGCGCCTGTCCGCCCTGGGCCCCGGCGGCCTTAGCCGCGACCGCGCCGGCTTTGAGGTGCGCGACGTGCACTACAGCCACTATGGCCGCATGTGCCCCATCGAGACGCCGGAAGGGCCCAACATCGGCCTGATCTCGTACCTGGCCACCTTTGCCCGCATCAACGAATACGGGTTTATTGAGGCGCCCTTCCGCAAGGTGGACAAGGCCACCGGCAAGCTGACCGACGAAGTGGAGTACATGACCGCCGACGTGGAGGACGAATACGTGGTGGCCCAGGCCAACGAGCCGCTGGACGAGGAGGGCCGCTTTGCCCACCCCCGTGTAAACGCCCGTTACCGCGAGCTGATTATAGAAACCGAGCGCGAAAAGGCCGACTACATGGACGTTTCGCCCAAGATGGTGGTGAGCGTGGCCACGGCGATGATTCCGTTCCTTGAGAACGACGACGCCAACCGCGCGCTGATGGGCAGTAACATGCAGCGCCAGGCCGTGCCCCTGCTGGTAACCGAGCAGCCCATTGTGGCCACCGGCATGGAGTACAAGGCCGCCACCGACAGCGGCGTGTGCGTGCTGGCCCGCCGCGACGGCGTGGTGGAGCGCGTGACCGCTGATAAAATTACCGTGCGCGCCGCCAAGGGCGAGATTGACGAGTACGAGCTGGTGAAGTTCATGCGCTCGAACCAGGGCACCTGCGTGAACCAGCGGCCCATTGTGGCCAAGGGCGACAAGGTGGTGGAGGGCATGGTCATCGCCGACGGCCCGGCCACCCGCAACGGGGAGATAAGCCTGGGCAAGAACGCGCTGATTGGCTTTATGACCTGGGAGGGCTACAACTACGAGGACGCCGTGCTGATCAACGAGAAGATCGTGCGGGACGACGTGTATACCTCCATACACATAGAAGAATATGAGCAGGAGGCCCGCGAGACCAAGCTTGGGCCCGAGGAGATCACCCGCGACATTCCCAACGTGGGCGAGGACGCGCTGAAGGACCTGGACGAGCGCGGCATCATTCGCATTGGCGCCGAGGTGAGCGCCGGCGATATCCTGGTGGGCAAGGTGACGCCCAAGGGCGAAACCGAGCTGACCCCCGAGGAACGCCTGCTGCGGGCCATTTTTGGCGAGAAGGCGCGCGAGGTGCGCGACACCAGCCTGCGGGTGCCCCATGGCGAGTATGGCATCATTGTGGACGTGAAGGTGTTCACCCCCGAGAACAGCGACGAGCTGCAGCCCGGTGTGCGGGAAGTGGTGCGCTGCTATATTGCGCAGAAACGTAAAATAAGCGTGGGCGACAAGATGGCCGGCCGCCACGGCAACAAGGGTGTTGTGTCCCGCATTTTGCCGCAGGAGGACATGCCCTTCATGGAGGACGGCACCCCGCTGGACATTGTGCTGAACCCGCTGGGCGTGCCCAGCCGCATGAACATTGGCCAGGTGCTGGAAGTGCACCTGGGCTACGCCGCCAAGGCGCTGGGCTGGAAGGTGATGAGCCCGGTGTTTGACGGCGCGCACGAGAGCGAGATACACGACTGCCTGAAACTGGCCGGCCTGGACGAGGACGGCAAGAGCGTGGTGTACGACGGCCGCACAGGTGAACGGTTTGACAACCGCGTGACGGTGGGCTACATGTACTACCTGAAGCTGCACCACCTGGTGGACGACAAGATTCACGCCCGCAGCACCGGCCCCTACAGCCTGGTTACCCAGCAGCCGCTGGGCGGCAAGGCCCAGTTTGGCGGCCAGCGCTTTGGCGAGATGGAGGTGTGGGCGCTGGAGGCCTATGGCGCCGCCTACACCCTGCAGGAGATATTGACGGTAAAAAGCGACGACGTGGTGGGCCGCGTGAAAACCTACGAGGCCATTGTGAAGGGGCAGGCCGTGCCCAAGGCCGGCATCCCCGAGAGCTTCCGCGTGCTGATAAAAGAGCTGCAGAGCCTGGGCCTGGATGTGGTGGTGCAGGACGAAGCGGGCGAGGAGATTGACCTGAAACAGAGCTACGACGACGACACCGGCGGCTACACCCCCGATTTGACGGTGGGCAACGACGTGCTGCTGGAGGATGAGCTGTCGGGCGATTACTCCATAGAAGAGGTGCAGGAAGAGGACGACGACGGCGGCTTTGAGGCGGAGGACGAAGTGGCCCCGCTGAACCCCGAGGATATCTTCACCGAGGACGACCTGCTGGAGGATGGCGAAGACGACATGACGTAAAAGACGGCCAATTTTGAATACCCGCCGCAGAGCCTGTTCACAAGCGAGATGCTGAACAGGCTCCCATAGGAAAGTATACGGCGCCGCCGTGAGACAGAAAGGGTAACTGAATGGATTATTACGAATTTGATTCGATACGCATTGGCCTGGCCGCACCCGACCAGATACGCGCCTGGAGCTACGGCGAAGTGAAAAAGCCCGAGACCATCAACTACCGCACCCTGAAGCCGGAGCGCGACGGCCTGTTCTGCGAGCGCATCTTTGGCCCCACCAAGGACTGGGAGTGCCACTGCGGCAAATACAAGCGCATCCGCTACAAGGGCAAGGTGTGCGAGCGCTGCGGCGTGGAGGTTACCCGCGCCAAGGTGCGCCGCGAGCGCATGGGCCACATCGAGCTGGCCGTGCCTGTCAGCCATATCTGGTACTTTAAAGGCATCCCCAGCCGCATTGGCCTTATTCTGGATATCAGCCCCCGCCTGCTTGAAAAGGTGCTGTATTTTGCCGCTTATATCGTAACCGACCCCGGCTTTACCCCGCTGGAAGAAAAACAGCTGCTGAGCGAAAAAGAATACCGCGACATGCGCGAGCGCTACGAGGACGAGTTCCAGGCCGCCATGGGCGCCGAGGCCGTGCAGGAGCTGCTGGCCAAGATAGACCTGGACGCCATGGCCGAGCAGCTGCGCGCCGAACTGGCCGACGCCGGCGGGCAGAAGAAGCTGCGCCTGCTGAAGCGCCTGGAGGTGACCGAGGCCTTCCGCAACAGCGGCAACCGCCCCGAGTGGATGATCATGAACGTGGTGCCGGTCATCCCGCCCGACATCCGCCCCATGGTGCAGCTGGACGGCGGCCGCTTTGCCACGAGCGACCTGAACGATTTGTACCGCCGGGTGATCAACCGCAACAACCGGCTGAAACGCCTGCTTGAGCTGGGCGCGCCCGACATCATTGTGCGCAACGAAAAGCGCATGCTGCAGGAAGCGGTGGACGCGCTGATAGACAACGGCCGCCGCGGCCGCCCGGTAACCGGCCCCAACAACCGCCCGCTGAAGAGCCTTTCCGACATGCTGAAGGGCAAGCAGGGCCGCTTCCGCCAGAACCTGCTTGGCAAGCGCGTGGACTATTCCGGCCGAAGCGTTATCGTGGTGGGCCCGGAGCTGAAAATGTACCAGTGCGGCCTGCCCAAGGAGATGGCGCTGGAACTCTTCAAGCCCTTTGTGATGAAGGACCTGGTGGAGCAGGGCATTGCCAATAACATTAAAAGCGCCCGCAAAATGGTGGAGCGCACCCGCGCCGAGGTGTGGGACAGCCTGGAGACCGTGATTGCCGGGCACGCCGTGCTGCTAAACCGCGCGCCCACGCTGCACCGCCTGGGCATCCAGGCCTTTGAGCCGGTGCTGGTGGAGGGCCGCGCCCTCAAGCTGCACCCGCTGGTGTGTACCGCCTACAACGCCGACTTTGACGGCGACCAGATGGCCGTGCACGTACCGCTGAGCCGCGAGGCCCAGCGCGAGGCCCGCATGCTGATGCTGGCCAGCCAGAACCTGCTGAAGCCCAGCGACGGCAAGCCGGTGACCGTGCCTACCCAGGACATGGTGCTGGGCAGCTACTACCTGACCATGATAAGCGAGGGCGACCCTGGCGAGGGCAAGGTGTTCAGCAGCGAGAACGAGGCCATTATGGCCTACCACGACGGCGCCATCACCCTGCACGCCCGCATCAAGGTGCGCCGCACCCAGGCCGTGGGCGTGAAGATGAAGCACAGGCTGGTGGAGACCACCGCCGGGCGCATCATTTTTAACGAGCCCATACCCCAGGACCTGGGCTATGTGAACCGCGAAGACGAAGAAACCGCCTTTGGCCTGGAAATCGACTTCCTGGTGAACAAAAAAAAGCTGGGCGAAATCATCGACCGCTGCATCCAGCGCCACGGCACCAACGTAACCGCCGAGATGCTGGACAAGGTGAAGGCCCTGGGCTTCAAGTACTCCACCCTCAGCGGGCTTACGGTTGCCGTGTCCGACGCGGTGATCCCGCCCAAGAAGCAGGAGCTCATCGAGCAGGCCGACGAGCAGATTTTGAAGATTACCAAAAACTACAACCGCGGCCTTATCTCCAACGACGAACGCCTCAAGAGCATTCTGCTGGTGTGGGAGGATACCACCAAGCAGGTGTCCGACGCACTGGAGGACCACCTGGACACCCGCAACCCCATCTTTATGATGGCCGACAGCGGCGCGCGCGGCAGCATGCAGCAGATTCGCCAGCTGGCCGGCATGCGCGGGCTGATTGCCAACACCTCGGGTAAAACCATCGAGATCCCCATCCGCTCCAACTACCGCGAGGGGCTCAACATTCTGGAGTACTTCATCGCGTCCCGCGGCGCGCGCAAGGGCCTGGCCGACACCGCGCTGCGTACCGCCGAGTCCGGCTACCTCACCCGCCGGCTGGTGGACGTCTCGCAGGACGTGATCATTCGCGAGGAGGACTGCGGCGCCACCGAGGGCATTGTGGTGCGTGAGATTTTGGGCGACGGCAACGCGACCATTGAGCCGCTGGCCGAGCGCCTGGTGGGCCGTTACCCCGTAAGCAACATATACCACCCCGA
The DNA here is from genome assembly GCA_012729855.1 of Oscillospiraceae bacterium. GTDB lineage: Bacteria > Bacillota > Clostridia > Oscillospirales > Ruminococcaceae > JAAYCI01. The sequence continues at coordinate 17,862 of JAAYCI010000064.1, forward strand.
GACCGGCAAGGTGCTGGTGCGCAGCGACACCATGATGAACGAGGACGACGCCGCGCTGATAGTGAACGCCGGCATTGAAAAGGTGGAGCTGCGCAGTGTGCTGACCTGCAAGGCCGAGCAGGGCGTGTGCGCCAAGTGCTACGGCGCCAACCTGGCCAACGGCCAGCCGGTGGGCCTGGGCGAGGCCGTGGGCATTATTGCCGCGCAGAGCATTGGCGAGCCGGGCACCCAGCTGACCATGCGTACCTTCCACACCGGCGGCATCGCGTCGGCCGAGGATATCACCCAGGGCCTGCCGCACGTTGAGGAGCTGTTCGAGGCCCGCCGCCCCAAAACGCTGGCCATCATGACCGAGATTGCCGGCACTGTGAGCATGGACGACACCAAGAAAAACCGCCATGTGGTGGTAACCGGCGAGGACGAAAACGGCGCCCCGGTGGAAAAAAGCTATCTGATTCCCTTTGGCCAGCGCATCCGCGTGGCCGAGGGCGACACGCTGGAGACGGGCGATATGCTGACCGAGGGCCACGCCTACCCGCACGACATTCTGGCCATAAAAGGCGTTACCGCCGTGGAAAACTACCTGATACAGGAAGTGCAGAGCGTATACCGCCAGCAGGGCGTGGATATCAACGACAAGCACATTGAGGTTATTGTGCGGCAGATGATGCGCAAGGTGCGCGTGGAGGAATCAGGCAGCACCCCGCTGCTGGCCGGCAAAGACGTGGAGCGCAGCGAAGTGCAGCGCATGAACCGCGAGATTGAAGAGCGGATAGCCGCGGGCGAGGAAGACCTGCAGCTGGCCGAGTACACCCCGGTGCTGCTGGGCATCACCAAGGCCTCGCTGGCCACCGACAGCTTCCTGTCGGCCGCCAGCTTCCAGGAGACCACCCGCGTGCTTACCGACGCCGCCATCAAGGGCAAAACCGACCCGCTGCTGGGCCTGAAGGAGAACGTGATCATCGGCAAACTCATTCCCGCCGGCACCGGCATCCCCGAGGTGGAAGACATGCTGGAGGAGATGGACGACTTCGAACTGGACAGCTACGACCCGTCCATGGTGTACTGAGCACACAAAACAACCCGCCGCGGCTGCAAGAGGTTTGCGCGAGCGCTTGTGCTTTTGCAGCCGTGCACGGCACTTATTAAATACCCAAACGTTATAGCAAAACCATTTCCGAAAGCGGGGTGGGAACGATGGATACAAGCAGCGGGCAGGGGCCCGGCCGGTTGCGGCTGCGCACCCCTTGGCCCTACCGCGTGATGAACATCGTTTTCGCCCTGCTGTTTTTTGGGGTGGTGCTGCTGGCGGTGTTTGCCAACCAAAACACCGCGGCGGGCTTCACCTGGTACTGGCTGCTGGCCGCGGCGGCCGGCGGCGTGGGCGTGGCTTTTCTGCTTTCGCGGCTGTTTGCCATAATGCCCCCGCCCTCCAAACGGGTGGAGATACTGGTGGTGGTGCTGCTGTTTGCCGCCTATGCCACCGTGCAGGCGCTGGCGGGCTGGAGCCTGCGCGTGCAGCCGGACAGCGGCTGGGACTTTGGCCTGGTGCACCAGTACGCGGCGGCCTATGCCCAAAACGGCACCCTGCCGGACGAATACTTCCTGCTGTTCCCCAACAACGCCGGCATCTATTTCCTGCTGGCCAACTACTACGCCATCCTCACCCTGTTTGGGGTAACCAACCTGGAAATAGCCGCCTTTGTGCTGAATATCGTGGCCATAGACGGCGCGCTGGTGCTGCTGTATTTCTGCGGGCGGCGGCTGTTTGGGGCGCGGCAGGCCCTCTTCCTGCTGGTGTGCGCCTTCCTTACGCTGCCGTTTTTAATGTACACGCCCATTTGGTATACCGACACCCTGACGCTGGTGTTCCCCATAGCCACCGCGCTGCTGTGGTTGCAAACCCGCACCCTGTGGCGCGACGGCAAAACAGGCCGCGCCATTGGCCGGTTTTGTGTGCTGTCATTGGTGGCGGGGGCGGGGTCCATTTTAAAAATCACGGTGGCCATCCTCTGGGTGGCGGCCGTGATAGACCTTTTGGTGCTGCTGCGCGGCAAGGGCCGCTGGAAGGTGCTGCTGGCGGGTCTTGCGGTAATGCTGGTGGTGGCGGTGGGCGGCACCTTTGCGGTGCGCTACAGTAGCCTGCTGCCCCGGTACGACTATCAGAAAGAGGGCATTCCGTTCACCCACTGGATCATGATGGGCCTTTCGGGCAACGGCGACTACAACGATGACGACTATCAGGCGGTGCTGGCGGTGGACGGCGAAAACCGCGCCGCTTATATATCGAATGAAATTGGCGAACGGCTGCAAGACATGGGCTTTTTTGGCACGCTGGAGCACCTGGGCCGCAAGGCCGCCTACACCTTTGGCGACGGCACCTACACAGCCGCTGAAAAGCTGGACCGCAGCGCGGCACAGATTGGCCCGCTGCACGCTTGGTTTGTGAAGGGCGGGCAGTACAACACCCTGCTGCATTACCTGGCCTTTGCCGTGGAGATGGCCATGCTGGTGTGGATGGCCGTGGCCGCCATCAAGGCGCTGATCCGCGGGAACAACGCGCTCACCTTCCTGCGCATCGCACTGTTTGGCCTGGTGCTGTTTTTGATGCTGTGGGAGACCCGGGCGCGCTATCTGGTGAACTACCTGCCCATCTTTCTGCTGTGCGCCGTGGAGGCCGCGCCGCCGCCGGGCCGGGGAAAAGCCGCCCGCCGGCAGGCCCGCCTGGCGCATATAAAGGCCATGCAGCGCCCACAGGCGGCGGCGGTTCCGCCCCGGCCGGAGGACGATTTGGACGCCCTGCCGCTGGACGCCGGCATGACAGGCACCCAGCGCTTCCGCCTGCAGCGGCAGGCCCCGCCGCAGGCGCTGTTTGGCGAAGAGCCGCCAGCGGCAGATACCCTATTGCAGCAAACCCAACCCATATGGCCGCAGCCCGATGAGATGGCGGAAGAGCCTCCGCGCGCAGGCGCCTGGCCGGAAGGGGCGGCGCCCGAAGATGCGCTGCCTGAAACGCCTGCTGCCGATACCCGGCCGAAGGCGGAGCTTACACCGGAAAGCGAAGCGCCGCAGGTGGCGGACGCAATGCCTGATGCCGACGATACAGCGCTGGAGGTGGCGCAGGAAGTGCTGCAGGCCGCCCCGGCCAACCTTGAACAGGATGGATACCTGCCACCCCGATTGAACGAAAGCGACACAGTTGACAACCCATTAGCGGAGAGAGAATAGAAGGAGACAACAATGGCAGCAGACAAGAAAGCATCGGTGCCAACGCCCACCAAGGTTGCGCCCGACAGCAAGCAGGCCGCGCTGGAAACGGCCCTGGCACAGATAGAGAAGAACTTTGGCAAGGGCGCCGTGATGAAGATGGGCCAGAACGTGGCCATGCAGATAGACGCGATCCCCACGGGCTCTGTTTCTTTGGACGCCGCGCTGGGGGTGGGCGGCCTGCCCCGCGGGCGCGTGGTGGAGATTTTTGGCCCCGAGAGCAGCGGCAAAACCACGCTGGCGCTGCACGTGCTGGCCCAGGCCCAGAAAATGGGCGGCGAGGTGGCCTTTATTGACGTAGAGCACGCGCTGGACCCCGTCTACGCCCAGGCACTGGGCGTGGACATCGACAACCTGCTGGTGAGCCAGCCGGACACCGGCGAACAGGCGCTGGAGATCACCGAGGCGCTGGTGCGCAGCGGCGCAATCGATGCCATCGTCATCGACAGCGTGGCCGCCATGGTGCCCCGGGCGGAGATCATGGGCGAGATGGGCGACTCCCACGTGGGCCTGCAGGCCCGCCTGATGAGCCAGGCGCTGCGCAAGCTTACCGGCGTAATCGGCAAAACGGGCACGGTGTGTATCTTCATCAACCAGCTGCGCGAAAAGGTGGGCGTTGTGTACGGCAACCCCGAGGTGACCGCGGGCGGCCGCGCGCTGAAATACTATTCGTCGGTGCGCATCGACGTACGCCGCACCGAGGGCCTCAAGGATTCGTCGGGCAGCTTTATTGGCAACCGCACCCGCGCGCGCGTGGTGAAAAACAAGGTGGCGCCGCCCTTCAAGGACGCCGAGTTCGACATCATGTTTGGCGAGGGCATCTCCCGCTCGGGCGAGCTGCTGGACCTGGCCGTGGAGCTGGGCATTGTGCAGAAGAGCGGCGCCTGGTTCAACGCCGGCGAAATCCGCCTGGGCCAAGGGCGCGACAACGCCAAGGCCTACCTGGAGGAGCACCCCGAGTACGCCGCCGAGGTGGAAGAAAAGGTGCGCGCACAGTCGGCCGAGCTGGTGGCCAGCAAGAAGAAAAAGAAGGCCGGCGCCGGCGGCAACCTGGACGACGTGCCCGCCAAGGCCGCGGCCCCTGCGGCGGCTGCCGTGAAGCCCGCTTCCGAGCGTGGGCTGGATGTTTCGGCCGACGAATGACGCAGATAACAGCCATTAAAGAGACCAAACGGGGGCGTTTTGCGCTGTTCGGGCCGGAAGGCTTCCTGTTCTCCGTTGATGACGAAACCCTGGCGCTGAACGATTTACGCACCGGCGACAACCTAAGCGACGAACGGCTGCTCTCCCTGCGGGAGCAGAGCGACCTGAACGCCGCCCGCGAAACCGCGCTGCGGTATCTGGCGCACCGCGCCCACGGTGAGGCCGAGCTGGTGGAGAAGCTGTGCCGCCGCTACGACGACGAGACCGCCCGCGCGGTGGCCGCCCGCCTGCGCGACGCCGGCCTGCTGGACGACGCCGCCTTCGCGCAGAGTAAAGCCGAAAGCCTTGCCAGCCGCGGCAAAAGCCGGCAGGACATCCGCATGCGCCTGCTGGCGCTGGGCATAGGCCGCCCCCAGGCCGACATGGCCGTGGCCGCACTGGATTTCGACGAGGCTGAAGCCGCCCTGGCGCTGATACGCAAGCAATATGCGCACAAGCTGCAGGCCGGCGAGCGCCAGAAGGTGATGGCCGCGCTGAGCCGCCGGGGCTTTGCCCATGGCACCATTGTAAAAGCGATGGACGCCGCCGGGGAGGGGGAGCCATGAAGATCGCCATTGTGTCGCTGGGCTGCCCCAAGAACCAGGTGGACGCCGATATGTTCTGCCGGGCGCTGATAGAGGCCGGGCATACCACCGTACCCCACACCGCGCAGGCTGATGTGGTGATTGTGAACACCTGCGGCTTTATAGAGAGCGCCAAAGAAGAGGCGATAGAGGCCATCTTTGACGCCTGCGCGCTGAAGCGCGACAACCCAGCCCTGAAAGTGGTGGCCAGCGGCTGCCTGGCCGAGCGTTACCGCGAGGAGATGGCCGCCGAGATACCCGAGCTGGACGCCGTGGTGGGCATTGGGCGCAACGCGGAGCTGCCGGAGATCATTGCCGGGCTGGTGGGGGGCGACGCGCGGGCAGAAGCCGGCCCGCTGTGCGCTTTTGGCCCCAAGGCGGCGCTGCCGCTGGATGGCCGCCGGGTCATCAGCACGCCGGGGCACTACGCCTGGCTGAAGATTGCCGAGGGGTGCTCCAACGCCTGCGCCTACTGCGCGATACCGGCCATACGCGGGCCCTTTCGCAGCCGGGCAATGGCCAGCATTCTGGCCGAGGCCGAGTGGCTGAGCCAGCAGGGCGTGAAGGAGCTGGTGCTGGTGGCGCAGGACGTGACCGCCTATGGCGACGACCTGGGCGGCCGGATGCTGCCCCAGCTGCTGGACAAGCTGAACGCCGTGGAGGGCATCGCCTGGATACGCTTGCTGTACGCCTACCCGGAGAAGATAGACGACGCGCTGCTGGACGCCATGGCGCGCAACCCCAAGGTGCTGCATTACCTCGACCTGCCCATCCAGCACAGTGAGGATGACATATTGGCCTCCATGGGGCGCAAGGGGGGCAGTGAAGCCATTCGCCTTGCCATTGAGAAGATAAGGCGCAAGCTGCCCGATGCTACCCTGCGTACCTCGCTGATAGCCGGCTACCCCGGCGAGACCGAGGCGCAGTTTGAGGCGCTGTGTGCTTTTGTGAAGGCAACACGCTTCGACCGGCTGGGCTGCTTTGCCTACTCGCCCGAGGAGGGCACCCGTGCGGCCGGCCTGCCCGGCCAATTGCCGCAGGAGGAACGCGCGCGCCGCGCCGAGGTGGTGATGGCGCTGCAGCAGCGCATCATGGCTGAAAAGCAGGAGGCGCTGGTGGGCAAGCAGCTGGTGGTGCTGTGCGACGGCTATGACGACGAACAGGACGCCTGGCTTTGCCGCAGCGCAGCCGACGCGCCGGAGATAGACGCCAACGTGCTGCTGCCGGGCAGCGCGCCGCTGGAGGCGGGTGGGTTTTACACCGTGCGGGTAACCGGCGCGGCCGGGCTGGACCTGGAAGCAGCGCTGACAGCACCGGTACCGCCGGGGCAGGACGCCGGCCGATAGGGCAGGGCCGCAGCCAAAGATATAAAGCCATACGACTTTACATCGGAATTGAGGGGCTCAGATTGAACCTACCCAACAGACTGACGCTATTACGAATTTTACTGATACCGGTATTTGTGGTGTTGGTTTCTATAAACGCGATACCGGGCAACTACCTGCTGGCCGCGCTGGTGTTTATTGGCGCCAGCATCACCGACTACCTGGACGGCAGCATTGCCCGCAAGCGCGATATGGTAACGGACTTTGGCAAGTTTGCCGACCCGCTGGCCGATAAGATATTGACCACGGTGGCCTTTATCTACATGCTGGTGGACGGCGTGTGCCACCCGCTGGTGCTGGTCATCATCATTGTGCGGGAGTTTGCGGTGTCCGGCGTGCGCATGGTGGCAGCCGGCGCGCCCGACGGCAAGGTGATTGCCGCAAACCGCATGGGCAAGGCCAAAACGGTGCTGCAAATGGTCACCATCATCACCTACTACGTGCTGGCCGGCGTGCAGCGGCTGTTGCCTGTTTACATCGACACCGGCACCATCCCGCAAATCATCGCCTGGGTGCTGTGCTGGGCCGTGGCGGCCATCACCGCCATCTCGGGTGTGCAGTACATCTGGCAAAACCGGGCATACATCAATACGAAAAAGTAAATGCCTTTACAGGAGAAACCATGAAGCAACTTCAGCCGCATCGTTCCAGCGTGGGGGACGTATCCGCCAACCTGATTGCCGTGCTGTGCTACCTGCTGATGCTGGTGTTCTGGACCTTTGGCCTGGTGCCGGTGCTCATTATTTTTTTGGTGGAGAAAAAAAGCTACCTGGTACGCTTCCATACCGTGCAGGCCATGCTGCTGTGGCTGCTGCGCTGCCTGCTGGGGGGCGATATCGCCTTCGAGGGCCTGGCCGCGGCGATGACCGGCAGCGCCAGCTACCTGGAAAACCCACTGGGCTGGGGCGGCGATATGCCCATGATCATTACCCGGGTGGTTATAAGCGGGCTGATGGTGATACTGATGGTGGTGTGCGCAGTGAGCGCCTATGGCTGGCGCTTGGGCGGCGTGCCACTGCTTGGGCAGCTGGTACGCTTCATCTGTAAACACAGCGCCCCGGTGGCTTACAGTGGCAAAGGCCCCGTGCCCGAGGACTGCCGGATACAACGCCCCGGCCAGCAGATGGCGCCAGCAGGGCTGCAGCCTGTGCCACAAGCGCCCCCGCCTGAAAAGCCTGTGCCGGATATTCCGCCGCCCCCGGCCAAGCCCGCAAAAGCAGTAAACCTTTCCCACACCAGCCCAATAGAACTGCAGGCGACGGGGACACTGGACATAGGCCTGTTAATGGCAGGGCTGGACGTGGTGAAGCAGGTGGACGCCCAGCAGCCCAAGGGCAAGCAGGGTGCCGGTAAAAAGGGCGCTGCCAAGAAGGGCGGCACCAAAAAAGCAGCAGAAAAGAAAGTGGAACCGGCCAAGCCGCCAGCCGACAAACCCAAGACGGAAGATTTGCCCGCGCCCCCGCCCGACACCCCCGAACCGGCCGACAAAGCACCTGGCCAACCGATAGAAGCCGCAAGCGCGCCCCGGCTGCCCCAAGAAAAACCGGCAGCGCCGGCGCCAAAGCCCCAACCGGCCAATGCGCCTTTTGCCGCCGACGCCAAAGACGGCGCCGGCAACAAACGGAAGCCCAAAGGCAAGGGCCGCAAGGCAAAGGTGAAAGGCATTGCGGCCAAAAAAAACCCCCAACCCACCGACGACCCCAACCGCAGCCTGCCGCCCGGCATGCGCGACGGCCCGCCGCCGGATGATATGAAGTGAGGCTGAAACCTGGCAATGAGAATATACAACACCATGTCCCGCGAAAAAGAAGAATTTATCCCCATGACGCCCGGCCAAGCAAGCATCTATGTGTGCGGGCCCACCGTCTACAATTTTATCCATGTGGGCAACGCGCGGCCGCTCTGCGTGTTCGACACCCTGCGCCGCTACCTGACTTACACCGGCATCAACGTGCTGTACGTGAGCAATGTTACCGACATTGACGACCGCCTGATAGCTGCGGCCAACGAGCAGGAGACCACCGTGAAGCGGCTGGCCACCCGCTACGAGAAGGAATACCTGGCCGACGCCGACGGCCTGAACGTGCTGCGCCCCACCGTGATGCCCCGGGCCACCGAGCATATGGATGAGATCATCGCGATGATTGGCGAGATTATAGACGGCGGATACGGCTATGTGGCCGCCAACGGCGACGTTTACTTCCGGGCGCTGAAGTTTGAGGACTACGGCAAGCTGTCGCATCTGGTGCTGGACGAGCTGGAAAGCAGCCGGGAGCTCTCCACCAGCCTGGAGGGCGGGCTGAAGGAGGACGGCGCCGACTTTGCCGTGTGGAAGGCCGCCAAGCCCGGCGAGCCTGCCTGGGAATCCCCCTGGGGCACGGGCCGGCCCGGCTGGCACATCGAGTGCAGCGCCATGGCCAAAAAGCACCTGGGCGCCACGTTTGATATCCACGCCGGCGGGCAGGACCTCATCTTCCCCCACCACGAAAACGAGATTGCCCAAAGCGAGTGCGCCAACCACCAAACCTTTGCCCGCTACTGGATGCACAACGGCTTTTTGAACATTGACGACCGCAAGATGAGCAAGAGCCTGGGCAACTTTTCCACCGTGCGGCAGGTGGCCGAGCAGATAGGGTATGAGCCCATCCGCTATTTTATGCTGAGCGCCCACTACCGCAGCCCGCTGAACTTCACCATGGACATACTGGAGCAGTGCAAAACCAGCCTGGAGCGGCTGTACACCTGCCGCGAAAACCTGGCCTTTGCCATAGACAACGCCGGCGACACCGGCGAAAACCTGCTGGCCGAGCGGGCTGCCGAAGCCCGCCGCCTGTTTGGCGAGCGGATGGACGACGACCTAAACACCGCCGACGCGCTGGCCGTGCTGTTTGACTTTGTGCGGGATATCAACACCCTGGCGGCCGACAGCTGCAAGCGTGTGCTGCTGCAAACGGCCGAAACCTTCGACGCGCTGTGCGAGGTGCTGGGCCTTTTGTATAACCGCAAGGACACCAAGGTGCCAAACAAGGTGCTGAAGCTGGTGGAGGAGCGCACCGAGGCCCGCACAGCCAAAAACTGGGCCCGTGCCGATGAAATTCGCGATGCGCTGGATGCCCTGGGCTACACGGTGGAGGACACCCCCGCCGGGCCCAAGGTGGGCCGCAAATAACGCCTGCGGCCCGTTATCTTGCGGAAACGGGCAGAATCTGGTATGATTTTGCCTGAGAGAGATAGGGCGTGTCCCTAAAGTGGAGATGGGCAGATACCTCGGCAGATTTGCCCAGGGGCTGCTACGCGATGATGGCTTTCACCTTCGGCCCAAGAGCCGCCGCACTGCGGCGGTTGGCCTCAGGTACTAGGCCTGCAGGCCGTCGCAAGGCCGAGGAGGGAGGAATACTTGGTGTATTCCGACTGACGACTGACGACTGGCGCCGCAGCGCTGTTTCGAGCGCAACCGGGCACCGCCCGGCACTTGGCGCGAGATGAACGCAGAAAGACACAAAATATGCTGGGGAAGATGTCCCATTGGAACTTTGGGGACATGCCCTAGAATGCTGGCGGAAAGGCAGGCTGGGGAAGCGTATGAGTGCTGGGCTGTTTGACGAATTGCCCAAAGGCGCCATTTCGGAGATATTGGTGGAGCGCATCACGCAGGCGATTATTGACGGGCAACTGAAACCGGGCGATAAATTGCCCACCGAGGTGGAGTTTAGCGAGCGGCTGAAAATAGGCCGCAACACCGTGCGGGAGGCCATCAAGATTCTGGTGGCTTTTGGCGTGCTGGAAATACGGCGCGCCGAGGGCACTTTTGTGGTGAATGCATTCAGCCCCCGCATGATGGACCCGATGATTTATGGCCTGGTGCTGGAGGAGCGCTCGCTGCCCGAGCTGGTGGAGCTGAAGGTGGCCATGCTGCGCTCGGTGATGTACCTGGCGGTGGAAAAGGCCGACTACGCCGGCGTACAGGCCCTGAAGGACAGTTATGTCAATTTCAGCCGGGTGTCACAGCAATCGCCCGGAGATTTGGAGGCCGTTTATGCGGCCAGCGCCGATTTTTACTACACCATGGGCGAGATAAGCAAAAACCCCATGTTGGCGCAGCTGAACAACATCGTGTTGCGCATGTCCAAGTTTTCGCGTATGCAGGGGCTGGCGGTGGCCGGCCGGCAAAATGCCGGGCTTATGGGGTACCTGTCGTCGGAGCATTTTGTGCTGCTGCTGGAGGCGATAGAAAAGTGCGACAAAAGCCTGATAGAACCCGCGCTGCAAAAAACGGGCGAGGAATGGCGGCGGCTGCTGATGCTGGCCTGACAAAGCCGGCGGCGCCCCGAATACCGGTGGCTTTTTCAAAAAGGATACGGCAGACCGGATGGGCATGGCCCGCCGGCCTGTTTTTTATGCAACCCGCGGCTTAATGGAAAGCAGCTGTTTTGCGGAAAAGCCTTGACAAAGTGGGGAGATAAAAGCAGACTATATAGAGTAAATCATTTACAGGAGGGATCATATGCAGGCCAGTGATATTAAAAAGGTACTCTCTATCGGCAGCGGCACCATCGCGCAGTTCATTGTTACCCAGTGCGCGTTGTTTGGCTGCGAGGTCGTCATCTATGCATTCAGCGAAGACGAGATAGGCGCGGCGCAAAAGGCGATAAAAGAGCGCGTTCTGCAGTCCATCATCGATGCCAACATGACCACCGAGGCCTATGCCAAAGAAACCATGGGCCGCATGCGCTATATCCTCACCAAAGAGGAGATCCCCGCCGATATCGACCTGGTGACGGAGTCTGTTTATGAAGACCCGGCCATCAAAAAAGCGGTGTGGAGCGAGTTTGCGCCCTACCTGCCTAAAACTGCGGTGCTGACGACCAACACCTCCACCATGCTGCCCTCCCTGTTTGCCGAGGCCAGCGGCGCGCCCGAGCGGTTCCTCAGCTGGCACTTTGCGGCCAACACTTTCTTCCGCAACCTGGTGGACGTGATGCCCCACCCCGGCACCGACCCGCGGTACACCCGGCTGATGGCTGATTTCTCCCGCCGGATTGGCCTGAACCCCGTGGTGATTGAAAAAGAGGTGGGCAGCTACCTGGCCAACACCATGCTGGCCTCGCTGATTGTGGCGGCCATGAAGCTGCTGAGCGGCGGCTATGCCAGCGCCACAGAGATAGACCGCTCCTGGATGGGCGTGCAGAAGGTGGCCTCGGGCCCGTTTGGCATTATGGACAGCATTGGCCTGAACACCATGCTGCTAACGCTGAAACCCCTGCTGAACGAAACGGAGCTGGCCCCGCTGCAGGCACTGGTAGATGGGGGCCATCTGGGCATCAAGACCGGCCAGGGCTTCTACACCTACCCCGACCCCGCATTCAAGCGCCCGGGCTTCCTGACGGACGCAAAGCCGGTGGGGATGTAGGCCGGGCGACTCAAGAATCGTAAATTTAAGCGGGCCCGGCATATCACAGCCGGGCCCGCTTTGTGTATGTGTGGCGTCGTCAGGCAGCCAGGTCACGTGGGCAGCGTGCGCACAATGCCGCGCTTGGAATCCACGCTCACGGCCTGGCCGTCCTCCAGCTTGCGGGTGGCGCCGGTGGCGCCCAGCACCACGGGCTTGTTCAGGGTAAGGCCCACAATGGCGGCGTGGCTGCTCATGCCGGCCTCTTCGGTGATGATAGCCGAGGCCTGGCGCATGGCCTCCAGCATGCTGTTGTCGGTGCTTAAGGCCACCAGCACGTCGCCGGGGCGGAACTTGGGCAGGTCGGCGCTTTGCAGGCAGATGCACACATTGCCGGTGGCGTTTTGCCCGCCAATGCCAATGCCCGCCACCAGCACGTCGCCCACCAGGTGGGCTTTCATCATGTTGGTGGTGCCGCTTACGCCCACCGGCACGCCGGCTGTGATGATGACCAGCTGGCCGTCCTCAACAAGCCCTGCCTGCCGCGCGGCCGTTACCGACTGGTCTATCATCTCGTCGGTGTTGTTGGCGTAGGGCATGTGGATGGGCGTGATGCCCCAGGACAGGTTGATCTGCCGGGCCACCATCTCGTCCATCACGCAGGCGATGATAGGCGTGGCCGGGCGGTAGCGGCTGAGCAGGCGGGCGGTCTCGCCGCTCTGCGTTACGGTGATGATGGCGTCGGCGTCGGTGTCCAGCGCGGTGGTGCAGGTGGCGTGGGCCACGGCGCCCGTTACAGACAGCCGCACGTCCTGCGCCAGCAGCGCCTGGAATACCTTTTTATAAGAGATATCACTCTCGGTGCGCTCGGCAATGGCGGCCATGGTGCGCACGGCGTCCACCGGGTATTTGCCCACCGCCGTCTCGCCGCTTAGCATAATGGCCGAGGTGCCGTCGTATACGGCGTTGGCCACATCGGTAATCTCGGCGCGGGTGGGGCGGGGGTTGGCAATCATGCTTTCCAGCATCTGGGTGGCGGTAATGGCCGGCCGGCCAGAGGCATAGCACCGCTTGATGATGTTTTTCTGGATGATGGGGATTTCGGTATAGTCGATTTCCACGCCCATGTCGCCGCGGGCAATCATCACGCCGCCACAGGCCGCCAGAATCTCATCGATGTTGGAGACGCCCTCCTGGTTTTCTATTTTGGCAATGATGCGTATGCCCGCGCCGCCGTTTTCGTCCAGCAGGCGGCGGATGTCCAGCACGTCGCGGGCCGAGCGGGTGAAGGAAGCGGCAATGAAGTCGAACCCCTGCTCAATGCCAAAGAGGATGTCGGCTTTATCGGCCGCCGAGAGGTAGGGCATGGACAGGTGGATGCCCGGCACGTTGACACCCTTGTGGTTGGACAAGGCGCCGCTGTTCAGCACCTGGCACACAATGTCCTCGCCGCGAATCTCGCTTACCACCATCTCCACCTTGCCGTCGTCTATCAGCACCCGGCTGCCCACCGAGACATCCTGGTACAAGTCCTTAAAGGTGACGGTGGCCACCGATTCGTCCCCTGCCACCGTGCGGGGGGTAAGCACAAAGCTTTGCCCGGCCTGCACCTGCACCTTGCCCTTGGTAAAATTGCCCAGGCGTATTTCGGGGCCCTTGGTGTCCAGCAGGGCGGCCACCGGCAGTTTCAAGTCGCCGCGCAGCTGCTTCAGCACGTCCAAACGGGTTTTGTGCTCGTCGTGGGTGCCGTGCGAAAAATTAAAACGGGCCACGTTCATGCCGGCCAGCATCATCTCCTGCAGTACGCCGTCCTGGTCGGTGTCGGGGCCCAGCGTGCAGACAATCTTGGTTCTTCTCATGGGGGAGTCCTCCTGTCGTGAATGGAAGCGGGCAGCCGCGCCGCCCGGCATCCTGATGATAGTATAGCCCATTCCGACGCAAAACGCGCGCGTTTATTGTGAGCAATGTGTAAATTATAAACAGGGGGACGCACACTTGCCCTTTTGGGGCGATTGTCGTGCCCGCCCTGGGATGCTATAATTAAACACAGAGAGATTATAGGGTGAGGCGGTGCATTATTGTGTTGAGACGGGTATTTTTGATTGTTCTGGACAGTTTTGGTATTGGCGGCGCGCCGGACGCCGCGGCGTTTGGCGACGCAGGCAGCGATACCTTGAAGGCCGTGGCGGCCAGCCCCCATTTTAAAGCGCCCAACCTGCAAAAGCTGGGGCTGTTCAACATTGAAGGGGTGGCCGGCCTGCCCAGGGAGCCGGCGCCGCTGGGCGCGTTTGCCCGGCTGCGGGAGATGAGCCAGGGCAAGGACACCACCATTGGCCACTGGGAGATGGCCGGGCTGGTGAGTGAAAAGCCGCTGCCGGTGTTCCCGGAGGGCTTCCCGGCGGATTTCATAGCCGCGTTCGAGGCGCGGGTGGGGCGCAAAACCCTGTGCAACAAGCCCTATTCGGGCACCGAGGTGATACGGGACTATGGCGCCGAGCACATGAAAACCGGCGCGCTGATTGTGTACACCAGTGCCGACAGTGTGTTCCAGATAGCCGCCAACGAGGCGGTGGTGCCGCTGGAGGAGCTGTACCGTATTTGTGAGACCGCCCGCGGGATGTTGACCGGCGATTTGGCCGTGGGCCGTGTGATTGCCCGGCCGTTCGTGGGCGACAAGCCCGATAACTTTACCCGCACGCCCAACCGGCACGACTATTCGCTGCCCCCGCCGGGAAAAACCATTTTGGACGTGCTGACCAGCATGTGCCTGGACGTGATTGCCGTGGGCAAGATCTACGATATCTTCGCAGGCCGGGGCATTACCCAGAAGATACCCACCCGCAACAATGACGAGGGCATGGACGTTGCCCTGCAGCTGGTGGAGCGCCAGTTTGACGGGCTGGCCTTCATCAACCTGGTGGAGTTTGACATGGTGTACGGCCACCGCAACGACGTGGACGGCTACGCCAAAGCCATCAGCGCGTTTGACGAAAGGCTGGGCGAGCTGCTGCCGCTGCTGCACCCCGAAGACCTGCTGCTCATCACCGCCGACCACGGCTGCGACCCGTCCACCCCGTCGACCGACCACAGCCGCGAGGACGTGCCCATGCTGGCCGCGGGCCCGGGCGTGAAGCCCGGCGTGGACCTGGGCACCCGCCTGGGCTTTGGCTGCATCGCCGCTACCATTGCCGAGTATTTTGAGCGGGAGGTGGTGTTCCCCGGCGGCAGCTTCTGGCAGGATATTGAGAAAAAGCCGGGCTAGAGTCCGTTTTCAAATCTTCAAAACGCCCAAATCCGGCATCTTTGGCGCCCCTGCCGCGTGGCTTTGCCTTGCAAACCATTAAGGTTTGCTGCGGAAAAGCGCCCTGCAGGGCCATCAAATCTGCCCGGCGCTGGGTCATTTTTCCAATTTAAAAACAGGCTCTGGCGGTGCAAATAAAAGTTTTTGGCCCGAAGATTAATTGAAAGAAAACGTCGACCACCCTCGTATTATTAACAGCAAGCAACAAATTGGCAGCACCCGCAAAAAGACGACAGCTTGCGCGGCGGCCATTTGAGACACTGTTAATAACAAGAAGGCGTCCGTATCCGTCACGGAAATTGATTTAAACGCCAATAGAGGGGGTTTAGCCATGCTTCAGATCAGCATCATCATCCTTTGCGCCGTATTCGTTGTCGGCTACATTTTCTTCTCCGTTTCCAAAGAGCAGGAGCCGGCACCCCACAAAGAGGCGCACATCCCACCGCCGTCCGGCAGCTCCGGCCAGGACGCCGCCTAACCACACTTGTATGCAAAAACAGGCCCTGCCCCGATGATACGGGGTGGGGCCTGCTACTTTTGTCGCTTTAGTGAAAATGCTACCCATTTTCCGGCTGGGGCATGCCATACAGCCGGGTAATGGCCGCCAGGCCCTCGGCCACCTCCTGGCGGGAGAAATCGCAGGCGGCCAGCAGGGCGTCGCTCATGTTGTGCAGCGCGTCGTAAAACTCGATGGCCACCGGCAGGTACTCGGGACGGGGGTCTTCGGCCAGGGTGTCGAACAAGAGGTTCTCGGCCTCGTTGATCCGGCGCTCGGCCAGCAGCTCCCGCACACGGTGCAGCAGCAGATACTCGGCGGTCACGCGGGCATCCTCGTCCATCACCTCCACGGTGCTGGGGCGCTTCATAAAAAGCACCGAGGCCAAAAACCGCGTCATGTCCTCTATTTGGCGCAGGATATAATCGCTGCTCATGGGGTCACCTCGTTGTGCGCGGGGGCTGGAGTGCCCAACAACTTCGCTTGCAGTGGAATGCGCCAAATGGCAAGCGGGCCATGCGTGCGGGTTTTGTTTGGCGCTCTTAATAGGGCGCAAAGTGTATGTCGCTTACGGTAAGGCCCTCGCCGCCGCGCAAAAGCTCGCGCAGCTGGGCGGCCACGGCGTCGGCTGTGTCGGCGGGCAGCAAGGCGTTCAGCTTTACATCTGCGGCAAACCGCGGCTCCTCAATGCGGGCGCCGGCAGCCTCCAGCAGGCGGCGGGCGGGCTCGTACAATGGGTAGGGCAGGGTAAGCGCCAGCGTGCGGCAGGCGCGGTAGGTAAGGATATGGGTTACCGCCACCACAGCGGCCGCGGCGGCGGTGTAGGCGCGCACCAGCCCGCCGGTACCCAGCAGCGTGCCCCCAAAGTAGCGGGTAACCACAATGATACAGTCCACCAGTGGCGCGTGGGTGATGACCCCCAGCACGGGCAGCCCGGCTGTCTTGGCGGGTTCGCCGTCGTCGGAGTAGCGGGTGCGGGCGTTCTGCCGCAGGGCATAGGCGTACACATTGTGGGCGGCGGTGCGGTGGGCGGCGCGTATCTCGTCCAGAAACGCCAGTGCCTCGGCCTCGGTGCCGGCGGGGGAAAGCGCCGCAATGAACGCGCTCTTTTTCTCCACAACGGTGGCGGTGGCGCGGGCGGCAGGCACCCGGTAGGCATCGTTCATAGGTTGCGCCCTCTCCTCGCTCATAAAATCAAACCGGGAGCCGCACACGCGGCTCCCGGCCTGTATCCGGCTTTATTTGCCGGCGTTTTCGCTCATGTTGAAGCGCTTCTTGAAACGGTCCACACGGCCGCCGGTGTCCACCAGCTTTTGCTTGCCGGTGTAGAAGGGGTGGCATTTGTTGCACACCTCCACGCGGATGCTGGGGCGGCTGGAACGGGTTTCAAATTTATTGCCACAGGCGCAGGTAACCTCTGCGGCTTCGTACTTGGGGTGGATGCCTTCTTTCATAATCTTTCTCCTCTTAGCGCCGTTTGTTCCGCTATGGCATGCGTTTTGAACAAACGAATATTGAGTGCCACATGCACTGACATAGTATACAACAAACAGAGGAGAATTGCAAGCATTAATGCGGCAAGGATGTCATGAAACAGGGCTGCATGCCAGGGCATTAAGCGCGGTAGCTTTCGCTCTTTTCGTCCAATATCACCAGGCGCAAATCGTCAAACACACGGATGGCATAAACCGCCTGATCCATGGTTTTGCCGTCTTTGGTAACGGTGAAGGTGAGCTGTACATCACCAGGCGCCACACCTCTGAAGAAATAGGTTCGGCCGCCCGGGATTTCAAGGAACTCATCTTCGCCGGGGTTGTTGGGGTCCTCGCGCGTGCCCTCTTCAATAATGCCCTCGGTGCTTACCGTATAGCTGTTGCTTTCGCCATTCACGCCGTCCCACGCGCGGTAAATGTCCAGCTGGTACAGCCACTCGGCCTCGGGTGGGTCGGTGTACTGGGCGGGGTCCAGCGAGAGGGACGCGGGGGTGCCGGAACAGGCGCACAGGCACAGGGCCAGCAGCACCAAAGACAATACCAGGGTCTTCTTCATGGAAACACCTCCGTTTTTTTACACATGGATACCCCAATAAGTATATCAATTACCGCACTGCAGCGGAAGAACCAGCTGCGAAGCCTGGGCCGTCGAGCGGTAGGCTGGCACGCCGTGCCACCACTGCATCATGCCAGCAACGGTTTGATGGCTTCGCCCAACATGGTGCGGGTCTCCTGCGCCTGGGGCAGGGTGGCGGCGCGCACGGCGTAGTACACCTTGATCTTCGGCTCGGTGCCGGAGGGCCGCACAATGACGGTGGAGCCGCCGGCCAGCGTGTATTCCAGCACGTTGGTGGCGGGCATGTCCAGCTTTTCGGCCGCGCCGGTGGCGGTGGTGGTGCGGGTGCCGGCCTGGTAGTCGGCCACGGCCTCCACGGCAAGGCTGCCCAGCGCGGCGGGCGGGGTTTTGCGCAGCCCGGCCATCAGGGCTTCCATCTTTTCCATGCCGGCCAGGCCGTCAAACTCGAAGCTTTCCACCTCGTTCAGGTAGCGGCCATATTCGGCGTACAGCGCCTCCATCGCCTCGTACAGGCTGAGGCCCTGGCCGTGGTACCAGGCGGCCATCTCGCAAATCAGCATGCTGGCCACCACGGCGTCTTTGTCGCGCACGTGGGTGCCGGCCAGGTAGCCGTAGCTCTCCTCAAAGCCGAAGATGAACCGCCCGGCCTGGTGCCTGTTCTCCAGGCCCAAAATCTGCTCGCCAATAAACTTGAAGCCGGTGGGCACGTTGATGACCTGCACGCCCTGCTTTTTGGCCACGGCGTCGGCCATGGGGGTGGACACAAAGCTTTTTATGGTGATGGGGTTTTCGGGCAGGGTGCCGGCCTCTTTGCGGCCCTTGCAGATATAATCCAGCAGCAGAACGCCCATCTCGTTGCCCGAGAGCAGGCGGTAGGCCCCGGTTTTGTCCCGCACGGCGGTGCCCACGCGGTCGGCGTCGGGGTCGGTGGCCAGCATCAGGTCGGCGCGGGTTTCTTCGGCCAGCGCAATGCCCAGCGTAAGCGCCTCGCGAATTTCGGGGTTGGGGTAGGGCGCGGTGGGGAAGTTGCCGTCCGGCTTCTCCTGCTCGGGCACCACGGTGATGTCGGCCAGGCCGCAGTCGCGCAGCACACGGCGCACCGGTACGTTGCCGGCGCCGTTCAGCGGCGAGTACACTACCTTCAGCGGCGATTTTGCCAGCAGCCCCGGGCGGATGGCCTGGGCCTCCACGGCCTCATAATAGGCCTGCAGCACCTCATTGTCGATGAACTGCACCAGCTCCTGCTCCACCGCGTCGTCAAAGGACATGGTGGCAATGCCGTCAAAGATGTCCAGCTGCTCAATCTCGGCCAGCACGGCGCCGGCGGAGGCGGTGTTCATCTGGCAGCCATCGGGGCCATACACCTTGTAGCCGTTGTACTTGGCGGGGTTGTGGCTGGCGGTAATCATCACGCCGGCCGCGGTTTCCAGGTACCGCACCGCAAAGCTGAGCACCGGCACCGGCTCCAGCGCCGGGTAAAGGTGTACGCGGATGCCGTTGGCGGCCAGCACGGCCGCGGCCTCGCGGGCAAACAGGCCGCTTTTGATGCGGCTGTCGTAGGCAATGGCCACCGAGGGCACGCCGTCGTGGCGGTTCAGCAGAGTGTTGGCCATGCCTTGCGTTGCGCGGCGCACGGTGTAGATGTTCATGCGGTTGGTGCCGGCGCCTATAACGCCCCGCATGCCGGCGGTGCCGAAGGAAAGGTCGATGGCAAACCGGTCGCGAATGGCCTCGTCGTCGCCTTTGATGCTTTGCAGTTCCCGGGTGAGGTCGGCGTCTTCCAGCGGCTGGGCCAGCCAGCGGTTGTAGCGGTCAAGGTACATGGGGAACCTCCCTGTGGCTCGTTATCGTAGCCGGAAAAGCACTTAGAGCCTGTTTATAAATTGGCTCTTGCCCCTCCGGCAGTTTTGGCGATGAATCAATTTGTTTGCCCCTATCATAATACGCCGCCGGGGGGTGTGTCAAATGGGGTGCAGCGTTCGGCAAAGGGGCGCAAGGGCATGAAAACCCACGCCACGGCCGGCAGCAACCGCGCTAGGCTGGCAATGGGGAAAACGGGCAAACTATTTGGCGTATAAACAATAAAAATCCCGCACCACTGGCGCGGGATTTTTACATGCGAGGCGTCTGGCAGCCGGTTATGCCCGGATGTCCAGCTGATGGCCGGAAGGCGGCGCGGCCGTTTGCAGCATGTCTACAATGCCCTGCATCTGGACCTCCGAAGTGTCCATTGCCTTCTTGGTGACGGCAAGGGACGCCTGCACAGAAACATTCGACTGCGCAAATGCCATCGACATGGCGGCTATATCCAACTTGCCCCACCTCCTTTCATGCGGTCCGCATTTCAATGCACCCGTTTGGGTACATCTGTAATATACATCGGTCACAACGCCGGAAACTTTAGAAAAAAGTGTGTTACTGTTTTGTGAATTCCAGCACGGGCGGGCAGTGCACGCACACGCGGTTGCGCCCCTCGCGCTTGGCGCTGTACAAAGCTTCGTCGGCGTCGCATATCATGGCTTCCAGCGTGCCGTGGCGGGCGTGGGCCAGCCCGCATACCCCAATGCTTACGGTAACCTGGAAGGGCCCGATATCCGACTCGAACGGGGTGGATTCCACCGCCCGGCGTATAACATCGGCAATGATGGCCGCCCCCTCGGCCGGGGCGCCCGGCAGCCACACGGTGATCTCTTCGCCGCCATAGCGGCCGCTGATGTCGGTGTGGCGCAGCCGGCTTACCAGCAGGCCGGCAATTTCGCTAAGCACCCTGTCGCCGCAGGGGTGGCCGTGCACATCGTTCACCAGCTTAAAGTGGTCGATGTCCAGCATCAGCACCGAGGCGTTGTCTTTACAGCGGTGGGCCAGGTCAAAATCCCGCTGGGCGTGTGTAAAGAAGGTGCCGCGGTTCAAAAGGCCGGTCAGGGCGTCCTGGGTAGCCAGCTGCTGCAGCTCTTCCAGCAGCCGGTGCTTTTCGGTAATGTCGTAAATGATGATGCAGTTGCCCAGCACCCGGCCGTCAAACTCCAGCGGAGACTGCGAGGCCCGCAGATAGGTGGGGCTGTCTTTGTGGCCGATGGTGAACTCGTAGTCACTTTCCTGCTGTGCCAGCAGTTCGGCGGGGAAGCCGGCCACCTTGGTAATGGGCAGGCCGGCGCCCAGGTGGGAAAGCTCTGGGAAATAATGGTAGGCCATGGCGTTGGCGTCCAGAAAACGGCCGCGGATATCCAGCAGGATGAAGGCGTCCTTCATCTTCTCCACCACGCTCTCGCGGCCCAGGCTGGCCCACTCGCGGCTGCGGTAGCGCAGCAGGTGCCACTCCAGCAGCGCGGCGCAAACCGCCAGCACAGCCGACACCGGCGAAAATCCCCCTGGCAGCAGGGCAAACAGCTGCACCAGCTGGGCGGCAAAAATGGCCGCGGCGCAGGCCAAAAAGGCCCAGAAATGGTGCATGGCGCCGGTCAGGCGTGTGCGGAAAAAATAGCGCATCATCATGATGATGCCCAGCAGGGCCAGCCCATAGTTATAGGCAAGGCCCACATAGTACAGCGGCCCGGCCATGCGCGCCAGGTGGCCAATGCCGCCGGCTGCCTCAAAGGTGAACCCCTGGTAAAACAGCGTGGAGGCCGGCCAGGTGAAGACCATCAGCGCCTGCAGCAGGGGAAAGAGCATCAGCGCTGCGATGTAGCCGCGGTTGCGCCAGGCGCTGCCACAATAGTCCCGGCTGAACAGGTAGAAAAAAACACCCAGGAAGGGGACGCCAATATATTCCAGCTTCAGGCCCACCAGGGCGGCGTCCGGCGTGGTGGCGGACATTTCAAACAGGGTGCCCAGCGCATACAGTGCCACGCAAAGGGTGAAGCCGGTGTAGTACAGCATTTGTATGTTGCACTGGCGCATAATGGTGTAGCCGGCCACCCCCACAGCCAGCAGCACGGCGCAGCTTTGCACGATCATGGTAACAACCAACTATTCCACCCCTTTATGTTGTACTGGGTGCGCGGATACCCCAATATACCAGAGGAAGAGGGAAAAATCCCGAGAAACGTGCGGCTGAAAGGTACAAATAAAAATACCCGCCCACTCTGATGTAGAATGGGCGGGGCTAAAGGCTGAAAACATCGAATCAGGGGTTGGTGGGCGGGGTGTCTTGCGCGGCAGGCGATATGTCCGTTACGGTATCGTCAGGTGCGGCTGTTTCGGCCTGTGGCGTTGCCGGCAAAGGCTCCGACAGCGGGGGCGCAGCGGGTGGTATGGCTTCCGGCGCTTTGGGCGGCTCCGGGGCAGCGGGCGGGGCCTGCGCGGCAGATACGGGTGGCTCTGCCGGGCTGGGCGCCGGCGACGCGGCGTTCACCGGAGGTTGCGCGGCGGCGGCAGTGGGGGCTGCGGGGGGCACAGCGGCCGGGGCCACCGGCTGGCCATATACGGGTGGTGCGGCGGGGTAGGGCGCCGGGCCCTGGCCCTGCACTGCTTTTTTCTTGGCTTTCTTTTTCAGCGGCAGCAGCACGCACACCGCTGCAATGGCCACTATTTCCACAATATAGATGAGCAGCGCCGGCATGATGACTTCGCCCCAAAGGTCCAGCGGGCGGCCAAGGGCCACCGGCGCCGAGGTGACGATCATGACGATGGTGAGGATATCGCCCACCAGCCCGAGCAGCATAAAGGGCAGCGCCGCAATGGCGGGCTTGCGCCCCCGCCCGCTGGTGAGGGAGAAAACCCCCGCCAGTGTAAGTAGGATGGCCCCCACGATCCAGATGACGTTGGTGATGCTGACGACAAAGGTGGACAGGATATAGTAAACGGCGGTGTCGCTGGACATATAATATCCGAACAGCCCGGAGAACAGGTCGTCGTAAACCAGGCCGATCTGCTCGGCAGATTGAACGATACTGAAAATAAAGTAAACCAGCAGGCCAAGCCCCAGCACCAGGAAGATGATGCCGCAGATAATATCAAAGCTGGTGCGCAGTTTGCTTAGCGGGCGTGTGGCGGCCGCGCGCCCTGCCGGCTGGTAGGGCGGCTGCTGGTAGTAGGGCGCGGCAGGGGGCACCTGCTGGGGCGGCGCGGCAGGGCGGGGCTGCTGCTGCGGCCACTGCTGTTGCGGGGGCGGCACGGCTGCCGGGCCAGGCTGGGGCTGCCAGCTTTGCTGGGCGGGCGCCGCCTGCTGCGGGGGATATGCCTGCTGGGCTTGCTGCTGCGGGTAAGCCGGCTGGGCAGGGTAAACCGGGGGCTGCCCGGCAGGGGGCTGCTGCCAGCCCTGCTGCTGCGGATACCCCTGTGGCGGGGGCTGCTGCTGCCAGCCCGGTGGTGGCTGTTGTGGCTGCTGCCACCCGGGCTGTGGCTGTTGCTGCCATTGTGGCGGAGGCTGCTGGGGGCTTGTGGGCTGCTGCGGCGCCTGTTGTGAAGCCTGTGGCGGCGGTGCGGCAAGGGGCGCGGCACAATTGGGGCAATAGGTTGCGTTATCGGGAACTTGCTGATGACAGGCTGGACAATTCATGAAGCATACCTCCCTGATGTGTCAGGCTGCCGCGCGGGCCGCCTGAGCGTAAAGTGTTTTGGCTTGCCACAGCCAGGTTATGCGGACGGCGGGCCCACGCTTTCCAGCGCGGCGTGCACCAGCAGGCGTTCGTCGTCGTTGTCGTTGTTGGTACAGGTGGAAAGTGTCAGCATGCGGGTACAGTCGGCCGGCCCGCCGTAGGATGCGATGAAGGCGGAAATCTCACTGTCGTCGGCAAAGTCCAGCCGGTAGGCGGGGTCGTACATGTCGGTCACCCGGGCAGAGAAGATGCGGTAGGTCAGGGTGGCGTCGGGGGTATACAGGGTGATTAGCTGGTTCTGCCGGGCATAAACCTCGTCCAGGTACTGGTGCAGCCCGCCAAACATCCGGCCGTTTTTCAGGTTGTGGCCATAGATAACAGTGTGCGGCGAGGAGAAATCGCGGCTGTTGCGGTAGTCGGCAAAAATGGTGCCCGCGCCGTTCTGCACCCCTTCAAAGGTGTGGTTGAGGTAACGGTCGTTGTTGGCGCCCAGCACCAGCGGGTAGCTCACCACGGTGCCGGGAATTTCCAGCCAGCCCACATAGTCGGGGTTTATCTCCCACAGCTCCAGCGGTTCGGCTTCCTCGGGCTGCGATGTATCCTCGGCGGCCGGCTGGGCGGCAGGCGGCTTGGCCGCGGGGTAGTACAGCTCCTGCAGGCGGTCGTATTCGTCCACGGCCACCTTGTAGCCCCATTGTATTTGGATGATTTGGGTGAGGGCAAAGGCCAGCACCAACACACACACCGCCAGCGCGCACCAAAATACCACGGTGCGCACAACAGACCGGCGCTTCACCGGCCCATCGGCAGGCAGGGGGGCAGGGGCCAGGTTTTCCAGCGGGTCGCCAAAGGGCTCGCCGGTGCCGGGCCCTGTAAAGCCATCTGCCTGTGCGGGAGATGGGGCAGAGCCTGGGGCGGCTTCGTCCGGAGGCGATTCCGCTTCGCCGTGTGTTCCAGCTTGCGCAGGCGGCACAGCCGCCGGCAATGGTTCTGCAAGTGGCGGCGGGTTGGCACCCGTATGGGGGCCGGCCCCGGAGCCGTTCACAGTGTCCGGCGTTTGCTGAGGCGCATCGTCCTGCGGTGTGGGCGTTTGGGGCATGTTGTCGTTAGGCATGTATATTTAACCCGGTATGCAAAGTTTTGATTGGCGTACGCATCATTATACCACGCGGCCGGCGCCGTATGCAATGCCTGTTTCACCCTGCCGGCGGGCTGGGCGGCCCCCGTGCTTTTTGGCAAAAGCGGGCATATGTGGTACTGCTTTGCGGCAAGGGCACAACATGTTATTTTTTTGCAGGGCAGCCCGTTTGAAAGACCCCGAGGCGGGCAGAGGCAAAACGGTGGTGCTGGGCTTGGGCGGCGCGGCCATTCCCATACAAATTGGCGACAGTGTGAGCTTCTCCATAGAGGGCATGGCGCTGGCCGCCATAGTGGGCATTGTGCTGAACAAGGTGTTGCCCCAGCCCCAAAAGGAAAAGCCCAACGGCTGAGATTGCCAGGGCAAAAAGAAAAAACGGGCCGCTGGGAAAACCCAACAGGCCCGCTTTTTTATGGTGCCTGGCTACCGCAAAATGGTTTGAGGCTCCGCCCCAACCAGGGGCGGCTTATCCGGTTTCTCCGGCTTTTTCTCTTTGGCTTCTTTGCCTTTGCCCTTTTCGGGCTGGGGCTGGGGCAGGCCGGCCAGATAGTCCTGCAGGTACAGCTTGCCGCACAGTGCCACCAGGGCGGCGTCCAGCGCGCCCAGCGCGCCCTCGCCGCGCTCCACCTGAATGGAAGCGTCAAAGGCGGAGTTCAGCCCGGCCTCCAGCCGCTGGCAGAACAGGTCGTAGGCGGCTTCTATGCCGTAATCGGCCACCATGGCGCCAATCAGCGCGGTGATCTCCTGCATGGAGAGCACCCGCTTCATCATGCTGACGACTACCAGTGCCGCCAGCTGCTTGCGGCCGTACTTTTTCTTTTCGGGCGGCGGCACCATTTTATGCTTCACATAGTTGTTCACCATCGACGGCGTGAGCACCGCCTCGCCCACATCGGCAAAATCGCCCAGCGCGTCCTTCAGCACCAGCACCACCTGGTCCATGTACAGCGGCAAATTGGGTAGTTCCGCCCAGCGGGGGCAGTGAAAGTTTTTTACTGTTTGTTTGTCTAAATGCATGGCATTACCTCGTGGCTTGCCGCCGGCCGGGGGCCGGGTGGGCACATTGTTTGAACACTTCTATAATATATCATAAAAAAAGTGCGATTGTCCACTTGACAGTACCCCAAAATAGTATTAGTATCTTAATTAAGTAGTTTTAATAACCAGATGCGGATAAGCCGAAAGGAGTGCGCGTATGAAAGAGAAGATTCAGGCCGTGATATATGGCGATTCCCTGATGCGTGCCACTGTGATTGACGACACCATGCGCTACCACAGCACCATTGGCATGTGGCTGGCGCGCCTTAGCCGTTTTGGCATTGAGTTTAAAAACCGCGCCCACTTTGGGGTGACGATAGAAAAGGGCAAAACCCTGCTGCAGAAGGACCTGCTGAAGGGGGCCGAGTACGACTACGCCGTGCTGGAATACGGCGGCAACGACTGCAGCTTTGCCTGGGAAGAGGTGGCCACCGACCCCGCCGCCGACCACCAGCCCTTCACCACACCCGAGCGCTTTCGCGACATATGTACCGAGATGGTGGGCACCCTGAAGGACGCCGAGATCACGCCGGTGCTGGTAACGCTGCCCCCGCTGGACGCCGAGCGCCACCTGGAGTTCATTGGCAAAACCGAGCAGGGCCGCAGCAACATCCTGAAATGGCTGGGCGACGCCCAGATGATCTACCGTTTCCACGAGATGTACTCCAACATCATTGAAAAGGTGGCCAAGCAGACGGGCTCTATTTTGGTGGATGTGCGGCACCGCTTTTTGTCCAAGCACAACCTGCGCGACCTGGTTGGCCTGGACGGCGTGCACCTGTCGCCGGCGGGCTATTGGGTGTACCAGCAGGCCTTTGCCGATTTCATCAAGGTTCACCGCAAAAACCCCTCCCGCTTGGTGTTTGAATAAAGCAACAGGAAGCCTCGGCCACGGGCCGGGGCTTTTTTATGCCGGTAAGCCTGCAGATGTGCGTAAAAGCGGGCCGTTTGGCTGGACATTGCCCGGCTTATCTGGTACAATTTGCAGGCAACAAAACTTGTTGGCCGGAACAAGAAAAATACCTGGGAGGGACATGCATGGCAGACCAATATTTGATGACCGCTGACCAAAAGGACCTGCAAGCCATGGTTCGTGATTTTGCCGAGAAAGAAATCATTCCCTATAACGCCGAGTGGGACCGCGAGGCCGCCATCCCCGCCGAAGCCATCCAGAAGGGCTACGACATGGGCCTGCACGTGATGATTGTGCCGGAAAAATACGGCGGCATGGGCCTGGACGAAACCACCTACTGCATTTTGCGCGAGATGCTGGGCTGGGGCGACGCCAGCTACGCCCTGACCATTGGCGGCAACACCCTGGGCTTTACCCCGGTGGAGATTGCCGGCACCGAAGAGCAGAAAAAGATGTTTGCCGACATCATTGTGCCGGGCGCGCTGTCCTCCTTCTGCCTCACCGAGGCGCAGGGCGGCTCCGACGCCGCCACCTCGCTGACCACCGCCACCAAGGTGGGCGATGAGTATATCATCAACGGCAGCAAAACCTTTGTTACCAACGGCGGGCTCTCCAGCGCCTATGTGGTGTTCGCGATGACCGACAAGGAAAAAGGCGTCAAGGGCCTGTCCGCCTTTATTGTGGAGCGCAGCCGCCCCGGCGTGTCGGTGGGTAAAAAGGAAGACAAGATGGGCATCCGCGCCTCCAACACCACCGACGTCATCTTCCAGGATGTGAAGATCCCCGCCAGCAACCTGCTGGGCTCCGAGGGCCAGGGCTTCAAGATTGCCATGCAAACGCTGGACCGTGCCCGTCCCAGCGGCTCGTCGGCGGGCGTGGGCCTGTGCCAGCGCGCCATTGACGAAGCCGTGAAGTACGCCAAGGAGCGCGTGGTGTTCGGCAAGCCCATTGCTAAGCACCAGGCCGTGGCGTTTATGCTGGCCGACATGGAGATTCAAACCGAGGCGGCCCGCCAGCTGGTGATGAACAGCGCCCGGCTGATGGACAACGGCATTTTTGACACCAAGCTGGCCGCCGTGGCCAAGTGCTTTGTGGGCGACATTGCCGTGCAGGTAACCTGCAACGCCGTGCAGGTGCTGGGCGGTTATGGCTACAGCAAGGAGTACCCGGTGGAAAAACTGATGCGCGACGCCAAGATCTACCAGATCTTTGAGGGCACCAACCAGATCCAGCGCATGGTCATTTCCTCCAACATGCTGCGCTAAAACCATTGAATTCAACCACAAAACCCGCGGGAAAAGCCCCGCGGGTTTTGTTATGTTTTGCATACTGCACCGGCTACTCGGCAGAGGGAAGCTCCTCCGCCGCGCCAATTTCATCGGTATCCACACCGTCTATGCTGCTGAGCAGCTGGTTGTACCACACCAAAGCCTCCACAAAAGCTTCGTTCAGCTGGTCCACCGTCACATTGTTGTGCACCATCAAAATGGTGGCTTCGTCCCAGTGGGCGTGCTCGTAGGCGTAAATCAGCTCCATCACCGGGTAAAGGGGGCCGCTTTTTTCCACCAGGGCCTCGTGCACCCGCTGGTCCACGGCCACCTCCTTGATGGCCTCGGCCATCGGCTTTTGCAGAATGACGTCCAGCAGGCTGAACAGCCCCGCCATGAACAGGCTTTGCTGGAACACGCCCAGCTCAAACGCGGTGGCCAGCCCCTCGGCAAACTTGGCCCGCACCAAAGACAGCTTGGTCACCTCGCTGGGGCGGTCCTCCGCCAGGCTTACCGAGATGGCCACGGTGGCCCAGCGGCGCACCTCCTGCTGGCCCAGAATGGCAATGGCGCTTTGGATGGAACCCACCTTGCGCTTGAGGCCGACGGCGTCGGAGTTGATGAAGCGCATGAGCGAGATGGAGAGGGAGGGGTCGCGCTCAATGATTTTGGCGATGTCCTGCAAGTCAAAGTCGTCTTCGTTTACCTGGCGCAGCAGGTGCAGGGCGTTTACCTTTAACGGCGAGATGGTGGTGATGCCCTGGGTGATGGGCTGGTCGTAAAACCGGCCGGTGAACAAGGCGTTGCGGTTGGCGCCCAGCTTGGCGTAGGTATCGTTGTCGGGGATATGGGTGATCACCACGGTTTTGTCCAGCAGGCGGTATTGGGCGGTTTTCAGCCAGTGGGCAAAGTTGCGGTCTTTATAGTTTAGTATCAGGTGCTGCACATAGGGCATCAGCACACTGCGCTCTTCGTCGGGGGGCAGGCCGTCCAGCGCTATCCCATAGCCGCGCGCGCGCATCTGCTCAAACTGGGCCAATGTCTCGGCGTCCGGCTGTATGTCGGCCGGCATGGTAATGATCAGCCTGGCGGGGTCGATGTTCAAATCATTCAGCGCGTTGGCCATCAGCATCAGGCGGGTAACGTCTACAAACAGCCGCTTGTCGCCCGCAAAAGGCTCCACCCCCAAGCGCTTCAGCAGCACCAGCGCCGGCGACGTGGTGGACATGGCAATGCTGCGCCCCCGGAAGTCGTTGGCAACGTCCAGCAGGCGTTCGCCGTTGCGGTCACGCAGGCGGTAGGCCTGCACCTCCATGTTGGCGTCAAATAGCGGTATGGCGACTATGAACACTTTCATCAGCATGTCCGCCCTTCATTTTAACGTGGCTATGCTCCATACATTATCATATCGAAAAGCCGACAAAAAAGCAATCGCTTTGCTAAAAAAGTTCATTTTTACGGGGCTTTCTGTGGGTGGACAGGCCACGGGCTATCTGCTATGATGGCAAAAAGAGCCCATTGTGGAAGGAGCATTTTTTATGGATGCAACGCAGAAGCGCAGGGTGGCCGACTCTGAGATAGAGAACGTGTTCCCGCTGATATACAAGCACATGAACAGCCACGGGCGGCTGTTTGGCGGGGTTTTGATGCAATGGATAGACCAGCTGGCCGGCATGGTGGCCTACCGCCACGCCCACCAGCGGGTGATAACCGCCGTGGTGGACAGCCTGGCCTTCAAGGGCCCGGCGTTCATAGACGAGGTGGTGGTGATGCACGGCTGTGTTACCTATGTGGGCCGAACCTCGATAGAGGTGAAGGTGGATACCTTTGTGGAGACAATAGGCGTGGAGCGCCGGCAGATCAACGAGGCTTACCTGGTAATGGTGGCCATAGACGAAAAGGGCGAGCCCTGCCCGGTGCCCGGCCTGGAGCTGGAAACCGAGGAACAAAAGCACGAGTGGGCCATGGGCGAAAAGCGCAACGCCCTGCGCAAGCAGCGCAGGTTGGAGCAGTATTAGTCGAGGTATTCATAATGTACCAATCTGAATTTTGCGACGTATCCTATAATGAAGAACTGAATATCGCTTTTGTGAAATGGAAGCAATTTTGCCGGGGCGACGCCTACAGAAACCCTTTGCGTTACGCATTGGAAATAATGGCCCATAGCGCAGGGTGCAATTATTGTGCGGATACGCGGCAGGGCTTTGAAAACGAAGACGCCGATACAGAATGGGTTTTCAACACCTTTTTGCCGCAAGCGGCCAAAACAACCTGCCGGAAAATCTTCTTTATCATTGATGCGGACAACGCCCTGAAAGATGAGCTGGAGGGGCAGGCTGCAGAGATGGGCAAGCTGTTTGAGGTGCATTATTGCTTTGGGTTAGAAGAGGTAAAGCAAATACTGGGCCACTGATTTTACGGGGAGTGGTATCCATAAAAATAAATAAATGCCGCCGGAAAACCCGGCGGCATTTACTTATGCGCCCCACTAAGGGCACACCACCACGGCATTTTCGCCCAGTGCCTGGTAGCCGGCCATGGCGGCGGCCTTGTCGACAGCCACCTCGACCTGCAAGGGGTCGCAAAGATAAAACTGGGTGTCGTTGTAGCCGCGCAGCACCACGCAGTGCAGGTTGGCATAGGGGCGGTACTCGGTGCCGTCGGGCAGCAGCCAGTAAAAGCGGGGGGCATAACGGGCCTCGCCGCCGTCCAGGGTCAACCAGAACACCACCGGGCAGCCGGCGTCCAGCCAGCCTTCCAGCGCGGCGGTGTCGCTGCCGGAGATATCCTGCGCCTGCAGGAGGCTGCCAGCCTGCTGCAAATAGCTGTTGGCGCCCGCTGCCACCGCCGGCGCCAGGCAGTAAAAGCCGAAGTTATCGGCGGGGTCGCCCGCGTAGGCCTGGGCAGGGTTGGGGCCCAGGCGCCCGGCGTTGGTGGTGGTGAAGTCCTGCCGGGGTATATGGTTGTAGGCAATGTCCAGCTTGTCGGCCTCAAAGCCCCAGAAGTTCAGCACAATGGCAAGGCTGGTGGCTTCACAGCCGTTGGGCAGCTCCGGCTTTTGCAGCAGGCCGGGCAGGCCCTCCAGCCACACGCCTGCGCCGTCGGCAATCTCCGGGGCCTGTGCCAGGCCGCTGGTGGGCAGGGTGTGCGCATTGCTGGTGGCCGGGCCACGCAGGATGTGGGCCAGCAGGTTGGGCTGGGCGGCCTTGCCCTGCAGCACCTGCAGCCCGGCCAGCGCCAGACACCCGGCTGCCACCAGTACCAGTGCCGAAAACAGCGTGGACACCAGCCCGGGCCACCGCCTAGTTCGCGGGGCAGGGGCCTGCGGCACAGCAGGCGTGTCGTCCTCTGTGGTATTGCCGAGCGCCAGGGGCCGCAGCCAGGCCGGGCCGGGCGGGTATTCCCCGGTGTGGCCTTTCATGCCGGGTGTGGTGTGCCCGGGCTCCTTCGTTGGGTGTAACATCGGTATGCCTCCCATCCCTGTGTGTTTGCTGCCCACAGTATCTCACGGGAATGTATCACCGGCGTTGCCAACTTGCATCCAAGTTGTATCGCGGCACAAAAAAAGTGCCCCGTGCCGCCGGCAGGATCCGGCCACGGGGCGCTTTTGGGCAGTGTAAAGGTTTTGAACGATGGCGCTACAGCACCGTCCAGCCGCCGTCCACATACAAAATCTGGCCGGTGGTGTAGCTGCAGGCGTCCGAGGCGAAATACAGCAGGGCGGCGTCCAGCTCGCCCGGCAGGCCGGTGCGCTCCAGTGCGGTGTTGGCCTTCACAAAGTTGATGAACTTCTCATCGTGGAAGTCGGCTTCGGTCATCTCGGTTTCAAAGTAGGCCGGACCAATGGCGTTCACGTTGATGTTGTGTTTTGCCCATTCCACGGCCAGCGCCTTGGTAAGGGTGAGCAGCCCGCCCTTGGTGGCGCAATAGGCCGCTACGCTGTACATGCCCTTGCTGGGTATCAGGCTGTGCACCGAGCCAATGTTGACGATGCGCCCATAGTGCTGGGCAATCATGATGCGGCCCACCTCACGCGAGAGGATGAACGGGCCGTTCAGGTTGAGGTCCATCATGATCTTCCACTGCTTGTCGGTGATGTCCTCGGCCGGCACGTCCATGGAGCGGCCGGCGTTGTTCACCAGAATATCAATGCGGCCAAACCGGGCGTGCACGGCCTTCACCGTTTCGGCAATCTCCTCCGGTTTTACAATGTTGCAGGTAAAGGCCTCGGCCTCCACACCCAGCTCGCGCAGCTCGGCGGCCAGCGCGTCCAGGCGGTCCTTGCGGCGTGCCACCAGCGCCAGGCTGGCGCCCTGGCCGGCCAGCGCCCTGGCAAACTGCACGCCCAGCCCGGACGACGCCCCCGTAACCAGCGCCACCCGGCCGCTCAGGTCAAAGTAATTTTTCATAAAGTGCCCCCCTCGTTGGTTTTGTTGAATAAGCGATAGTCCCATTAAAGCATGGCGGAGGGGCGGCGTCAATCTGGTGCATGACAAAGTAGCTAAAAATTTACATAATAATAGGATAAATACTAAATATATAGTATTGACACCCCGCAAATACGGGTGCTAAGATAAAAATAAGAAGGGGGCGCGGCTGTACTATATTATATGGCCGTGTGTTTGTTTTATCAAACATTTCCAATATGAGCGGCGCATTTTGTCGGAAATCTGAAAGGTATGTGTTTGCAGGCAATACACTTTGAGGAGGTTTTGTTATGGATAACCTTGTCCCCTTGCTGATGGTCGTCATCTATATCGTAGGCACCACCGTCATCAGTTTCTTCTTCAGTAAAAAGGCTTCGAAGAATTCGGCACAGTATTTTGTGGCCGAGCGCACGTTAACGCTGGTCATGTCCATCGCGCTGCTTTTCTCAGAGATCGTTGCCGGGGCGGGTACCATAGGCAATGCGTCCGACGCATATTCCACCGGGCTTTCCTCGGTATGGGCCAACTGGGGCATGACACTGGGCTGCATACTGTTCCTGGTGTCGGTGGCGCGCTTTTACCGGGCGGTGGGTGTGGCCAAGGGGGCCATGTCCATTCCGCAGGCATACTATTTTATGTTCGACACCAAAACCCGTATGGCGCTGATGTTCATTGTGGTTATTGCCTACACCATGATATTTTCTACCCAGGCCAAGGCGGCGGCGTCCATTGTGGCCCCGCTGCTGGGCGCCGATGCGACCCTGATGGCCTGGGTCATCACGGCGCTGTTCATTCTGGTTACCGTAACGGGCGGTATTTCGGGCATTGCCTGGATGAATGTGGTGCACAGCGTGGTGATGTACGTGGGGATGGCCCTTGTGTGCATCATGTCTGTGGTATCGGTGGGTGGTTTTGAGGGGCTGGCAGCCAACCTGCCGGCCGACCACTTCAACTTCATGTATCCATCCATCCCCACCACCATAGCCTACGCGCTGGGCACGGCCATATCGTTCCTGGCCGCCAGCACGGTTACCAATGTATCGTTCAGCGCCAAAACCTTTAAAACCTCCAAAAGGGCCATTCTGGCGTCCGGCATTCTGGTAATGCCGTTTGCGCTGATGCCTGCGCTTATGGGGCTGAGCGCGCGGGTAGCCATGCCCGGCATTGCCCCCGACAGCGCGCTGTTTGCCATGGCCAACAGCTTGGGCAGTGTGTTTGGCGGCATTGTGTCCATGGCCATTCTGGCGGCCATATGGTCTACGGCGCCAGCGCTGCTGCTGGTTATTTGCACCAGCCTTACCAAAGACCTGTACAAAGGCATTATCAAAAGGGATGCCAGCGATAAATCGCAGATGCGGTTCAGCCGTATCATGGCGGTGGTTGTTGGCGCGGCCGGCACCACACTGGGCCTGTCGGTGCCGTCCATTCTGGGGCAGATGCTGGGGGCCTTCCAGATACGCAGCGTGGTGGGCATTGTGCTGGTGGCGGCCATTGTGTGGAAGCGGGTGTCGCCCAACGCGGCTTTTTGGTCTATCATATCCGGCGGTACCGTGGCGCTGGTGTGGCATTTTGCCGGCAACCCGTTTGACATAGCGCCGCTGTGGCCTACACTGGTAACCTGCCTGCTGGTGCTCATTCCCGTCACGCTGGCCAGCAAGAAGAAGGTGAGCGACGGCTACCTGATGTACCAGGAGTCGCTGAAAGAAATGCAGCAGTACGAGCTAAAGGCCGAAGCCGATGTAAAAAAGGAAAAGCAGGCCAGGAAAGCGGAAAAAGCAGCCGCACGGGCCGCAAAGTAGCCCGGTTTATGTTGGGAACAAAGCGCCCCGGAACACTCAAGCGTGTTCCGGGGCTTCTGCGTGGGTTGCTTTTTCAGGTGTCCAGCGACGCCCCAAAGAACTGGTAGTCGGTATAGTCGCGTTCGCCCGGCTGCGGGGTTTCGGCGCCCATGCGCGGGGTGCGGCGCATTTTCAGCAGCGCGCCGCCGCTGCCAAAGTGAATTTCGTAATCATCCAAAAAGACGGAATGGGTGCTGACCATGCGCATGTGATAGACGCCGTTTTGCCAGCCGCCCGTGCAGGCCACGTCGGGGGTGAAGGCCGGCACCGACGGATAGGTGCGGCTGTGCGCCATGAAGCTGTGGCTTTCGGCCCAATGGCCGTTTTTGCCAATGATAGCCGAGCCGGAAGCCCCTTTGCTGTGCAGGGTAAAGGTATCCTCGCCGTTTGCGCCCAGCGTAAGCGCAAACCCGGTGATGCCAATTTTGCTGGGCGTTACCCGGTAGTGCCGGCCGGAGAATTGCTGTGCGCCGGCTGGGGGTGGCTCGTTGGCCGTCAGCGGCGGGATAGCCAGCGCGGCCAGGCGGGCTTCCAGTTGTTGCTGGGCGGCGGCATGTGGCGGCAGCGCGTCGGGCAGCAGGCCGGGTACCAGCGTTTCAAATAGCATGTCGGGCATCAGGTAGTCGAAGCAGTGGCCGGCCAGTGTGACCACCACGGTGTCCTGCCGCGGCAGCACGGTGCAGTTCTGGCCCAGCAGGCCGGCGGCCCGGTAGGAGGCGCCGTCGGTGCAGCGCCAAAACTGGTAGCCATACCCGGCCTCGTACTGCGGGGCGGGGGTGGCGCCGTAGTCGCTGGGCACCTGGCGGCTGGTGGCAGCTTCTATCCAGCTGGCATCCAGCAGCTGCGTGCCTTGCCAGTTGCCCTTTTGCAGCAAAAACTGCCCAAAGCGGGCCAGGTGGCCGGCGCGCAGGTTCAGGCCATACGCCCCGGTGGTGATGCCGCCCGGCATTTCCATCCAGTCGCTGGCGTCAATGCCCAGCGGGTCCAGCAGGCGGGGCTTCAGGTAGGCGGCCATTTTTTGGCCGCTGCGCTTTTGCACCAGGGCGGCCAGCACATTGCTGGCGCCGTTGTTGTAGGTATACACAGTGCCCGGCGGGTGGGTGATATAGCTTTGCATAAAATTCTGCAGCCAGTTTTGGCTGGGGTCAAAGGTGGCGGTATCGCCCGAGGCATGCCCCGTGGTCATGGTAAGCAGGTGCCGCAGCTGCATCTTGCGCATGTTTTCGCAGGGCGCCGCCGGCAGCAGCTCGGGGAAAGCCTCCGCCACGGGCTCATCCAGCGCCAGCAGGCCCTCCTGCAAAGCAAAGCCCACCGCCATACCGGTAAAGCTTTTGGTCACCGAAAAAACCGGGTGGGGGTTTTCCAGCTTATAGGGTTTCACGGCGCCCTCGGCTATGCAGTGGCCGTGCCTGAGCACCATAAAAGCATGGCCGTTCATCTGCTCAAAGCGCTCGGCAAAGCGCTGTATGGCCGCCGGGTCCACGCCCATCTCAGCCGGTGTCGCGCGGGGGAATTCAAACATTCTGCCACATCCTTCCTCACTGTAAGGCTTTGCGGTCATCATACCATATGGGGTGGCGGGGGGGCAATTGCCAAAGGCGTATGTTCTGTGGCGGCAAGTGGGCGGGGCGCGTCCTGGCATCTCCCTCTGCTTCGTTCCAATGAAAAAATCACCACATGTGCGGTGATTTTTTCTATTCCACTGCGCGCCGGGAGACACCAGGCCACACCCCGCCCACTTGCCGCCACAACGTAAAGTCCGCCCGATACAAGGCGTACCGGGCGGGAAAAGAATTTGATAGGGGAGCCTTACTCGTCGATCACCACGCCCTGCACGCTTTTGTATTCGCCGTCCAGCGCGAACACATAGTCGGCCAGCAAGGCCTCTTCCTGGGCAAAATCGACGCTCGGGTCCATCATAAATGGCACGCAGGGCGTCCTCCTGGCCGGGCTCAAAGTGGCCGGCGTAGTCGTTCAGCTGCTTCAGCGCGTAGAAGTTGATATCCCGCACCAGGTAGCTGAACATCTGGTCGATCACGTTGTCCTCAATGCCCTCCAGCCTGGCTTTTTCAAACGCCAGCTGGCCGTACACCACGGCGGCAAAAATCTCGGCGATGTTCAGGAAAAAGTCGGCGTTTTTGGTCTGCTCCTTGCTCATGGGGCAGTTTTTGTCAAACTGGGCCAGCGTTTCGGCCTGCCTGAGGAAGGTTTGCACGTTGGGCAGGGTGCAGCCCTCAAAAGCCTTGCGGTAGTCGGCAAAGCGTACCTCGCGCGCCTTGCCAAAGCCCTGGTCCAGTATGGCGCTGCTGTCGTCCTTGATATAGGTGTTGCCGGCGGCCACAGGGGGCAGGTCCACATGGTTGGCAAAGTAGTTGGGCATAAACTTGACGGCCTGGCCCATGTTGATGTGGGCGGTGCCCTCCAGCTTCACGGCGTTGCCAATGTGGCGGATGGCCGTCTCGGCAAAGGTGTCGGTCTCGTAGGCCTTGGCGGCCATCACGTTGTGCATCAGGATAACGGCGCGCTCGCTCTCGGCGCTGGTGCGGGCCTTCTGTATGGGGTTGAAGCAGAGGTAGCGGCGGTCGGTGTGCTTGTCGGCCACGCGGAAATAATCGGTGGCACGGTAGGCGTACAGGCGGGCCATCAAAATGCGGCACCAGGCCTCCAGCAGCGCCCGGCGGATGTGGGGCATGTCGGTAACGCGGTTGCCATATAGGTACCGGTTGTGGGAGTGGTTCACCGCCTCGTACAGCATGTGGGTGGCCATGCCCACGTTCTTGATGCTGGTTTGGGTTTTGCCCACGTTCACGGCGGAAAGGCCCATGGCAAAGGCGGCGTCGCCCATCTCCAAAATATCATCGGCCGTCAGCGGGTATTCAATCATCTCAAAGTGGCCCAGCTGGCCGTGGAACATGCCAGCCACCTCGATGTCGCCACAATACTTCACGTGGCGGTCGCGGCAGTCCACCACCCACATGGCAAACTCGTCGGTGTCGGCGTTGCGGCCAAATACCGATATCTTGGGCGCGCGCGAGGAGTTGCCGATGTAATACTTGGAGCCGTTGGCCACATACTTGCCGTCGCCCGTGGGCTTGATGTTGGCCTCGTTGCTGTAAAGGTCGGCGCCGTGGTCGCGCTCGCTCATGCCAAAGGCATACACGTGGCCTTCCTTCAGCTGCTGGGCCAGCTCCTTTTTCTGCTTTTCGTTTTTGCTTATCCAAATGGGCACCACGCCCAGCACCGATACCTGGTAGTTGTACTGGTACAGGCCGTAGAAGCCCAGCAGTTCGCTGGCGGCGGTTACGCGCCATTGGTCCCACCGGGCATCGGCGTCGCCGTAGCCGGCCGGGGTAAGCAGGGTGGCAAACAGGCCCGACTCCTTGATAAACTGGTACCAGTCGGTGGGTAAGCGCTTGCTGTTGGTGTCAATCATCATTGAAAAGTTGCCCTTTTGCTCAAAGAACCGGGCGGTGAGGTTGAACAGGTCCTGGGTTTTGGCATCGGGCATGTTCTGGTCCATCTTCTGGGGGTTCAGCAGCAGGTTCTTCTTCTTGGCCATGTCTGTCCTCCGTTTCCTTTCAGGTCCGTGTGTGTATGGGTGGCGCACGGGGCCGCATGGGCAGCGCCCGCGCGAAGGGTACGGGGTATGGGCAGTGGTCGGTGGGGCAAAGAACGTGTCAGCCCAGCTCGCGGGCCAGCACCCGCAGCACGGCGTCCATGTCTATGGGCTTGGCCAGGTGGCCGTTCATGCCGGCCTCCAGCGCTTTTTGCACATCCTCCTGGTAGGCGTTGGCCGTCATGGCAATAATGGGCACCGTTTTGGCGTCGGGGCGGTCCAGCGCGCGGATGGCGCGGGTGGCCTCGTAGCCGTCCATGTTGGGCATCTGTATGTCCATAAAGATGAGGTTGTAGTAGCCGCGGGGCGCGGCCTTGAAGCGCGCGACGGCCTGCCGGCCGTCCTCGGCGGACACCATCTCCAGCCCGGTGTCGGCCAGCAGCTCTATCATGATCATCCGGTTCAGCTCAATGTCCTCCACCAGCAGCACCCGCTTGCCGGCCAGGTCGGGCATTTCGCCGGGCTCGGCGGGGGTTTCGGGCACATCTTCGGTGGCTTTCTCCAGTGTGAGCTCAAAGCGGAAGGTGGCGCCTTCATCCGGCCGGCTGTCCACGGTGATGTGCCCGCCCATCTGCTCCACCAGGCTTTGGCTGATGGCCAGCCCCAGCCCGGTGCCGCCGTAGTGTGCGGCCACGTTCTGGTCGGTTTGTTCAAACACACGGAAGAGCTTCTCCAGCTGGGCCTCGGCCATGCCAATGCCGTTGTCGGCCACGGTGAAGTGTGCCATGATGGCGGTGTCGGTCTCCTCCACGCGCCGGATGGTGAAGTCTATCGCGCCCCCCTCGGGCGTGAACTTCACCGCGTTGCCCAGCAGGTTTATCAGCACCTGCTTTAAGCGCATACGGTCGCCCATCACCCGCAGCGGGGGGATGTCCACCAGGTTGGAGGCAAAGTCTATCTGTTTTTCGCGGCAGCGCAGCTCAATGATGGCGGAAACATCCTCCAGCGCCGGCCGCAGCAGGAAGGGCTCCTGTGCCAGCACAAACTTGCCCGATTCTATCTTGGACATGTCCAAAACATCGTTCACCAGCTCCAGCAGGTGGGTGGAGGCTGTGGTGATTTCATCCAGCGACTGCCGGGTTTTGCCGTCGTCGGCGGTTTTACGGGCCACCTGTGTCATGCCAATGATGGCGTTCAGCGGGGTGCGTATCTCGTGGCTCATGCGGGCCAAAAAGTCGCTTTTGGCGCGGTTGGCCACCTGGGCGGCGTGGGTCTGTTTTTCAAGCTCCTGCGTGCGCAAGCGCACGGTGGCCTCCAGGTCATCGTTGGCGCGCTGCAGCTCCATGCTTTTAAGGAAGCTGGACACATACATGCGGTAGATGAACACCGAGATGCACAGGATGAGCCCGGTGATGATGATGATGTTGGTCCAGGTGTCGGTAAGCAGGATGGAGTCCCACGCGGTGCTGATGTCGCGCGTGAAATACATGGCCCCCAGCAGGTAGGCGAACAGGATGATGATGGTGGGAATGCTGCGTTTTGGCGGGATAATGGGAAACATGCCATAGATAAGCAGCGCGATGATGTAGCTGTTGATCCCGCCGGTGGAGATGACGTTCAGCGTGCAGAACACCATTTGGATGATGATATAGAGGTGCAGCAGGCTTTCGGTTAAAAACACCTGCGCGCCCCGGCTGCGTATCTTGCCACGGCGCACCAGGGTAAGCAGCACGCAATAAACCACGCCCATCAGCAGGGTGCCCAGCGAGAGGATGACGTAGATATTGATGTCGCTGGATTTGCTGTCGCTGGGGCGGAGGATGTTGAGGACATTCAGGATGATTTGGATGGCGATGACGTAGATGGACAGGGCGTACATCCGGTTAACGTTGGTTTTCAGGCGCGCGGCCTTAAAATCTGTGCGCCAAACCAGGGGTACTTTGCCAAAAAGGCTGGAAAACAGCCGCGAGAACCTGCCGCCCTGCTGCTGGGGTTGTTGTGGGTTATCCATATGTCACCGCCCAAAAGATGTTAAAAAGGCAACGTTGTTTCACGTCTTTTAAAAAGTATACAAGATAAGGCTGGCAAAATCAAACCGCCGCCGCGTGGCTGCCGGTGTACGTTCATATTTTTATCATCGTACCATGTTTGGCCGGGGCTTGCCAAGCCGTTGCAGGGCAGCTGTGCAAAAAAAGCAGCGGCGCCCGCCGGGGCGCCGCTGTAAACGTTCAAAAAATGCAATCAAGCCTCAAATACCTGCTCGTGGATCTCCTCGCCGGCCTCATTTAGGATGGAAACGACGATTTTGGCCTTCTCCACGCCGGCATCCTTCAGCGCGGTAAGCTTGGTGCCAATGTCGGCGGCCAGGTTCTGCACCTTGGCTTCCAGCGCCGCGGCGTCGGCTTCGGCGTCTTCGCCCATCACGGTAATTTTATAGCGGATGGTCTCGGCGTCTTCCCTGGCCACCTCCAGGGCGGCCTGGCCGTTCATTTCCAGCTTGCCCAGAATGTCCTCGGCTTCGGCCTGTATCTGGGGCACCATGGTGGCAACGGCGTCTTCCACCTTGCTGCCGGCGTTGGCCGCGTCGCCCTCCAGCTTGGAAAC
Organism: Oscillospiraceae bacterium; assembly: GCA_012729855.1. Lineage (GTDB taxonomy): Bacteria > Bacillota > Clostridia > Oscillospirales > Ruminococcaceae > JAAYCI01. The sequence goes on from JAAYCI010000064.1 coordinate 57,855, forward strand.
AACATCCTCAATTTTACTTTCCACGTCGCCCGCAATCTGGCCGGCTTTGCTCTCCACCCTGGAGACAGCATCGGCCACTTTGCTCTCGGCATCTTTCACCTGGGCGTTGTTGCAGCCGGCCAGCATAAAGCACATGCACAAAAGCAGGGCCAGGGCGGTCAGGGGTGCGGTAAACTTTCTCATGATGGATTCCTCATTCCTCTTTAATGATACCTGTGTATATCAGCCGCCGGGGATGGCGGCTTTTTCAAATCAAGTCAGGCTCACACGCCGGCGTCCGTGGCCAGGCGCACCTCGCCCACGGTTACGTCCTGCACGGCGTCGGTGTCCACCAGGGTGCCGGTGTAGTATACAATCACCTCGTCGCCTTCGGCAAAACCCTCCTCGCCCACGTGCAGGTCGGCGCCGGCCAGCGGGAGCACAAAGTCCACGCCGGTAGCGTCGGCCACGGTCATGGTGTCGCCGCCGTCGTACACATCAATAACGCCCTGCAGGGTTTTCACTTCTTCGGTATCGCTGTTGCTGCCACCAGCGGCAGCCGGGGTGGAGCTGCCCTGCCCGGCAACCGACTCGGTAACCAGGATGCGGGTAACGGTAACGTCTTGCTGCAGCTGGCCGTCAACAAAAGTACCGGTGTAGTAGATGGTCACGGCGTCGCCAATCAGCAGGCCTTCGGGGCTGTCAATCTCGGCGCCCTCGGTGGTAAAGGCATACTCCTTGCCGTCGGGGGTTTGGATGGTGGCGGTGTTCATGGTGGCGTCCACCAGGGTGCCGGCAATGGCGCCCTCCTCACTGCCTTGCTCTGGCTGGGAGGCCGGTTCAGATGCGGGCTGGGAAGCCGGCTGCGGGGCCGGCTGGGAGCTGCTGCTGGTGCTGGAGCAGCCGGCCAGCGCCATTACCAGCACTGCTGCCACGGCCAGCAGGGAAAAAGCTTGTTTTTTCATCCTGTAATCTCCTTGTTTATATATTCTGCCATGGCAACGCATGGCGGTCTCGCCGCGGGAACTGGGCGGCAAACAGTTAGATTATACTGTTTGTGTGGAAAAAACACAAGATGAATCGTGTATTTGATATCCGGCCGTAAAGGCTTTGTTTTATTATTCAACAATATAGCGCAATAAAGCAAGGTTTTATTACCTTTTTTTAACCAATGCATTTGGCATGCAAAAACCCCGGCGTTGCCAAGGGTCTTGATAATAGGGCGCGTAAGCCTATGGGTTTTGCGCCGTGGGCGGTTTGGGGCACACAGGCACCAGCAGGTCCAGCTGGGTGCCAAAGGGCGAGGTGTCCTCCAGGTGGTGGATGGCGTTCGGCTGTTCCTCCAGCGCGGGGTCGGCGTGGGGGTCGGGCGGGTTGGTGCGGGGAGCAAAGTCTACTGCATACTGCGCGTTGGTGGTGGCCCGTTCCCACAGGCGGCCCCACTTCTGAAGCTCCCCGAAGGCGATCATGTGCGCCGCGTACAGGCCGCCCAAAAACCGTTTGCGCACCAGCGGCGGCGGCACGGCCATGTCATCGGGGATGCTCACCCAAGCCTCGTATCCCAGCGAGCCTCCCGGCTGGTTGCTGGCCAGGTTGTTGAAGCCGATGCGGCGAAAATCGGGTTTGATCTCTGCCAGGTTGTGCGCTTTGTTGTGCGCTTTAATGAAAGCGGTGATCTGCCCGCCCACAACTTCCTCCCGGTTGTCGCCGGTCATCTGGCAGGCGGTCACCGTCATGGGGGCAGGTATACCATGCGTATGTCCCTGGGCTGCTCCAGTATCTCGTTGGCATGGTTCAGTGTTTCCATGCTTACATTCTCCTTCTGCGAAAGCGTTTTCAAGGAAAGGGCCTGCACCAGTTCTACCACCTGCTGCTGCTCGAATACCTTTGGCGAGAGCGGGGCGGGCAGCAGTTTTTCCAGCTGGTGCACCAGGGTGCGCAAAACCCCCTCAACGGTCTCCAGCGCCTGCCGCTCGGTTTGCATCCGGCAATGCTATGCTCAAAGGCGTCAATGTCAAGCGCGTATACGTAAACCGTAGCACGGAAAAGCCGACAAAGCAATGTTTGCAGGCGGGGAAGTGCCAAAATAGAACAGTGAAAGCCCGTACACAGTGTACGGGCTTCCGGCTAACGGGGCTTTAATAGATGATTCTGTTACGCCCTGTCTGCTTCGCCGTATACAGGTTTTTGTCGGCGGCTTCCAGGAATTTTGACAGCGAGATCCCTTTGCTGTAGGTGCTCAAGCCTCCGCTTATCGTAACGCCAAGGCCGTCCTGCCACTGCAGCTTTTTCAGGTTGTCACAAATGGCGCCCATCTTTTCCACAGCGGCGTCCAGCG
>JAAYCI010000065.1 GCA_012729855.1 Oscillospiraceae bacterium
CCACCAGCGCCGAGGGCGGCAAGAAGGGCACCGTCACGCTGACGGTGAAGGCCAAGGTGACGGGCGTGAGCCTGAACAAGACCGAGGCCAGCGTGAAGGCCAAAAGCACCGTAAAGCTGAAAGCCACTGTAGCGCCCAGCAATGCGTACGACAAGAGCGTGAGCTGGAAGAGCAGCAAGAAAAGCGTGGCCACCGTGAGCAGCAAGGGTGTGGTGAAGGGCCTGAAGAAGGGCACGACCACCATCACGGTGACCACCAGGGACGGCAAGAAGAAAGCCACCTGCACCGTTACCGTGACCTGACCACTGCCCGCGCACCCAACCCTTAGAGGAGGTTTGATTCAAAATGAAAAAACGCCTATATACCCTGGTAGCGGTTTTCCTGGTGGCAGCCATGCTGCTGCCCACGTCGGCCCTGGCACAGCAGGCCCCGCCGGTGGATGACAGCGTGGTGGAGAGCACACCGGAAGCAGACATTGACATGGGAGAGCCCATGGAACCCATTGTTGACGCCGAGCAAGCGGTTGTTCCTGCTGAAGAAGAGACGGATCCCGATGAACAAGATGCGGCTCTTGCTGAAGAAGCAGCGGCTCTCGATGAAGGAGAGGCGGCTTCCGCCGAAGGCGCGGCCACCCCTGCCGAAGGCGCCACGGTGGCGGATGATCCCGATATGTCCAGTGCCGCGAATGCCCGCCCGTTAACGTTTGGGCAGGCCTATTCCGGTGTGCTGAACAAGGCCATCTCTTATAACTGGTATACGTTCACGCTGGATACCCCCGGCGTGGTTACCGTAAAATTCCAGCAGGACTATAAAGGTGGCGTAGATGGCGTTTTTCTCTATCTTTCAAAGGGCACGGAAGCTATCAACTCGACAATAAACATTGTGAATAAGCTATATATGCGGGCGCATACCCAAAGTGTGGAATGGACGCCCATAGGCCTGGGCGCGGGTACCTACTATTTCTACCTGAAGCCGGACAATGGCTCCATGCTGAACATGGGCGGGCTTACTTTTCCCTATACCATACAAATAGACCACACCGCCGCGCTTGACTGGGAGCAGGAGCCCAACAACACCCTGGCTGAGGCGACGGCGGCTGCCTTGGACAAAACAATGCATGGCAGCACCATGTGGAGCGAAGCCAAGCAGAGCGCTGGGGACAACGACTATTTTGTGTTCGACGTTCCGGTGGCCGGCAACTATACGTTTAAGTTTGCCACGCCGGATTACCAATGGAACTTTGGCTGGACTGTAAAGCTGCTGGGTGCGCAGGGCAACATTTTGAAGGAGTTTCCCACCCTGCATATTTCCGCGGAGGACAGCGTTGAACTGGCCCTGTCGGCCGGGAAGCATTACCTAAATTTCAACATGCGGGGCGTGCACGCCCACCGCTACAGTTTTCTCATACAAAAGGCGGCAGACCCGGTTGATCCCGGCACCCCCGACCCCGGCACGCCCGACCCCGGCACGCCCGACCCCGGCACGCCCGACCCCGGCACCTCGGATCCCGGCACGCCCGACCCCGGCCCTGGCATAGTAGACCCCGGCGCGCCGGACACCGACAAGGTGGCCGCCGATAAAGCCGCCCTGAGCAAAGAGAGCATCACGGCCAGCAGCGGCACCGGCAAGATGACCCTGCCCACCACGGGCGCTAACGGCTCGGCCATTGTGTGGGCGTCCGACAACGCGGCCGTCATAGACCCGGCCACCGGGGCCATTACCCGCCCGGCCGCCGGCGCGG
>JAAYCI010000066.1 GCA_012729855.1 Oscillospiraceae bacterium
GACAAACTATGGAAAAAACCGCTCAGGCACGCAAAGATGCAAATGCAATGAATGCGGTCACACGTATACGCTGAATCCCAAGAACCGAGCGTACCCCGACGAAGTGCGCAACCAGGCCATCAAGACCTACTACTCTGGGGGATATCTGGATGTGATTTACCCAGGCAGGCATGTGCGCAATATGCGCAACAAGAGCGATACATTCACCGTTGAGGGCGGGAATGCCGACCTGCGGCACTACATCCCGGTTCTTGCGAGGCGCAGCCGGTGTTTTGCGCGGACACTGGAAACATTGCAAGCTGTAGTAGAAGTGTTCGTAGGCGCTTACAACCGCTTCGGTGCTGCCAAACACGCCTATCGGCAAAGGCGCCCAACTGGTGGCTTTCCCTTTGCTTTAGTCGATTTCTTGTAACCAACGCTATGGGGCACTCCAAAGACATTGCTGTTCTTGCAACCCTCCGCCGAATGGTGTATTATATATTGGATAAAGATTCAACAGTAAGACAATGCGATGCATCCGGCCCGGCGCGTGTTTTGCGCCGATGGATTGCGAGGTGGCTAACCCGGGTGTTTGGATATGTGATGCCCATAAAATGCCAGATGGAAACGCGGGATTTTGACGACTACCGCGCGGTTTACTGCGGCCTGTGCAAGCAGCTGGGCCGCAGCCATGGCATTTTCAGCCGCTTTTTGCTGAACTACGACCTGGTGCTGCTGGCCGTTACGGCCGACGCACTGAGCGGCGAGGCGGGCGCCGTGCGCTGCGAGGGCTGCTTTGCCAACCCGATAACCAAGCGCCCCACCTGCCACGAAACAGCGGGCCTTGCCCTGGCGGCCGACGGCCTGGTAATGCTGAGCTACCACAAGCTGTGCGACAACCTGGACGATGAGAAATTCCTGAAACGCTTGGGCTACCGGCTGCTGAAACCCTTTGCCGGGCGCATGTACAAAAAAGCGGCAAAGCGCCACCCGGCGCTGGCCCAAACCCTTACCCAGGCAATGGACGCCCAGCGCGTGCTGGAGGCCGCCGGCTGTGCCAGCCTGGACGCAGCGTGCGAGCCCACCGCCCAGATGTGCGCCGCCCTGTTTGCCGCCGCGGGGGCCAACGACGCAGAACGCCGGCTGCTCTACCGCCTGGGGCTGTTCGCCGGGCAAATCGTCTACCTGCTGGACGCCGCCGAGGACTTTGAGGGCGACCAAAAGGCCGGCCGCTACAATGTGTTCATACAAGGCGGCTACACCAAAGAGAGCGCCGCCGAGGCCACACGCCGGCGCTGCCGCATGGCCGCGGGCGAGATTGCCCTTTGCTACAACGCGCTGGACATTCGGCAATACAAGAACATTCTGGACAATATCTTTTTCCTGGGCCTGCCACAGGGCATAGCCATGGCGGGCACCAAGCGAAACGAAAGGAGGGCCGGGCATGGACAAATTGACAGCCTACCGCACACTGGGCCTGCCTGACGGCGCGGGCGAAGACGAGATAAAGAACGCCTACCGCGCGCTGGCCCAAAAATACAACCTGGACAACTACGAGGCCGACAGCCCCCTGCGGGAAGAGGCCATGGCCAAGATGGATGAGATCAATGCGGCGTTTGACACGCTGATGAGCATCCTGCGTACCGGCGCGGCCCCCGCGCCCGGCCCTGGCCCTGCCCAGCAGGGCGGCGGCAGCGCTACCGGGCGCTACCCGGCCATTCGCCAAATGATAAACGCCGGGCAGATAGACGAAGCGCTGGCCGAGCTTTCGGGCATTACCGGCGCGGGCGACGCCGAGTGGAACTTTTTGATGGGCAGCGCCTACTACTACAAAGGCTGGCTGGACCAGGCCATGGGCTACTTCCGCGAGGCCGTGCGCCTGGAGCCGGGCAACCGCGAGTACGAGGCCGCCCTGCGCAACCTGCAGCAGTCGCAGGATGGCAACATGCAGGGCAACCCTTATGGGGGCCGAAACCAGGACGCCCAGGCCATGAACTGCGCCTGCAACACCTGCACCCTGCTGTGTTGCCTGGACGCCTGCTGCAGGATGTAGCCGCGATGGCCAACCAACCACACCAAAACCGCAACGCCCCCCGCAATATTGCCATTGGCGGCGTTACCAGCGCGCTGGCGCTGGTTATTCTGTTGCTGGGCGGCTATGTGCCGGTGGGCACCTATGTGGCGCCCATACTGGCCGGCCTGTGCCTGATGCCTATTGCCATGGACATTGGCCGCAGAACGGCGCTGGTAGCCTGGGCCGCGGTGTCCATCCTCAGCTTCCTGCTGGTGCCGGACATCGAGCTGGTATTGTTTTTCATCCTGCTGTTTGGCTACTACCCGGTGCTTTACCCGCAGCTGAACAAGATAAAAAACCGGGTGCTGCGCTATGCCGTGAAGTTCCTGCTGTTCAACGCCGTGGTGGCGGTGGTGTATGTGCTGCTGTTTTTTGTTTTTTCCAGCCCGCAGCTGCTGGAGGACATCGCCACCAGCGCCACCCTGTTCTGGGTCTCACTCATCGTGGTGGGCAACATTATTTTTTTGCTGTACGATTTTTTGATCGATAAAGTGCGCATCATTTACATCCACCGCATCCGCCGGTACATTTTCAAGTAGGGTGCGCCACACAGAAAGGAGCTGACGCCCGCCGCCCCGCGCCCAGGCAGCGCGCGGCTTACAAACACCCATTCCGGCCGGGTTTGATGTGCCTGGCCCCGGATGGTTTTACAGCGCCTGGCCCCACGCCTTTCCATGCGTGGGGTGACGAGGAGAAGGGTTATCGAAACATTCAGCGGATGCCCTTCCGTCTCCGCCCGCGGCACGACAACGCAAGAGGTTGCGCCCCAGCCTTTCAGGCTGCGGCACAACCTCTGGGCAAAACCGGGTGGCAACACCCGAACAAAGCCATGCGTAGCGGGAACACATCACCTTCCCCACCACCCATGCCAAAACGCATGGGGCTAATATTTTTTGCCAAATTGGAGGAGACCTTTAAGATGTGTGGAATTGTAGGATATATTGGCGCGCGGGAAAGCCGCGAGGTATTGATGGATGGCCTGTCCCGCCTAGAGTACCGTGGATACGACAGTGCCGGCGTGGCGCTGTTCCAACCGGACGGCATTGCCGTTTATAAGTCTCAGGGCCGGCTGGCCCGCCTGGCGGAAAAACTGGCGGCCATTCAACCACCCCCAACCACTGTGGGCATTGGCCACACCCGCTGGGCCACGCACGGCGCCCCCAGCGATATCAACAGCCACCCCCATTCGTCGGCCCGGGTGTCGCTGGTGCACAACGGCATCATTGAAAACTACTCGAAGCTGAAAGAGTTTTTAAAGCTGCAGGGCTACGACTTTATCAGCCAGACCGACAGCGAGGTGCTGGTGAAGCTGCTGGACTTCCACTACCAGGGCGACCCGGTGCAGGCCATCATCAACACGCTGGCCCAGGTGCAGGGCAGCTATGGCCTGGCCATCCTGTTTGCCGACCAGCCCGACCATATCTACGCGGCGCGCAAGGAAAGCCCGCTCATCATCGCTTATGGTGAGGGCGAGAACTTTCTGGCCAGCGATATTCCCGCCATATTGCCCTACACCTGCCGCTACAGTGTGCTTGAAAACGGTGAGATCGCCGTACTATCCCGCGAGACCATCAAGGTATACGACGCTTTCGGCACCCCGGTGGCCAAGGAGGTGCTGACCGCCGATTTCAGCGTGGAGGCCGCCGAGAAGGGCGGCTACCCCCACTTTATGCTGAAGGAGATAAACGAGGAGCCTGACGCCATTTTGGCGGCTGTGCGCCCCCGCATTGAAGACGGCCTGCCCAAGCTGGGCATTGATGGCCTGACCGACGACTTCTTAAAGGGCATTGGGCGCATCCACATTGTGGCCTGCGGCACCGCCATGCATGCCGGCATGGTGGGCAAAAGCGCCATTGAGCGCATGGCCCGCGTGCCGGTGGATGTGGACATTGCCAGCGAGTTCCGCTACCGCGACCCCATCCTGGCCCCCAACGACCTGGTGGTCATCATCAGCCAAAGCGGCGAGACCATAGACACCCTGGCCGCCCTGCGCATGGCCAAAGAGCAAGGCATTAAAACACTGGCCATTGTGAACGTGGTGGGCAGCAGCATTGCCCGCGCGGCCGACTGGGTGATGTACAGCTATGGCGGCATGGAGATTGCCGTGGCCAGCACCAAGGCCTACACCGTGCAGCTGTGCTGCCTGTACCTGTTTGCCATGCACCTGGCCCGGGTGCGCGGTACCCTGCACGAAGAAGTCATCCGCCACATGCTGGGCGACATGATGCGCGCGCCCGATTTGATACGCGGCATTTTGGCGCAACAAAAAGACGTGCAGTTTTTCGCCAACGAGCTGATGAACGCCGACGATATGTTTTTTATTGGCCGCGGGGTGGACTACGCCCTCTCGCTGGAGGGCAGCCTGAAGCTGAAGGAGATAAGCTATATACACAGCGAGGCCTGTGCCGCGGGTGAGCTGAAGCACGGGCCCATCAGCCTGGTGGTGGAGGGCATGCCCATACTGGCGCTGGCCACCCAGGATGCCGTGTATGAGAAAACCATCTCCAATATCCAGGAGGTGAAAAGCCGGGGCGCCAAGGTGGTGCTGTTCTGCAAAGAGGACGCCCACGTGCCGGAGGGCACCGCCGACTACATCTACCGGCTGCCCTGCTACGAGGGCGTACTGATGCCGCTGCTGCTGGAGGTGCCGCTGCAGCTGTTTGCCTATTATGTGAGCCTTTTGCGCGGCTGCGATGTGGACAAGCCGCGCAACCTGGCCAAGTCTGTTACAGTGGAGTAATATCAATCTCTCACTGAAAAACCGATATCTTTGCGGGTCTTTTTCCCGCTCGCCGCGTTGGCCCCCAGGGGCTCTTCTTTGCCGCTATCGCGGCATTCACCTTATCGTCAATCGCAAACCATACAGTATTGCTCAATCCTCCGCCTTGCGGGCGGAAAAAATCCCTCGCAAAGCTTATCGCCTATTCAGTGGGAGATTGATATACCATGGCGCTTTCCACCCAAGTGAAAACCCTGCGCGCCCTGCAGCAGCTGCTGATGGGCAACGGCCGCGGCGCGCTGGCCGGCGGCAGCGAGCCCAAACCCAGCTTTCAGCCGGTGGAGGGCCGGCCCGTTATGCTGCCCCGCTGCACCCCCGAGGCCCAGGGCCTGCCCAGCGCCCTGCTGGACGGCTTTTATCGGGCCATCAGCGCGGCGCCGCTGGCCAACGCCCATGCGCTGATGGTGCTGCGCAATGGCCATGTTATCAGCGAGGGGTGCTTCGCCCCCTTCCGCCGGGACATCTGGCATGTCACCCACAGCCAGTCAAAGTCGCTGCTGGGCACTGCCGTGGGCATTGCCATTGGCGAGGGGCTGTTTGCGCTGGAGGATAAAATTGCCGACTATTTTCCCCAGGAGCTGGGCCTGTTCAGCCCCCGGCGCATCCGGGCGGTGACGATCAGGCACCTGCTCACCATGTCCAGCGGCATCAGCTATAATGAGATAAATGAAGCGGTGGAAACCGACTGGATCAAAGGCATTTTCTCCTCCAGCGTTACCCACGAGCCCGGCGAGCGCTTTGTGTACAACTCCATGAACAGCTACCTGCTCAGTGCGCTTATATGCAAATTGACCGGCGGCACTGTTATTGAGTACCTGACCCCCCGCCTGCTGGAGCCCCTGGGCTTTGGGCCCATTGCGTGGGAGAAATCGGCCACCGGGCACGAAAAGGGCGGCTGGGGCCTGTACATGATGCTGGAGGACATGGCAAAGCACGGCCAGCTGTACCTGCAAAAGGGGCGCTGGGCGGTGGATGGCGAGACCCGCCAGCTGCTGCCCGAAAGCTGGGTGGAGCAGGCCACCAGCGAGCAGATCCTCACACCCGAGGGCGAACGCTACGGCTACCACATCTGGCTGGAGGCCACGGGCGGCGGCGCTTACATCATGAACGGGATGTTCGGCCAGTATGTCACCGTCATCCCGCGGCTGGGCATTGTGATTGTGATGACGGCCGGCAACCCGCGCATGTTCACCGACTCGGCCGCCTACCACCTGATGCGGGAATACTTCTACGGCCTTAACGACCTGCCGGCCAGCCTGCCCGAAAACCCGGCGGCCCACAGCCGCCTGGCCAGCACGCTGGGCCAGCTGCGCTTTTGCGTGCCGCTGCCCCCCACGCCTGTAAAGCCAAAGCCCCTGCCCCGCCCCGCCCGCGCCAAACGCTGGGGCGCCGCCCGCACCGAGGCCGCCGCCGGCCTGCCGCCGGGCATGGAGGCCTTTTGCGGCACCACCTGGCGCTTTGAGCGCAACAGCGCCGGCCTGCTGCCCATCATTGTGCAGGTGATGAATAACAACTTCACCACCGGGGTGCAGTCTCTGCGGCTGGATATGGACGGCGACGGCCTGCTGCTGAGCTGGGCTACCGCCCGCGGGAAAGCCCGGCTGCCCATCGGATTCCACACGCCGCGGCACAGCCGCCTGCGCACCGGCAAGGAGAGCTTCCTCATTGCCTGCCGCGCCCGCCTGCGCCCCAACGAGGACGGCCGGCCGGTGCTCATCCTGGACATCTGCCTGCTGGAGCACAGCTCCTTCCGTCAGCTGAAGCTCTCGCTGCAAAGCGGCGGCAAGCTGTATTTGCGGCTGGACGAGCAGCCCGAGTTCAGCATTGCGCTGGAGAACATCATGGCCCAGGGCGAGGCCACCGGCGCCGCGCCACAGGGCCAGGGCCTGGCGGGCCTTTTGCGCAACATCGACTACCTGAACTACCGCATAGACCAGTTCAGCGCGCCGCAGCTTATGGGCACGCCGGAGGAATAAGTAGTATTTTGGGGGAGGGACAAGCATGAAATTTCTTCGTGCATTTAGCGCGCTACTTATCACCATTATTATGGCTACTGCAGGCACCATAGGGTGTGCGGAGTCACCCAAAAACACTCTGCCTGCTTCGCTTCCTTGTTCATCATCAATCTCTACTCCATCGGCCTCCAGTTCTGTAGCCATGTCATCTATATCCATTTCTGAGCCAGAACCAGAACCCGAACCCGAACCGAATTTTACCGCAACCCTCAATGAAGATTTCTTTACACTTTTTGCCAGACGTCTTCTCAATCATCCTCTCCGCTATTATCAGGATGAATCGGCACCGAATGAAGTAAAGTACATAACCGATTTCGCTACACCACAGGAACTCCAGGAAATATTACTGGATTCTAATCCACTGGGCGCAGTTTGGCTTTTCGTCGACATGGAGGGCTATGCTCTGGAATGTCAACAGCCCACTCCATTTAATCTCGAACAATACTACCATATGACAGGTGATGCCATATCCCTTCCAGATACCTTTATAGCCGAATACCCAACATATGCCTTTCCTTTTGACGCGATTTGTGACGCTTTTGCCTCATGGTTCTCTATTGACAAGGACAAAGACCTACGGTCTTTTTTTGACGACGTCAATGATGTTGGGCTCTACTACGATGAAAGCGTTGATATCTTATTCTTCCAGAAAATAGGCGCTCTTGGCTATAACGATGGCGTTAGCATAGTATCTACCGAATTGAACCATCTTCCCGATGGCATTGTTGTGGCCACCTTCGAGCTTGCGCATGGCTTGCCATCAGATGTTGAGCCGAATGCTTACAGTACTGCTACCATCAGCGTCCAGCAATTCCCTGATGGCCGCATTAGTCTGATATCCGCTTCTGGTTTCAATCTCTGACCGCCCGGCGGTCGTGTCCGTACCCCTGTCACCGGGGCGTTCCGTTTTACTTTGATATAAGCAAAGCACCAGCTATGCTGGTGCTTTGCTTATGAATAAACTGGTCGCGTTAGAACGTCACCGCGCGGGGCTGGCTGGTGAAGGAGCAGAAGGTGGCCGTGGTGTTGTTGAAGGACAGCATGGTCATGTGGTCGTCGTCGGGCGCGTATACGGCTTTCAGGGTGGGGTATTCCTCCAGCAGCTGTACTTTGGCGGCGCGGTTGTCCTCGGCCACCAGGGTGGTTTGCACCCGTATCCAGTTGCCGTCTTTGTCGGTGCCGCTCATCTCCGCCTTGGGGTTCCTGGCAACCTGCTGGTACACCGGCTTTTTGCTGCTGGTAACCAGCCACAGCTTGCCCTCCAGCTGAATGATGGCCCCAAACGGGCGCACGCGGGGCTGGTCGCCCTCCACGGTGGCCAGGTAGAAGGTGGGCAGCTCTTTCAGGAATTTGTATACTTCGTCCATCTGTTTGCTCCTTTCATGCGTTTGTGCTAAACTAAATTACCAAACCCATAGTATCACGGTCTATTCACATACACAAGTGTGTTTTGGCTTGGCCTTTCGCCAATTTCCGCTTGCACTCGCCACAGGTGGCGCCTATACTGAATGCACAGCATCGGAGGCCTGTATGAAAGTCAATCTCAAGAACATTCTCATCGCCGTTGTCGGGGTGGTCGTATTGGTCATCCTCATTCGCTTTGCCTGGGTGCTGGCCGGGTTCCTCATCAAGCTGGTATTCACCGTGCTCATCCTGGCGCTGCTTATCGGCCTGGGCTATTATTTTTACACCCAGCTGCGCAGGCGTTAGCCACGCATCGCCCTGTGCGGCCATCCAAGAGGATATTTTTATGAAAAAGCATCGGCAATCACCACCAAAAATACAGCCCATAGACCCCAACAGTGAGGTGGGCCAACGCATCCGCCAGCGGCGCGATGCCGACATTGAAGCACTGGAAAACATGGCCGGCCTGCCGGATGAGCCGGCCCCACACTACCAAAACCCCAACAGCTACCCGCCCTTGGGCCCCATGGGCGGGGCCCTGCCCAGCCACTTTGGCAAGGGTGACCCCGGCGACGCGCTGCCCATCCGGCCCGACTGGACACCAAACCCCAAATTCCGTTAGCCTTATCCCCTGCGGTTTTGCAGGTAGGCAGCCAGGCGGTCGTAGTCGGCCGGGGTGTCGGTGTCCATCGCGCAGCCAATGTCATTTACCGGCAGCCGGGCCGTTTGCCCTGCAAACTGCCGCCAGACGCCGCGCAGGCCGCCTTCGCCCGCATATTCCAGTATGGTTTTGATACACCCGGCCGCCACCAGCGGCGGGTGTTCTTCTTTGCCGCGATACACCGGGAACACCACGCGCGCGCCGGTGGCGTTCCTATGCTGCACCAGCGCCTGGCAGGTGGCCGGTGCCACCGCGGGGATGTCCCCCGGCAGCAGGAAGAAAGCGCCGCAGGGCGGCAGCGCCCGCAGGCCAAGCTTCACCGAGGCCAGCATATCGGTGGTTTCGTACGCCGCATTCACTGCCAGCGTCAGCACATTGGGCGGGTAGCGTTTTTGCAGCAGCGCGGCCACATCCGGCGCGCGGCGGCCTAGCACCACCGTTACCTGCGCGGCGCCACCGGCCAGCAGGCTGTCTACAGTGCATTCAATTACCGTTTTGCCGCCCAGCGGCAGCAGGGGTTTAAACGCCCCCATCCGGCTGGACATCCCGGCCGCCAGCACCAGCCCATTCACCTGCATGGCCGTCTCCCTTCGTGCGTTCTGCGTTATCTTTTCCAGTATACCACACCTGCACCGCACATCAAACTGCACAGCTGAAAACCGGTTGTACTTTACAGCAAACCGTGCTACACTATATAGAGAGGCGTTATGCCGTTGTTATGCCCACAGGCACAAAGGGAGGAGAAAAGCATGGCGGAACCAAATGACAACCAGGGGAAGTATCACCTGATAAACGCAAACGAGGAACTGGTGAAAGAGAACGTGCGCAAGTTTATGGCCAAAACCCCTGACATGTGCCAGTGCGAAAAGTGTTTTTTGGACGTTTGCGCCATTGTTTTCAATAAAGGCTACGCCCGCTTTGCCACCACCACCGAGGGTGGCCTGATGGCCCGCGTGCCCGACATGAACCTGGCCAACCACGCCGGCCTGGTGGTGGCCATTACCGAGGGCATCGAGCTGGTAAAACGTTCGCCCCAGCATTAGAATCCATATCCTCTTTGGGGCGTTATTTTGTAATATACCACTTTAGCGCCATACATGCCAGCTGCTTTCCAGCCATCTTAAACCTGTTTATTTGCCCGAACGCCGGCCCTGCAAGCCGTGTTCGGGCTTTTTGCCGCGCATTTTTTCTTAAAATGGTTGACATCTACCGCACAGCGCAGTATACTGTAATGGAAATCGTTATGTTTTTTATTGCAACACGCTTTAAAGCCCTTTTCAATTCTTTGCACTTCCAATATCGTTCAGTATCTCCACTCCCCAGCAGGCTTGGGAACTCCGCCAGGTTCCGGCAGCCTAAAAACCAGCTTCGCCTAAGCGGGGCTGTTTTTTTGCGTATAGTGCGCGTATTCCTTGCTTTCATTTTACGCAATATACTGGATTTTCGCCCAAAAAGGTGGTATGATAGCTGCACAAATTCCGGGGCCGGTTTGGTGGCATTGTGTACCACCGCACTTTGACCGGGTCACCCAACACACGGGGGGAAAGTACCATGCGACTGTTGACACGTTCAGACTTTGACGGCTTGGCCTGTGCCGCACTGCTGAAAAAACTTGGCATTATTGATACATGGAAGTTTGTGCACCCCAAAGACCTGCAGGACGGTATTATTGAGGTGACCGACCAGGACGTGCTGGCCAACGTGCCCTATGTGCCCGGCGTAAACCTTTGGTTCGACCACCACAGCAGCGAAAACGAGCGCCTGGGCAAAGACGCCAGGTTTAAAGGTGAAAGCCGCCTGGCCGACAGCGCCGCCCGTGTGATTTATGACTACTACGACGGCAAAACCCGCCTGCCCCAGATGGAGGAGATGGTGGTGGCGGTGGACAAGGTGGACGCCGCCAAGCTGACGCGCGAGGAGATAATGAACCCCACCGGCTGGGTGCTGCTGGGCTTTTTGATGGACCCCCGCACCGGCCTGGGCCGTTTCCGCGAGTTCCGCATCAGCAACTACGCGCTGATGGAAAAGCTGATTGACGCGGTGGCCGAGAAACCCATCGACCAGATTTTGGCCGACCCCGACGTGGCCGAGCGGGTGAACATGTATTTCGAGCAGGAGGCCCAGTTCCGCACCATGCTGCAGGCCCACACCACCACCCGGGGCAACGCCATCATCACCGATTTACGTGACGTGGCGCCCATTTACACCGGCAACCGCTTCCTTGTTTACAGCCTTTACCCCGAGCAAAACATCTCGCTGTGGGTGGTGGATGGCCGCGACAAGCAGAACTGCCCCATTGCCGTGGGCCACAGTGTGCTGAACCGCACGTCCAAAACCGACGTGGGCTCGCTGATGCTGAAGTACGGCGGCGGCGGGCACCCCCAGGTGGGCACCTGCCAGGTGGACTATGCCGACGCCGACCGCGTGATAGACGAGCTGGTGGCCAAAATAAACGCCGACGGCTGATTTGGCCAATACTATTTGCCTGGATATATTTCCCCAGTAGTACGTTGCTGGGGAAATTCTCTTGTTTAACCACGTCTTGCGCAGGCATGTGCAAGGATGCGGCTTTATATTTCGTATACCATTCAGACACATTTTATTGTATAATATATGGGTATGTAACCCTTGGCAGAGGAAGGAACGCCGTTGAACCGTTTATCCGCACCCGGCACAAAACATCAAAAATGGCTGCGTTTGGCCCTTTGCCTGCTGGCGGGGCTTTTGGCTGTCGGCTTTTTTTCTGCCGGCGGTTTTGCGGCCCGGGCCGCAGGGCCCGGCAGCAGCACCGCCACAGGCAGCAGTACCGCCGGTGATGACGCTGTTGGCGAGATAACCACCGGCATTTCACTGGAACATTCCGGCGGGCTGGGCACCGGCGTGTTGCTGGACCGCAACCGCTCCACCAGCATCACGCCGGCCGGGGGCGACACCATTGGCATCACCAGCGAGACGCCTTTTACGCGCATCTATCTGGTGTGGGACCGCCCCCCCGCCGCCTGGGAGCTGGAGGCCGGCGGCGCCACCAGCCGTGGGGGCAGCTATGGCTACCTGCACGAGCTGGCCACGCTGGAAACCCCTGTAACCGAGGCCACCCTCACACTGGGCGAGGGCGAAAACATTTTGTGCGACATCTACCTGTTTGGCGATGCCCCCCTGCCCGACTGGGTGCAGCAGTGGCAGCCCCCTTGCGAGAAAGCCGACCTGGTGGTGTTCTCCACCCATGCCGACGATGAGCACCTGTTTTTTGGCGGCATTCTGCCCACCTATGCCGGCGAGCAGGGCCTTGCGGTGCAGGTGGTGTACATGACCAACCACTGGGGCGAGCGCTACCGCCCGCACGAGCTGCTGGACGGCCTGTGGACGGTGGGCGTGACGGCCTACCCGGTCATCGGCCCCTTCCCCGATCTATACGCCTCGCTGGAGAGCCTGGCGTCGGCGGAATCGGTGTTTGACCGCGATGAGGTGCTGGCTTTCCAAGTGGAGATGCTGCGGCGCTTCAAGCCCCTGGTGGCCGCCGGGCACGACCTGAACGGCGAGTACGGCCACGGCGCCCACATTCTGAACGCACAGACGCTGGTGGAGGCACTGGAGCTGACCGCCGACGAGACGGCCTACCCCGAGAGCGCCGCGCAGTATGGCACCTGGGACGTGCCCAAGACCTACCTGCACCTCTACCCCGAAAATGAGATCATCATGGACTGGACCGTGCCGCTGGAACGTTTTGGCGGCGCCACCGCCTTTGAGATGGCCGAGGCCGGCTTTGCCAAGCACACCTCCCAGGTCACCTATTTTTCCGTGCAACTGGGCGGCACCTGGGAGGACTGCCGCAAGTTTGGCTTGGTACGCAGCACCGTTGGCCCCGACGTGGCCGGCAACGACCTGTTTGAGAATATTGACATGACCCCCGAACCGGAGCCGGCGCCCGAGCCGGAATCGGTACCGGTTACCAGCATTATACCGGCCGAGGGCGACAGCCTGCCCGGCGAGCATTCCGCCTTCATCTCCCTGCCGGCCTCTACGCAGCAGCCTTCTGACAGTGGCAGCAGCTGGGTTATTATGGTGGCTGTGGCAGCCGTGGTGGTGATTGTGGTGCTGGTGGCTGTGCTGGTGCGGGTGAACCGCGGCGGCAAAAAAGGCGGCAAGGGCCGCCGGCGCTGGTAGCCCAAAGTTGTTTGTTGATTCCAAAAATCTTAACATGGGAGGACAAGCTTGAGAGTAGCGGCGATTGTCCCCTCGCTCAACCCCGACAAACGCTTCACTGCCGTTATCGACGGGCTGGTGGATGCCGGGTTTGAGCGTATCTATGTGGTGAACGACGGCAGCAGCGCAAGCTATCTGCCTTACTTTGAGGATGCTGCCGCCCACCCGCAGTGCACGCTGATTACCCACGCGGTGAACCGTGGCAAGGGCCGCGCGCTGAAAAGCGCGATGGAGTGCTACCTGGCCGAGGCGGACGACTATGTGGGCGTGGTAACGCTGGACGGCGACGGCCAGCACAGTGTGGAGGACGTGCTGCAGGTGGCCCGCGCGCTGGAGGCAAACCCCGAGTACCTGGTGCTGGGCGCGCGCGACTTTTTCCAAGACGACGTGCCCAAAAAAAGCGCCTATGGCAACCGCATCACCCGCACCTTCTTCCGCTGGGCGGCGGGCCTGCGCATTTCCGACACCCAAACCGGCCTGCGCGGCATTCCCAACAAGCTGGCCAAAAAGCTGCTGAAGGTGACCGGCGAGCGCTACGAATTTGAAACCAACATGCTGCTGGAGAGCAAGCGCCAGCAGGTGCCGCTGATGGAGGTGCCCATTGCCACCATCTACCTGGACAACAACGAAGCCAGCCATTTCCGCCCGGTCAAGGACTCCCTGCGCATCTACCTGCTCATCATCCGTTTTGCTATTTTAAAGTTTGCGCTGTCCAGCATCCTGTGCACCCTGCTGGATCTGGTGCTATTCACCATACTGGAGTGGGCGCTGAGCGCCTGGCCCCCCAGCCAGAGCATTTTCATTGCCACCGTGGTGGCGCGCATCTGCTCGGCGCTGCTCAACTTTATACTCAACTTCCGGCTGGTGTTTGGCAGCCGCTCCAAGGCGCCCAGCGCATTGTGGCGCTACGCCATTGTCAGCGTGTGCCAGATGTTCGCCTCCTATGGCGGCACCTACCTGCTCAGCAAGGTCATCCCCCTTACCACACTGGCCAAAATCATCGTCGACCTCGTCCTGTTCTGCGTCAGCTTTTTTGTGCAGCGCGAATGGGTGTTTAAACAGAAGAAGTCCAAAACCCTTTGACCCATGGAGGTGGCCCCATGCAGGAAGAGCTGCATAACATTACCATAAGAGGCAATAAAACCCCCGCTGACGCCACTGGCGCCGGTAAGCGTTTTGACCCCAAAACCGGCCGGCCGCTGGCGGGCGATCTGCCGGCTGCCGGCGGGGTGAAGATGAACTTTGACCCGAAAACAGGCCGGCCTTTGGCCGAGGCCGCCGCGGCGCCTGCCGCAGAAGCCCCCAAAGCCAGGTTTGACCCCAAGACCGGCCGGCCGCTGGCGGGCGATTTGCCGGCTGCCGGCGGGGCGAAGATGAACTTTGACCCGAAAACAGGCCGGCCTTTGGCTGAAGCCGCCGCGGCGCCTGCTGCAGCGCCCCCCCTGGCCAGGTTTGACCCCAAGACCGGCCGGTCGCTGGCGGGCGATTTGCCGGCTGCCGGCGGGGCGAAGATGAACTTTGACCCCAAAACCGGCAGGCCGTTGGCCGAGGCTGCCACCACACCGGCTGCCCCGCCCGCCGAAGAGACGACCGAGGCCTATGACTTTGAGCTGCTGCCCATGGGCCGCCGGGCCGACAAAGGCCTGAGCGACACCGCCCTTTACCAGCTGGACATGGCCCACGGCGAGGAACCTGCCGGTGAGCCCCCAGCCAGCGATGAGCCGATGGACCGCCACAGCTACAGCCGCGACGCCTTGAGCAAGGTGCAGCGGGAACGCCCGGCTGCCGAACGGTCGCGCAGCCGCCGGGAGGCGCCGCCCAAAAAGCGCAAGGGGCGCATCCGGCGGGGCATTTTTAAAACACTGGGCGTGGTGGGCGTGGTGCTGGTGGCCGTGGTGGTGCTTATTGTGGGCGCCATACGGGTGGTTACCAGCGGCAACTTCCCCAACGCCGAGCAGCTGTTTGTGGCCTCGGTAACCGAGACCAGCGCCATTAAATTTTTGGCCTACGCCCCCTTCACCCCCTACAGCAAGGAGGACGTGGCCGAGATGCTGGCGGCCAACACCGTGCTGCCCATTACCGAAGTGACCGACGTGACCAAGCCCTTTGAAGAAGCCCCGGTGGAGGAAGAAAACACCGACCCCATTGAGATACAAGAGGTGAGCGGCAACACCTTTGTGGGCAAGATGATGATTGTTAAAGACCCCTCCCGCGTGGAGCTGCGCTGCCTTAGCAGCTTTGGCAGCGAGGTGCGCGGCAAGAAGGTGGAGGACTTTGCCACCGAATACAGCGCCACCGCCGCCATCAACGCCGGCTTCTTTGACGACCCGGGCGGCGTGGGCAAGGGCGGCCAGCCGCTGGGCCTGCTGATACAGGACGGCGTCATCCGCAACGGCTCCACCGGCATGGAGAGCACCATCATTGGCTTTGACACCGACAACCACCTGGTGGTGGGCAAGATGACCGGCCAGCAGGCGCTGGACATGAATATCCGCGACGCCGTGACTGTGGAGCCCACCATCATGCCGCCGCTGATAGTGAACGGCAACCCGGTGGAGTACACCGGCAACGGCAGCGGCCTGAACCCCCGCACCGCGCTGGGCCAGCGGGCCGACGGCGCCGTGCTGATGCTGGTGATAGACGGCCGGCAGCCCCACAGCCTGGGCGCCACCATTCAGGACTGCCTGGACCTGATGCTGGAATACGGCGCCATCAACGCCTCCATGCAGGACGGCGGCTCGTCCAGCGTGATGTGGTACGAGGGCGAAACCATCAATGTCTGTTCGTCGCTGTACGGCTCCCGTTCGCAGCCGTCGGCCTGGCTGGTATTCTAATGTAACCTTGTAAGGGGGTTTTTATGGCACAGGGCACTTACATCCACTACGAAAAGCAGGGCAATATCGCCTGCGTCACGCTGAACCGGCCCGACAAAATGAACATCATGGACACGGCCGTGTGGCAGGAGCTATATGCCTGCCAGAACGCGATAGAGGCCGATGCCGCCGTGCGGGCCGTGGTGATAAACGCCGAGGGCAAGCACTTTTGCGCCGGCATTGATTTGAAGATGCTGAAGGCCGCCAGCAGCCAGCACATGCTGGAGCACGGCGCCTGGCAGCACCGGCTGTACGGCCGCTGGCAGGAGTGGTCCATCCCCGTTATTGCCGCGGTGCAGGGCGTGTGCTACGGCTCGGGCGTGGAGCTGATTTTGGGCTGCGATATCCGCCTTTCAGCCGACAACGCCCGCTACCAGATGCAGGAGGTGAAGTTCGCCCTGGCGCCCGACATGGGCGGCACCACCCGCCTGACCAAGCTGGTGGGCATTGGCCAGGCCAAGCGGATGATACTGGCCTGCGAAGAGGTGGACGCCGCCGAAGCGCTGCGCATAGGCCTGGTGGAGGAAGTGGTGCCGCTGGCCGAGCTGAACGCCCGGGCCATGGCGCTGGCCGGCAAAATGGCGGCCCTGCCGCCGGCGGCCATGGGCTTTGCCAAACGGGGCATCAACCTGGCGCAGGAAAACAGCACACAGGCCGGCCTGCTGTTTGAATACGCACAGGGCGTTTACTGCAATGGCTCCGCCGAGCAAAAGGAAGCCTGCGCCGCGTTTTTGGAAAAACGCGAGCCCAAGTTTGAGTGATGGCGTTAAACATGTTTTCTGAACAAGGGGAAGAGGAAGGAACACCGTTTTGGAGAAACTGAAAAAGGGGAAAACCCCCGAAAAGCGCCCGCCGCCACGGCGTACGCGCCAGAGCAGCGCATCCGCTGCCAACACCGAGACCCTGCGCCCCGAGCCGGTGCGCAAGCGGCGGGTGTCCAAATACTGGATTGGCCTTTTGGCGCTGGCCATTGTACTGGCCATTGTCATCTGGGCGCTGTTGGGCTGGCTGGGCCGCAGCCTGGCCAGCTACGAGCTGCATACCCCCAACCACGCGCTGAACCAGTACTTCCAGCAGCTGGAAGCCGGCGCGTACGACACCCTGCAGCCGGCGGCCGAGGCCGTTTTTACCCCCGACGAAAACAGCGGCTGGGAGGATTATTTTGCCATTATTGCCGCCCGCTTTAGCGCCCCGGCCGACAGCCTGACCTACCGCCGCACCGCCGCGCGCGATTTGGGCGAGAACGTGCAGCTGTACTCGGTGTACAGCGGCGACGAAAAACTTGGCCAAGTGTACCTGGTGCCGGACGAGGCCAGCGAGAGCGGCTGGGCCGTTTACGCCACCATCGACTATCTGGGCGGCTATACCATTACCGCGCCCAGCACCGTTACCGTGCTGATGAACGGCGAGGCCCTGCCCCAAAGCAGCGGCACCGCCAGCGGGATTGACGATATTTTCGGCCTGCTGAACGACCAAAGCGCCGTGCCGGCCAAAACGCTGACCTATCAAACGGAACCAACACTGAACGCCCCCACCTTTACAGCCACCAGCGCCCTGGGCGGCGAATGCACGGTGGACGTGGACATGGAAACCCACACCGTTACCATAACCGCGGCCCCCACCGCCGAGCAGCAGCAGGCTTATGCCGAGGTGCTGGAAACCACCGCCAAGGCCTACTCCGACTTCATCACCGAGGACCTCACCTTCAGCGGCCTGAAGCCCTACCTGTACCCCGAGGCGGAGCTTTACACCAACCTGCAGGAATACCAGTGGGGCTGGTATCTCACCCACGAAAGCCGGGAGTTCTTCGACGTGGAGATTTCCGACCTGCAGGCCATGAGCGACACCCTGTTCACCGGGCACATTGAGTTCACGGTGAACGTGCACCGCGGCGCCCAGCTGCATGTGGAGAAGCCCAGCTACGACATGGCCTTCATCAACAGTAACGGTCAGTGGCTGCTCTGTGGCATTAAGGTGTACCACCGGGAATAGCGGCCTTAAACAAATAGCAAAAGAACTGTGCTGCCTGGATTGGCAGCACAGTTCTTTTTTGTTGGCAGTTATGCTTCCGGCGGGACCTCCTCTTGGGCAGGTTCAGGTGCTTCCTGCCTGGTGAACAGGCATTGGGTCACCCGCTTGTTTTGCACGCCCAGCACCTCAATCTCGTAGCCGCCGAAAGCAAATCGGTCGCCCTGCTGCGGGATATGGCCCAGCTGCTCCATGATCCAGCCGTTTACGGTGGAGGCGTCGCTCTCCCCCGTAATGCCCAGCATCTCAAACACGTCGTCCACATAGGCGGCGCCCGTCACCAGGCAACTGCCGTCGTCGTTTTGGTGGATCTCCTCCACCACCTCGTCGTGCTCGTCCCATATCTCGCCCACCAGCTCTTCCAGGATATCCTCCATGGTCACCAGGCCCACGGTGCCGCCATATTCGTCGGTTACCACGGCCATGTGGGCCTTTTCGCTTTGCAGTATCTTCAGCACATCGCTTATTTTGGCGTATGGCGTGATAAACACCACCGGCGACAGCAGCTCCTCGATATCCTTTATGCCGCGCTGCAACGCCTCAAAGTAGTCCCGCAGGTGGATAACACCCAGCACCTGGTCCAGGCTGTCCTGATACACCAGCAGGCGGGTGTATCCGGTCTCCAAAAACAGCTGGGTGGCCTCCGCCTGCGTGCTGCCCATCGGCAGGGCTACAATGTCCACCCGGGGGGTCAGTATCTCACTCACCCGGCTGTCGTTGAACTCCATCACATTCTGGATCAGTGTTCTGTCTTCTTCGTCGATGGCGCCCTCCTGCTCGGCCTCGTCCACCAGGGTCATCAGTTCTTCCTCGGTGATGGACGGCCCCGTGCTGGACTTGAACAGCCTTGACAGCAGCTTTTTCCACATCCTGAAGAAAAAGTTGATGGGCGTGAGGATGACGGTGATGACCCGCAGAATGGGGGCCGAGAACATGGCGAACGTCTCGGGCGACTCTTTGGCCAGGTTCTTGGGCGTCACTTCGCCAAATATCAGCACCACCACCGTCATAACAATGGTGGAGAGGGTGGGCCCGGCGTCGCCCCAATGCTTGACGAACAGCACGGTGGCAATGGACGTGGCCGCGATGTTGACGATGTTGTTCCCCACCAGAATGGTGGACAGCAGGGTGTTGTAATCCTCCGACAACCTGAGCGCGGAAGCGGCCCGCTTGTTGCCGCCCTCGGCCAGGTTTTTCATGCGTATCCGGTTGAAGGTGGAGAACGCCGTTTCCGACGCCGAAAAATAGGCGGACATCAATATAAGCAGGGCCAACACCACAATGCTGGTGATACTGCCACCGTCCATTGGAACGATCAACCCCTGTCATCACTTGTATTTTGGGCACTTACCCGCGCAGCACCCTTTTGGCGTATTCGGCCGAGGCATTGGCGTCTTTGGCGAAGAAATCGGCGCCGATGGCATTGGCGTAATCCTCGGTGAGCACCGCGCCGGCCACAAACACCTTGCAGGCGGGCACGGCCTTATTCAGGGCCTCAATGGTGCGCGCCATGGCCGGCAGCGTGGTGGTCATCAGCGCGGAAAGGCCCACCAGCGCGGCGCCGTTCTGCCGCACGGCCTCCACCACCCGCTCGGGCGGCACGTCGCGGCCCAAGTCTACCACAGCGAAACCGTAGTTTTCCAGCAGCACCTTGGCTATGTTCTTGCCAATGTCGTGCACGTCACCCTGCACGGTGGCAATAACCACGGGCGGGCCGCTGCTTTGCGCGGTGTCGCCCAGGCGGGTCTTCACCACCTCAAAGGCGGCCTGCGCCGCGGCCGCGGCGGCCAGCAGCTGCGGCAGGAATACCCGCTGCGCCTCAAAGCCCTGGCCCACCCTGTCCAGCGCGGGCATCAGGAAACGGTTTACGATCTCCATCTCCTCCAGCTTGTCCACGTCCAGCAGGCGCTTGGCGGCGGCGGCAGCCTCGGCTTTCAGGCCTCTTTCTATGGCGGCGTCCAGCGCCAGGGTATTGTCGGCCGGGCCGGGCAGGCCCTTGCCCCCGCCGGCCGGGCGGGCGGCGCCGGCCTCGCCGGCGTAGCGGGCCACAAAATCGGCGGCGGCCTTGTCCTGCTGGTTCAGCATGCGGAAGGCGGCCAGCGTGCCCATCATCCCCTCCACACCGGGGTTCACAATGGCCATGTCCAGCCCGGCGGTAAGCGCCATGGCCAGGAAGGTTTGGTTCACCAGCGGGCGGTTGGGCAGGCCAAAGCTCACGTTGCTCACGCCCAGCAGGGTGCGCAGGCCCAGCTCGCTCTTTACCAGCTGTAAAGCTTTCAACGTTGTCACAGCAGCGCCCGGCTCGGCGCCGGCGGCCAGCACCAGGCAGTCGATGAAAACATCCTGCCGGGGGATGCCCTCCGCCAACGCGGCTTCCAAAATGCGCCGGGCAATGCCCAGGCGGCCCTCGGCGGTTTCGGGGATGCCGGCTTCATCCAACGCCAGGCCCACCACGGTGGCGCCATATTGCTTGCACAGGGGCAGCACCGCGGCCAGCTTGTCGGCCTCGCCGCTGGTGGAGTTCACCACCGCCTTGCCGTTGCACACCCGCAGCGCGGCGGCCAGGGCGTCGGGGTTGGCACTGTCCAGCTGCAGCGGCAGCCCGCTCACCGCCTGCACGGCCTTGACGGCCCGGGGCAGCAGGTCCACTTCGTCGGCACCGGGCGCGCCCACGTTTACGTCCAGAATCAACGCGCCGGCTTCCTCCTGCTCCACGGCCAGCGCCTGCACCAGCGAGAGGTCGCCGGCCAGCAGCGCGTCGCGCAGCTTGGGTTTGCCGGTGGGGTTGATACGTTCACCAATGGCCACCGGCCCGGTGATGTCCACCACGTGGGTAGGCCCGCATACGCGGCTGTGTGTAAAGGCTTCCCGCTTGGCAGGCACTTTGCCGGCAAACTGTTTGGCCAGCAGCGCAATCACCTCGGGTGTGGTGCCACAGCAGCCGCCCACCATGGAGACGCCCATGTCAAGGCAGGGCTGCATCTGGCGGCAGAACGCCTCGGCGCCCAGGCTGAAAGCCCCGGTGGCGGGGTCGGGCAGGCCGGCGTTGGGCTTGGCGAACACCGGCAGGTTTGTGGCGGCGCACAGGCGCCGCAGCAGGGGTATCACCCCGGCGGGCCCCAGCGAGCAGTTGATGCCCAGCGCCACCGGCCCCAGCGGGCCGATGCTGCTGGCAAAGGCCTCCACCGGCACGCCACTGAAGGTGCGCCCGCCGGCTTCAAAGGTCATGGAGGCCATGACGGGCAGCGTGGTGTGCTCGCGGGCGGCCAGCACGGCGGCCCGTATCTCGTACAGGTCGGCCATGGTTTCTATCAATATCAGGTCGGCCCCGGCGGCCTGGCCGGCGCGCATCACCTGGGCAAACAGGTCTGTCGCGGCCTCAAAATGCAGGGTGCCGCCCGGCTCCAGCATCTCCCCCAGCGGGCCCACGTCCAGCGCCACCAGGGCCTTACCGCCGGCGGCTTGGCGGGCGCAGGCAATGGCGGCTTCCACCACGGCCTCCACGGCAAGGCCGCTGCCGGCCAGTTTTTTGGCGTTGGCGCCAAAGGTGTTGGCCGCAATGATGTTGGCCCCGGCCTCCACATAGGCCCGGTGGATGCCCACCAGTGCCTCCGGCGCGTCCAGGGCCGCCCGCTCGGGCAGCTGCCCGGCCGGCAGGCCGGCGGCCTGCAGCATGGTGCCCAGCGCGCCGTCCAGTATGGTGAAGCCCCCCGGCTTAAAGATCGCTTTTTCCACAGTACTTCCCCTCCTGGTGCAGCTGGCACCGGCTTTTGATGGTGCAGTTTGCACAGCCGGCAAGATGGCCGGTTACCGGCTTGCTTGATAACCCCAATAACGCGGTAATGCTCTTGCGCGGCAGCATAATGCCGCTGTCGCTCACGGTGAGGCCAATGGCCCGCTGCGCGTTCAGCAGGCGTAATACATTGCTTTGCAGCGCCAACGGCAGGTCGCCATAGCCCGGCGAAAAGCGGCTTGTTAAGTAGAGTGCCTTGTCAGAGGCCTGGCGACGCAGGTCGTCCTCTGCCAGATCTGTGTACTGCTCCACCAGGGCGCTGCCCGCGGCGTCCAGCATCACGGCACGAGCCATGTCGGCAGCTTCAGCGGTGCGCACCAGCTGCTCGGCCGGCTGGCCCAGTGTTACCGCCAGCAGTATGCAGCCCCCACATCCCGCCAAATGGGCGGCAATGTCACGCCCCGGCAGTGAAAGTGCTGCTTCGCGCAGCACAGGCCCCGCTTCCCGCAATGCCGGCGGCCAATCCAGCCCTAAGCACCGCCATGTCCAGCGCGGGCGGGCGGCCTCGGCCATGTCTGCCATGGCTCGGGCCAGTTGTTTGGCCTCTTGCGCACCGGGCGGCGCGCCGCCCAACATCTGCAGTACAGCGGTTTCGTCGGGGTGCAATTTCTGCTCGAAGTCCATCATTGTCCCCTTCTATGCTAATAAATCCGCCACGCCGTCGTATATGCGGATGGCCACGTCCGGGTTGTTCATGGCATACAGGTGGATGCCGTCCGCCCCACCCTCAATCAGGTCGCGTATCTGGGCAATGGCATAGTCGATGCCGGCGCGGTAGAAGCCCTCGGCATCGTTTTGCCAGCGGCTTACCCACTTGGAGAACGCCGCCGGCAGGCTGGCCGACGACAGCCCCACCACCCGGGTGATCTGTTCCGGCTTCACCACCGGCATCACGCCGGCCTCCACCGGGTTGGCAATGCCTTTTTTGCGGGCCAGGTTTAAAAAGCGGTAAAACTTGCCGTTATCAAAAAACATCTGCGAGACAAAATGCCCGGCGCCGGCGTCTACTTTGGCTTGCAGGTAACCGATATCCTCGGCAAGCGAGGGGCTTTCGGGATGGCCCTCCGGGTAGCAGGCGCCCACCAGATAGAAGCCGCCCGCCCGCTCCACCGCCTGCATCAGCTGGCTGGCGTGGGCAAAGTCTTTGCTGGGGGGCACGTCGGGGTTGCGGTCGCCCCGCAGGGCCAAAATGTTCTCCACCCCGGCGGCGCGCAGAGCGGCCAACTCGTGGTCAATGTCGGCCCGGCGGGCGTTCATGCAGGTGAGGTGCGCAAGCGGTTCAATCGCATGGCGGGTTTTCAGCCGCCGGGCCAACTGCACGGTAAAGTCGCTGTTGCCACCGCCACCGGCGCTATAGGTCACGCTGATATAATCGGCCGGTATGGCACTGATATTGTCCAGCATTTTGTATACCGACTCAATGCCGCTGCGCTGCTTGGGGGGGAACACCTCCAGCGCAAAGGGGCAACGCTTGTCCTCGAATATCCGGTCTATCGTCATGCCGCCACCGCCACTTACCACAGGATGCCGCCCCGCCAGCGGGGCTGTGCCATACAATTAATTCAATATATTATACCGCGCCGCAGAATAAAATGCAAAAAGATGTTGCTGCGCCGATGTTGCAGATTTTGACGGTGCCGCCCTCCATTTTACGCCCCCTTCATTGACAGCCCCTGCGCCAGTATTGTATGATTATGGCGCGTGTTTTGCCGCCATGGTGGAATTGGCAGACACATAGGACTTAAAATCTAACGTGTCTTTTAGAGTCTCTCCACCTGTAAACCCGCTGTACAAGCGGCTTTCCCGCTTCAGCAAAATCAGCATTTTCCCAAAGTTCTTCGGTCGGTTCTGCGGTTTTTCTGTTATACTGTTTTTAGTTACTTTTTCGTGCCGCCATGATGGAATTGGCAGACATACCTGACTTAAAATCAGGAATCGGAAACGATGTGCCGGTTCAAATCCGGCTGGCGGCACCATCGGGGCCTTTAGGCCCCGATTTTTTGTTGCTCGTCCACCGGGCCGCCACCCAGCGCGCTCGCAATGGCATTGGCGCTTGAAATCTTGCTGTTGCTATCAAGGTGCGCGTAAATGTTGGCGGTGGTGTTGTAACTGCTGTGGCCCAGCCATTCCTGTATCTGCTTCATGCTCACACCATTGGCAAGCAACAGGCTGGCGCATGAATGGCGCAAATCGTGGAAACGGATGTGCCGCAGGCCATGCTTCTTTAGCAGCTTGCCGAAATGCTGTGACACCACATCGGGCGTTACCAAATTGCCCAACCGCCCCGTGTTCACATATTGCAGGTTGTCGGTGCGGTACGACTTGCCGTATTTCCGGCGATATGCCGCTTGCTGCTCCTTTTTCTGCAACAGTTTTTCCTCGATAGCCGGGATAAGCGGCAGAGTTCGGAAGCTGGATTTGTTCTTGGTGCGGTTCCGCTTTTCAAACACCATGTTTCCGGCGTCATCTTCTGCCCGTACAATAATGTGGTTTACGGCGATGGTCTTTTTTTCAAAGTCGATGGCATCCCACCGCAACCCCATGACCTCACTGCGGCGCAACCCATAATAAGCGGCAATCATCACCGGCAATTCCAATATCGTGCCTTTTGTCGCTTCAAAAAGCTGTGCCAAATCCTGTTTGTTGTAGATGTCCGCCACATGCGGCTTGATTTTTGGCACCTCCACCTTATCGGCAGGGTTCGTGAGGATAAGGTCTGAAATCATGGCCGATTTTAGTGCCTTGCGCAAATTGGCGTGGTGGTGTTTCACAGTGTTGGCCGAGTTGCCGCGCTCCATTTGCAGATATTCATAATAGGCTTTGACGTGTTTGGCTTCCAATTCATGCAGGTAAAGGCCCAACGGCTCAAAGTAAGGAAGCATCACCTTTTCCATCACGCGCCGGTAGCTGACATAGGTACTGCCCTCTACCTGCTGCTTCATCAGCTTCAACCATCCGGCCAGATAATCCACCAGCAGAATGCGGGCCTGTTGCCCGCTGGCTTTCATCTGCTCCATCTGCAAATCATCGGCCTCATATTCATTGATGGTTTCCCGCAAAATATTGTCGGCCTTGCGCTTGTTGCCCTTCACGGCTGGCAGCCCTGTGGAAATCCATTTGGGTTTCCATTTTCCATCATCGCCGCGAAGGTTCAGCACCATGTAATATCTGCCTTTTTTCTCTTGTAGACGGCCTGTAATCATTTCTTTACCCTCCAATGATTAGGCCCTA
Organism: Oscillospiraceae bacterium; assembly: GCA_012729855.1. GTDB lineage: Bacteria > Bacillota > Clostridia > Oscillospirales > Ruminococcaceae > JAAYCI01. The sequence goes on from JAAYCI010000066.1 coordinate 25,041, forward strand.
TTTCTACCACTGATACATAAATTATAGTGGTATAGGGCCGGACACACAAGACTGCGGCAAAAGATAATCTTATGCGTTCACCACTCGTTGAAGGTACGAAATGATGTTGATTTTTGGTATTTTATAGTCCTTGCCCAATTTAAAGTTACCCACCGCCTTGCTGTGCAACAGCTTGTAGCAAGATTTCCGGCTGATGCCGCCCAGCATGGCGCACATTTCCTCAACGCCAACCACATCGTCGTAGCCTGCAAAACGATGATGGTAATAATCGTCAAAGTCACTTGTCAAGGCCCTGTTTCCCGAATTTCCCAAATCTACCAAGAGCATACCTCCTTTGGCAAAGGGCCACGCCGCCAAAACCGCTGGCGGCGCGCCCCAAACAAAAAGGCGTATGTGCTCGTGCGTTACCGGCAACGGGTCGTTGCTCCATAGGCCGGCGCGGTGCGCCGCCTCCCCCTTCACGCGGGCTGCCCCTTTCGGGCGCAGAAGTATCATCATCGGGTTCCGTTTCGCCTTTCGATGGGGTACCACCCCCACTTGCCGTACACGTTTATCGCTCCTGCCAGGGCAGCCATCACCCCCTTGGCCCCGCCGATCATCGCGCCGTGTGCGGCTGGCTTTCCCGCGCAAAGCGCGGGCAGCAAACCCAACGTGATAACACACGATATTCTTTTTTCAAAGTCCAGTGTTGCAGAGGGGGCCGTGCGCTTGTCCCTCATATAATAGGGAAGATTCAGCCATTTTGTTGATACCCTCCAAACTGTTGATAGTGTTCAAGATAAAATTTCAGTTCATCCCTGGCTTTTGAGAGCACCCGGCTCACCGCCGCCTTGTCGATGCTCTCCATGTCCGCGATTTCCTGCACGGTATAACCCTTGAAATAGTAGGCGTGGATATAGCTTTTCTGGCGTGGAAACAGGTGGTTGATGGCGTCGTTCACGATATTGTTGCGCTCCCGCTTTTCAACCTTATCCAATACCCCTTGCCCCAGGTCGTACACCAGCAGCTCCGTTTCGCCCTCCACATAGCCGTCCTTGTCCAAAAAGCGCCTGTCCTCCCGGCGCCGGGTACGCTCCCGCCGTTCCTCATTTTCCAGAAACCGCGCCACCGCCGGCGATACCTCCACCGGCACCGTTTTTCCGTCAGCCAGTTTGTATTTCACAAATTCACAACGCGGGTTTTCTTCAGCCATATATCAGCTTCCTCCTTCTCACGCCGCGGAAAAGAAAAGACGGCCATCATCCTCGCAAGATGAGGTCGCCTTTTTGAAAGCCAGCCATAGCCCCTGCCCACCTTTCGCGCTGTGCTTCCAAAAGCGATGTAGGCATTAGTATACTGGCGGTTTTGTAGAAATCCGTTTTGAGTCGTTTTATCGCGTGTTAGTATTTTGATAGATATTTATTTGATTATGCGTCATATTTCGACAATGCTGCATGGGCGCGGCACACATAAACGGCCTCGTCACATAATGTAACGAGGCCGTTTATATACACCGCTGTATTCGTTTGAAGCCACCATCACAAAACCGATAACCCTCGCCCCACACGTTCTCAATATACTCAATATCCGTATATTGGGCCAGCCGTTTCCGTAGGTTGTGGATTTGGTAGCCCACAACACCGTCCACGTTTTCGATAAAATCGTCGTGCCAAACGCGGGTGTAAATCTGTTCTTTGCTCAACACATGGTTCTTATGCTCCGCCAGCAACTTCAAAATCCCATACTCCTTGCGTGCCAGCCGTATTTCATATTCAAGGTAATGCACTTGGCGAAATTCAAATGATATCAGCAGACCGTTACTATAAAAGGATTTTACGGGGGCGGCGGCCGTGGAAACTCGATCAAAAACACTTTGCTCAACTAAGGCCAATCCCCTCGCTATGATTTCGTCGGCGACAAATGGCTCCCACACGCAGTCGCTGGCCACTTCCAGGCATTTCTGGAAACTCTCCGCGTCCCGTCCGCGCATTAAGGCCAAAATGGGAATAGTGGTAGTTGAGCGTAAAACAACAACCGGCTCGGCGGCATACTTCCACGGTGGGGCCACTTCCACCACTATGAGGGAATAGTGGTTGCGATCGAGGCGCGCCAATGCTTCATTCAGCGTATGTACGATATGCGGCTCGGTCATATATAGCCGGTAATCTGCCAGCACTTCATCTGTACGTTTTAACGTCTGATGCAGAATCAACACTTTCAGTTTCATGGCGCACCCCCTTCAAGATGGGTGTTGGGAAGATATAACTCTGTGTCAAAGAAAGATAGCTATTTTAATGGCTCGATGGCAGGTTCTGTCATACCTTTGGGGCGCCCAAAAGAAGATTTGCATTATTCTTGATGCTCGTGCGAGTAATTCCACACAGCCAAAGGGCTAATACAATATGCATGATGAACACAATGGCAACAGCCGCGATAAGGGTAAATTGGTTTTCGAGTAAAATGCCAAAGCATATATTTCCACTAATTGCCGCGTTATAAGATGCCAGTACCCAAAACCTTGTCCACGCCCTCACGCGCACACGGTTAAGGGCCATGTTTACATCCGCATTTTCACTGTAAAACCTCGACTTTGTTTTGGCGGCAACAAAATACATTACACAAAGAGTTATTGCTTCAACGGCAATTATGGAAGCGAGCAATAAACCCTTGCCTTGCTGTATCTGTAAGGTTAGCGATAATATGTAAGGGATAGTTACAAGTATGCACGGTCCAATCAGCCAGGATTTGGAAACAGGGAATGTATTTTTAAGGCGTGTTACTTCACTGTCGATTTTGATAACGCGCTTTGCACGCCGGTCAATACTCACTTCCCTGTAAATGAAATACCCCAAAGTGCCGAATAACACGGCACAGGTGATTGGCAAAAACCAGCTTGAAAGACGGGTCTGTGTAAAAGCGGTAAAAGAAAGATAACCAAAGATGATAACCGTTTCCAGCTTTAGCC
>JAAYCI010000067.1 GCA_012729855.1 Oscillospiraceae bacterium
CAAGCGCTGCTTGGCCGCCTGATTCAGCGCGCCTGTGTGACGGAAATATTAACATAGGCATGTGATTTTGTGGAAAGAATGAGCCCGTCGCTCTTTGATTATGCATTATTCGGTGTTGCCTTAGATATGCGCGCATTGGTACAACGGGTGAAACGGGCCGCTGTGGTAATAGAAGGGGACGAAAGGCGCGAGATTGGGCCGGGGGTGCTGGTTTTTTTGGGGGTGCGTGAGGGAGATGACCCGGCGCAGTGCCAGAAGCTGGCGGCCAAGTGTGCGGGGCTGCGTATTTTTGATGATGGGGACGGCAAGCTGAACCTGTCGGCGGTGGACTTGGGCTATGCCGCTTTGGTGGTGAGCCAGTTTACTTTATACGGCGACGCGCGCAAGGGCAAGCGGCCCAGCTTTACGGCTGCGGCCAAGCCGCCACTGAGTGTGGACTGCTATGAAGAATTTGTGCGCTGCATGCGGCAGCAGGGGCTGAAAGATGTGCAGACCGGCGAATTTGGCGCCGAGATGCAGGTGGAGCTGGTGAACGACGGGCCGGTGACCATCTGGCTGGATACGGACGACTGATGTATAGCAAACAGGCATGGCCTGCGAAGGAGAACTGTATGAAAGCTTTTCATATTGTGGCGAGCGCGCCCTATTATACCAACACGTTTTTGCTCATCAGTGACGGGGGGCATGGCGTGGTGATTGACCCGGCGGCGGACGCCGAGGTGTACCTGAAGCAGCTGGAGGAGGACGGCGCCACGCTGACGCATATTTTGCTGACCCACGGCCATTTTGACCACGTGGGCGCGGTGGATGCACTGAAGGAGAAGACTGGCGCGAAGCTGTACATGAACGCTGCCGACGCCAAAATGTTTGAGATGCAGCCCGATGAGACCTACACCGATGGCGGCACCATCCAGGTGGATGAGCTGAGCTTTACCGTCATCTTTACGCCGGGGCACACGCCGGGGTCGGTGTGTATCCGCTGCGGGGATTTGCTGTTTACCGGCGATACGCTGTTTGCGGGCGACATTGGGCGGACGGACTTCCCGGGCAGCAGCACAACGCAGATGCGTGAAAGCCTGAGGAAGCTGCGGGATACCATTACGGACAACCCGCAGGTGCTGCCGGGGCATGAGGAGTTTTCGACGATGGACAACGAGAAGCAGCACAACCCCTATTTGCGGGGGTGAGTGTGGCGGTTTCAGAGACAATGATGCCGGGCACGGCGCCGGTTATTGTGGTGAAGGGGCTGGCGTCCAGCTATGAGATAGAGCACCTGGCGCGGCTGTTTTTGCCGGGTGCGCAGATGCGGATGGCTGAAGGCACCCGTGGTGCTGCGGTGGTGTATGCCCGGGCAGGCGGGCGCCGGTTGGCAGCTGGTGTACGGCTGGCTGGGCGCTGTGTGGCGCGTACTGCGCCTAGGCCGGCGCAGGCGGAGGACGTGAAGTGGGTGCTCTCGCGGCTGCTGTACGACGCGCTGCGGGAGGTGACGGGCATTCGGCCGCCCTGGGGCATGCTGACGGGTGTGCGCCCGCTGAACCTGGTGCGCAAGATGCTTTTACAGGGAGGCGAAGCGGCCGCCGAAGCACGCCTGCTGGACCGCTGTGACGTGCTGCCCGGGAAATACCGGATGGCGCGGCAGATTGTGGCGCGGCAGCAGCCTGTATTGCAGAGCAGCGGTGGCCGCAGCTACAGTCTGTATGTTTCCATCCCGTTTTGCCCATCGCGCTGCGACTATTGCAGCTTTGTGTCCCGCACCACCGACCGTGAGGGCGGGCTGGTGGCGCCGTATCTGGACAAGCTGGCCGAAGAACTGGCCCTGACTGCCGAGATGGCCGATGCAAATGGACTGCGGCTGGAGAGCATTTATGTTGGGGGCGGCACGCCCACCGCGCTGGACAGCCGGCAGTTGGAACGCTTGCTGCTGGCGGTGGCCACCCACTTTGACACCGCCGCTGTGCGGGAATACACCGTGGAGGCCGGCCGGCCCGACTGCACCGGCGCCGAAAAACTGGCGCTGTTGAAAGCCTATGGCGTGGGGCGGGTGTCTATCAACCCGCAGAGCATGGACGATGGGGTGCTGGCGCGCATTGGGCGGCGGCATACGGCGGAGGACATTCGGCGCTGCTTTGCCGAGGCGCGGGCGGCCGGGCATGGGTGCATCAACATGGATGTGATAGCCGGGCTGCCGGGAGACAGCAACGCCGGTTTCGCCCAAAGCATGGAGGCCGTGCTGGCTTTGGGGCCGGAGAACATCACGGTGCATGCGCTGACGCTGAAAAGGGCGTCCAACCTGGTGGTGGACGGCAGGAACGATGCCGCCGCGCCGGGGGTGATGGTGGCCCATGCCACCGAGCGCCTGGCCAAAGCGGGCTACCAGCCCTATTACCTCTACCGCCAGAAAAGCAGCCCCGACAATTTGGAGAACATAGGCTGGGCGCTGCCGGGGCATTTTGGGCTTTATAATATTTTCATTATGGAAGAGGCCCACAGCATTTTGGCCGTGGGGGCCGGCGCGGCCACCAAGCTGGTGGGCGCGGGCGGCAGTGTGATAAAGCGCCTGTTCAACCACAAGTTCCCGGCGGAATATATTCGGGAATTTGAACAACTGCAAGCGAGAAAAAGAGGAGTGAACGCATTTTATGCCCGCTATTTGGATTCCGAAACGGCTGGTTGACATTGGGCTGATCAACACCGCGGCGGAAAACCCGACCAGTTTTGTGATGCACTGTGAGATAGAATACGAAAGCCGGGTGATTGCAGCGGCGGCAGAAAGCCGCGGCGGCGGGTGCAAGGTTATTATGCTGACGGGGCCGTCGGCCTCGGGCAAGACCACCACCGCCTACAAGCTGCGGGACGCGCTGGTGCGCAGCGGGACCCACGCCGTGGTGGTAAGCCTGGATAATTTTTACCTGGACCTGGAAAACTACCCCCGCCTGCCCAACGGCATGAAGGATTATGAAAATGTGCACGCGCTGGATGTGGACGAGATACACCGCTGCCTGCTGGCGCTGATTGAGACGGGAAAAGCGGAGTTCCCGATGTTTGACTTCCGTACTGAACGGCGGATGGCCGAGACCCAGCACATCGAGCTGCAGGGCGGGGTGGTGATTGTGGAGGGCATTCACGCGCTGAACCCGATTTTGACCGATGTGCTGCCGCGGGGCAGCGTGTATAAGATATATGCCGGCCTGCGGGAGGAGTATGCCTATGGTGGGCAGCGCAGCCTGCCCACACGGGATATCCGCCTGGCCAGGCGGATGGTGCGGGACAACAAGTTCCGCGGGCACAGCCTGGAAAAGACCGTGAACATGTGGCCGATGGTGTGTGAGGGCGAGGACCGCTACATCAAGGCGTTCAAACCCCATGCCGACCTGCTGCTGGACACGGCGTTCAGCTATGAGATATGCGTTCTGGCGCCGTTTGTTACGGCTATGAAGGGACGGATAGAAGACCCGGCGCTGGGGGCGGTACTGGATGACCTGGCCGACCGCTTTGCCGTTTGCGCAACGATACCGGAGGCGTATATCCCGCCACAGTCGATGTTACGGGAGTTTATTGGGTAGGGCCCGAAGGGCAAAATTTGGCTCGCATAGCAGTATCTTAACTTATAGCAAATGTTACGGCGAACAAATTTTCCCGCGCCCGGTTATGGGGTGCCCCAAAGGGGCGCACCAGAACCGCAAGAGGCGGCAGTATGCCGCCGAGGCGTGGGTGAGAGCTTCACCATTACACCAAGTTCGGGGCGAGTATATCCCACGCGACAGCTGTGCAGTGTGAGCTGCAAGACTGCGCCCCGCAGGGCGCGTTTCGAGGCCAACCGCCGCCGAAGGCGGCGGCACTTGGGCCGAGATGCGGCAGTACGCCGCCGAGGCGTGGGTGTTTATAAACCTTTATCGTTCTCAAAACAACGACCAACCAGGAAAGGATGGTTTGCGATGAATCAGAGCAGAAGCAGCTTTTTGGACGTGGCAGGGCAGGTGGCGGAGGGTGCGGTGCGCCTGACCGGTGAGGTGGTGGCGCGTGGCCGCGATAAAGTGGACCAGATGGCGCTGAACGGCCGCCTGATGAAGCTGCACCGGCAGTTGGGCGCGCTGGTATACAGCCAGAAGAAGACCGGGCGCGAGGACGAGCAGATGCTGGACTGGTATATTGCGGAGATTGACCGGGTGAAGCGGCGGCTGGCCGCATTGGAGATGCGCGACGAGCAGGATTTTACCGTGTATGATGCCCGGCGACCGGATGCGGAGGATGACGCGGAGGCGATGTTTCGTGCTGGTGGCCAGCCGTAACCACCCCAAAAGGAAAACGGTGGTGCGTTTTGGGCCGTTTTTTGGGGTAAAAAAGCCTGTAAATGGCCAGAAAAACCCACAAAACCCTTGAAATATGGGGTGGTATGGGGTAGAATAGGGCCGTGGCTTTTTGGAAATAACGTCAGGCCGCAAAGCAGCCCCTGAGGTGACGGATGGAGTTTGAACGCAAAGACCGCTACAACGTGGCAGACCTTGTGGAGATTGTGCGGATACTGCGCGCGCCGGGCGGCTGCCCCTGGGATGCCGAGCAGACCCACCAGTCGATTCGCAACAACCTGATAGAGGAAACCTATGAGGTGGCGGACGCAATAGACCGGGAAGACGCGGCGCTGCTGTGCGAAGAGCTGGGCGACCTGCTGCTGCAGGTGGTGATGCACACCCGGATGGAGACGGAGCTTGGCGGCTTTGACTTTGACGATGTGTGCGACGGCATTTGCCAGAAGCTGATTTACCGGCACCCCCATGTGTTTGGGCAGGTGGCGGTAGGCTCGTCCGACGAGGTGCTGCAAAACTGGGAAGCGCTGAAAAACACCGAGAAGGGCCGCGAGACGGCTGCCCAGCGGCTGGACAGCGTGCCGCCCAGCCTGCCGGCGCTGATGCGCGCGGGCAAGGTGCAAAAGCGCGCGGCGGCCTTTGGTTTTGCCTATGAAACTGTGCAGGACGCGTTGGCCGACTTGCGCTCGGAGCTGGAAGAGCTGGAGCAGGCGGTGGAAGACGGGCAGGGCATGCAGGAGGAGCTGGGCGACCTGCTTTTCAGTGCGGTGAACGTGGCCCGCTTTGTGGGGGCCGACGCAGAGGAGGCGCTGACCGCCAGCACCGACAAGTTTGCCCGCCGTGTGAAAGCCGTGGAGGCCATGGCTGGCGATGAAAACCTGGCCGGCCTGGATGCCCGGCAGCTGGATGTGCTGTGGAAGCAGGCGAAGGCTGAAGAGAAGCAACCATGAGAAGCGCACTACAGAGTGTTTTAATCTGTCAATCATAAATATACGGAGGTAATTGCACATGACGAAAAGTGACTTGGTAACTATGGTGGCGGGTGCTGCCGAGCTGTCTAAAAAAGACGCTGAGAAAGCTGTGAATGCTGTTTTTGATTCCATTACGGAAGCACTGAAGAAGGGCGACAAAGTTTCTTTGGTAGGCTTTGGCACCTTTGAGACCCGCCAGCGCCCCGCACGCAAGGGCCGCAACCCCCAGACCAAGCAGGAGATCACCATCCCGGCCACCACCGCCCCCGCTTTCAAGAGCGGCAAGGCGCTGAAAGACGCTGTTGCCGGGAAATAATGTGCATGGAATAGCATGTTTCAGGGTGGCCTATGAGTGGGCCATCCTGATTTTTTTGGGAGGATACTGATGCGAATAGACAAGTATTTGAAGCTGTCGCGCCTGATAAAGCGGCGGACGGTGGCCAACGAGGTGGCCGATGCGGGGAAGATTATGGTGAACGGGCGGGTGGTGAAAGCCAGCTACGCCGTGAAGGTGGGCGACGTGATTGAGATCGCGTTTGCGTCGAAGCCGCTGCGGGCGAAGGTGCTGAGTGTGGAGGCGCCCAAGGGCAAGGACGTGGCCCGAGAGATGTTTGAGATAGTAGAAGGAGGCTGACGGAGCCCAGGGCCGGAGCCTGCGCAGAATGGCCAAAAGCCAAAGAAATGCTTGCATTGGCGGTAAAGGCTGGTGTATACTGTAAAGACAATACGCGTAGTGGGCCTTTTTAAACAAAAATCCGTTGATAATTTGGGATGGATTTGGTGCGGTGCAGTATCGCGCCCGGCCAAGGGGCCAAAGGCCACGGGTGATGCCATGTCGAAAAGTCGTTCAAAGAACGAAAAAAAACGCAGCATTTGGAGTATCATTTTTAAACTGGCCGTGGTGGCAGCCTCGGTCTATTTGGTGTTTACTTTTGTAAGTGGGCAGATACAGGCCAACGCCAAGCAGCGGGAGCTGGAGCTGCTGCAGGCCAGGGTGGAGTTGCAGACCGAGAAGAATGAAGAGCTGCAGCGGATGATGGAGGCGGGTGACCAGGACGCTTACATTGAGCGGATGGCCCGCGAAAAGCTGGGCTACGCCAAACCGGATGAACGCGTTTATGTGGATATAACAGGGGAGTAGCCTGAAGGGTGAATCTTTGATATCGAGCGGGCCTTGCGGCAGGCACGTGGCCGCAGGGGACTGTGTATACTGACGTAAGAGGAAGGCGAAGGGGCAAAGATGGGTTTGCCTTAATAATATGAGGAGGAAATCGATAGTAAATGCAGGTGCAGGTAGGAGAAATTTTTGAGGGGAAAGTGACCGGGGTAAAGAAGTTTGGCGCATTTGTTCTGATGCCGGACGGCAAGACCGGAATGGTACACATTTCCGAGGTGAGCAACAGCTATGTGCAGGAGCTGGCCGACGTGCTGAGCGAGGGCCAGATGGTGACCGTGAAGGTGATGAGCGTGAACCCGGACGGCAAGGTGTCGCTTTCTATGAAGCGGGCGCTGCCTGATGATGCGCCACGCCCCGAACGCACGGAACGGCCCCAGCGCTCAGAGCGCCCCTCACGCCCGCAACGTGCGGATTCCGGGCGTGTATGGCAGCCCAAACAGCAGGCGCAGCAGGGCGGAGAGTTGTCTTTTGAGGACATGATGTCGAAGTTTAAATCACAGAGTGAAGAGAAGATAAGTGATTTGCGGCGGGTGACTGAGGCGCGCCGCGGCGGCGGGGGCTATTCCCGCAGGCGATAGGATATGAGGCGGCTGCTGCGGCAGTCGCCTTGTTTTTATGCGTGGGCGGGTATCTATTTGTGAACGAAGTGCGACTTTTTTTGGAAAACCCTGTTATCGACAAAGGATATCCTGTATAATGGAGGCAAGGAAAGGTGGGGCATGTTTCCCTGCCCGCCTTCTTGGAATGAAGCAATAGGGAGGCAAGGCAATGAAAGTAACCTGTAATGGACGTAAAGTGGCCTTGAAAGACAGCTTTGTGGAGCGGACGGAAAAGCGCTTGGCCAAGCTGGACAAGTTTTTTGCCGACGAGGCGGAAGCCAACGTGACCGTGATGGTGGAGAAAAAATACCAGAAAGTGGAGATCACTGTTCGTGACAGGGGTTTTGTGGCGCGGGCCGAGCGCAGCGCGCCACAGATGGAGGAAGCGTTTGACGCGGCGGCCGATGTGCTGACCAAGAACATTGTGAAGAACCGCAAGAAGCTGGCCGAGCGCCTGCAGCGGGCCGTGCCCGACGTGGAGTATGATGCGCCGGAGGAAGAGAATTATCATCTGATTCGCGAGAAACGCTTTGTGGTGAAGCCGGCTTCGGTGGATGAGGCGATTTTGCAGATGAACATGCTGGGGCACAGCTTTTACCTGTTCCGGGATGTGGATTCGGATGAGGTGAACGCGGTGTATGCCCGCAAGGATGGCAGCTATGGTGTGCTGATTCCCGAGCGGTAAGGCGCACGGCTTTTTTATGAGGCTGTTAGGCAATAAATAGAACGATCCCGGGGAAGGGGAACCTTCTCCGGGATTTTTGTATGGTATGGGCAAAACGTTTTACCAGGTGAGGGTGCCGGCGAGGGCCTGGGCGCAGAACCAGGGGTCGGGGGCTTGGATGCGCAGGCCGGACCAAGGGCTGCCGGGCAGGGTGGGGAACTGCAGTGCCTGGGCGCACAGGCATTGGTAGCGGCACTTGAGCGCCCGGTTGACGGCGGCGTCGCCGTATTTGGAGTCGCCCAGGAGGGGGGTACCGGCGGCGGCCAGTTGGGCGCGGATTTGATGGGTGCGGCCGGTGTGGGGCAGGATGCGCAGCAGGGCCAGGCGGCCGCTGCAGGCCAGGGTCTCGTAGTGGAGGCTGGCAGGCTGGGCGCCGGGCTGCTTTTGGCGGGTGACGTGCACAGTGGACTGGCGGGCGTCTTTGAAGAGCCAGCCCTCCAGGGTGCCGGCGGCGGGCTGGGGGTGGCCGATGGTGAGGCCGACGTATTGTTTTTCCAGCTGGCGGTGCTTGAGCAGGCCGGTGATGGCGGCCAGCGCGGCGGGGGTTTTGGCGGCCAGCAGCACGCCGCTGGTGCCGGTGTCCAGCCGGTGGCAGAGGGCGGGGGTGAAGCCGGGCAGCGGGGTGTAGCCTGTCTCGGTTAGGTAGGTGCGGATGTCGCCCAGCAGGGTGCCGGTTTGGGGGCCGGTTTCGTTTTGGCTGCGGTGGCCGACGGGCTTGTTGACGGCCAGCAGGGCGTCGTCCTCGTAGAGGATGGCGAGGGGGTGTGCGGGGGGCTGGGCGGCGGCATCGGGCAAAAAGAGGCGCACCGCGTCGCCGGGGTGCAGCAGGGTGCCGAGCGGCTGTTTTTTGCCGTTCAGCTTGACCTTATTTTCGCGCAGATAACGATGCAGCCTGCCGGGGGCGATGCCCGGGCAGGCTTCGAGGATGAAGCGGTCCAGCCGCTGGGGCGTTTGCTTCTGGAAGATAAGCTCGATCATGGGGCCTCCGGCTGTGGCAGCAGCGAGACGACCGCGCCGTTGACCACGAGGTGATCGATATCATCAAGGCTGATGGGGCGGGTGAAGCTGATTTTGGAGACGATTTCGTTGCTGTTACTGCCGGACATGGAGACGCTGTGGCTTTTGACCTCGCTGCCGTCCTTGAGGAAAACCCGGATGTTCAGGAATTGAGATTGCGCCGTTTGCTCGCCGTGGGCGAAGGCGGTGGTGCCGATGGGGGAGACGGTGATGTGGTCGACTGTCCAGCCATTCAGGTCAAGGTTGAGGGGGGCGGTGGTGAGCTGCGGGGGTTTGTCGTCCAGCGTGAAGTGGGCCTGCCAGCCGCCGTTGATGCGGGCGGTGCAGCTTTGGCCGCGCACGCTGATGGCCAGGTCCTCGTAGGGGACGCCGGCGGGCAGTTCAATAATCTGCTCGCGGTATTCAGAGTAGGTGCGCGGGCCGACCTCGGTGGTGCCGCCGCGGCTGACCTCGGCGCCGGCCAGTTGGTTTTCGTAGCTGTCCTCGGCGGTGCCGGGTGCGGAGAGGTAAAAGTCGGTGTAGCCGTAGAGGCCGGTGTCGCCATTGGGGATGAACTGGATGTGGAGCATGTTGTTTATGACGGCGGCCGCGCTGATGCTGGCCCAGGCCGGGTTTTGGGCAGCGAGGGGGGCGGAGTTTTGCGCCAGCAGGGGGAAAGTGGCGGTGTCGATGGCGTCGGCCAAGGCATCGGCGGTTTGTTCGTTGGCGCCGTAGTTGACGCCGAAGCCGCCGGTGGGCGCCTCATAGACCAGGCTGGGCTGAGGATTGGCGGCGGCGATATCGGCCACGGTGAGGCCGGTGGCAAGGTTGTCTTGCTGAGTGACGCCGGTGAGGATGGCGTGGATGGTGAGCGTGACGGGCCGGCCGCTGAAGTTTTCCTGGCCGAAGCTGCTGGACTCCACCCGGAAGACGGCGGTGCCTGTATCGGTGTCAAAATCGACCTGCATGGCGTGGGCCATGCCGCCGTCGCCCATGTCGATGTGGAGGATATCGGTGCCGGTATCGATGCGGTTGCCGGCGGTTTCATCGGTGAGGGCAAGGTAGACGATGGCGGTGTCGCCGTCGTGTACGGCGGCCAGCACCTCCATGCGGATGCCCTGGGCGATGCTGACCTGGCCCAGTGGCTGCACGAGGGGGCGGACGTCCTCGCCCATGCGGAAGATGAAGCGCTCAAAATAGGGGAACGCGCCGGCGGCCGCGCCGATGCCGAACACCAGGGTGAGGGCGGCGGCCACGCAGGTGAGCAGGATGCGGCGGGAACGGACGGCTTTGCGGGGGCGGGTGGGTTCTGCGCCGCTTTGGATGCGCTGGCGCAGTGCGTCGGACAGCACCACGCCGGCCAGGCGGTTGTCCACTGCCTGACGGAAGCTTTCAGTCTTCTTCTCCGTAGTACCACCCCCCCAATTGTTTTTTCAGGATGTCGCGCGCGCGCTTCAGCCGCACCGAGATGGTGGATTCGGGTGCGCCTAAAATAGCTGCGATATCGGCGATTTTCATGTCTTGATAATAAAAAAGCAGGATGACCTCTTTGTAGCGTGGTTTAAGCTCCATGACGGCCTCCACCAGGGTGGTGTCGGCGGCGGAGAAGCCGGCTTCCTCATGGGGAATTTCGCCCAGGTCCTCCACCACGTTGACCTTGCGGCGCCAGGCGGAGCGCAGCATGTCTTTGCACACATTGATGGCGATGCGGTTGATCCAAGCTTTTTCACCGCCGCTTTGGTCAAACCGGTGATAGTTTTTGAGTACGCGGAGGAAAGCCTCCTGCACGGCGTCCTCGGCCAGATGGAGATCCTTTAAATAAAGGTAACAGAGGCGCAGCAGGCTGGTGCCGTAGGCGGTCATCATACGGTCAAGGTCTGGCACCGGGGCAGAAAAATTTATTGCCGGCATTGCCCCGGTGGCCTGAGGTGGCACCGGGAAGGGCTGCGTATTAGTTATACGGGGGAAAATGCCGGAATCTTTCAATTTTGTCACCAAAATTTTATATTGTTGTAAGGAGATTGTAAGAAATGGCTGGCGGGCAGGCCATAAACTTAATGATACACTAAACGGGTGGGGTTGAGAAGCCCCGCGTTGCTTGCATAAGCGCGATGTTTGCTGTAAAATACTGGCAGGCAAAGCCGGGGGAGGAGCGGGGACATTTGCGGGTTTTGGTGGAACTGTTTGACCGGGACGCGATAAAAAATGTGCTGGGGGCCTGCGCGTTCACGCCGGAGATTGTGGTGTTTTTGTGCGATACCCACGATGCCACTTTTTTTAAGGAATCGGCCATTTACCGGCTGTTCAAGCGCCGCAAGATGAAGACCATGCCCCGCTTTTACTATTTTGACGCCACCGACCCCGATGAGATACGCATGGTGCTGGCAGCGGTGGTGCGCGACTACCCGGGCTGTGTGTTTGATTTTTCTGGCGGGAGCGACCTGGTGCTGCTTTTGGCGGGCGTTGGCTTTGCCAAAGGGGCGATGCCGGGGTATTACATTGATATGGCCGGCGGGCGGCTGATAGACCTGCGCGGCTGCGCCGGGCTGGCGGAAGCGTTCAGGATGCCGGTGTTTTCGGCCGAGGATATTTTTGTGATGACCGGCGCGACGATACAGGGGCACGGGCATTTCCCACAGCAGGAGATGGACGACGGCCATGAGTGGGATGTGCTGACTGTGTTTGAAATGGTGGCCGAAAGCCCGAGGGCCTGGGGCAGCTTTGTGGCTTGGCTGCAAGCGTTTTGTGCGGCGGGCCCGGCGAAGGCGCTGGAGCTGGAGGGCCCGCGCCTGGTGCGGGCGGGGGAGAGCCCCCTGCATGCCAACACGGCTTTGCTGCGCCGGCTGCATGCGGCCGGCATGCTGGAAAGCCTGGAGATAGGGCATGGGCAGGTGCGGCTGCGCTTTAAAAGCCTGTGGCACCGCAAGTGTTTATTGATAGAGGGCATATGGCTGGAGCTGTTTTGCTATGTGGCGGCCAGGCGCAGTGGCTTTTTTGACGATGTGCGCACCAGCATTGTGGTAGACTGGGATGGTGTGGAGGGTGGCAATGATAACACCAAGAATGAAGTGGACGTGTTTTTGCTGCGGGGCATTACGCCGGTGTTTGTGAGCTGCAAGATGAGCGTGCCTACGGCGCTGGCGATGAGCGAGATAAAGTTGCTGAGTGTACGCTTTGGCGGCGGGATGAGCCGAGCCGTGCTGCTGACGGCGGCGGCGCTGGGGGACGAACACAAGGCGATGAAGGCCCGGGCGGCCGAGCTGGGGATAACATTTTTGGACCGGAGCGCCTGCACGCTGGAGCAGTTGGGGAAGGCGTTGGGCGCGATAGCCGAAGGGCACCGGAAATAAGGGAGAAAAAAACACTATGGGACTTGCTACCGTGAAAGCGGACATTGCGCCGCTATACCAGCAGCCAACGGCTGAGAGTACGCGGCTGGACGAGATATTATATGGCATGAGTGTGCAGGTGGTGCAGCAGCTGGAAAATGGCTGGTACTACCTGCGCAGTGCCCACCATACCGAGGGCTACATGCCGGGCGACTATTTGGAGCTGAACGCCGATGTGGCGGCAGCCTGGCGGAAGTATAAGAAATCGGTGGTGCTGGCGCCGTTTATTGATGTGCAGCGCCAGGCCAGCCCCACGGGGCCGCTGCTGGTGAGTGTGCCACGGGGCGGGGTGATTGTGCCGCTGGGCCAGCCGGGCATTGACGGCTGGCAGAAGGTGGGGCTGACCGACGGGACGGTGGGCTTTACCCGGGCGTCCTACCTGGGGGAAGTGATTGAGGACTGGAGCGCGATACCGCAGGAGGACATGCGCTGGAATTTGGTGGAGACGGCGCTCTCGTACAATGGGGCGGCATGGCGTACCGGCGGCCGCAGCCCGCAGGGGATAGACGCGGCCGGCCTTGCGGCCGTGACCTACCAGATGAACGGCGTGGTGATTCCGCGCGCGCTGGTGCTGCAGGGGGCCTCGCCGCTGCGCCCGGTGCGGGTGGAGCAGATGGACGAAGGGGATTTGATTTTCTTCCACGGCAGCGTGGGGGTATACATGGGCGAGCAGAAGTTTGTGCATGCGACCGACCTGGCTGGCGGCGAGGGTGTGGTGGTGAGCAGCCTGAACCAGAAGGACGAGGATTACCGGGGTGACCTGGCCGGCCATATTGTGGCGGTGGGCAGCCTTTATTAGCCGGGTGAGGTGCGCCATGTGAAAGCTTGTTTTCGTATGCTGGGGCCGGGCGGGTGCGTATCCCGCCTTTTGGGACGTGACCTTGTGCCGGTTGGGCGCGGGGCCCGGCCTTGCGGGATGATACCGCCCATTGAGTGCACGCGTTGATTTTACCGTGCAAGGGATAGGCTAAGCGCTGGAGTGGTATATCTGGCGGTGTGGGACTGTATGGGAGTTTGAATAGGTGGCAAAAAAGAAAAAAGATGCGCAGAAAGCGCTTTACAAGGATATATTGAGCACGGGGCAGGCTTATGGCGCTGCGGCTGATGCAGGGTGGCAGGCCCAAAAACCGCGGCGCAAGCTGGGCGACCGGCTGCTGACGGTGCTGATTGTGGTACTGGTGGCGGTGGTGGTGGTGCTGGGTGTGCTATTGTTTCGGGTGGAGGTGCTGGGCACCGAGCCGGCGGCGCTGCTGGGCGGCCTTGGGATAGGTGACGACGGCGGCGCCAAGCAGGCGCAGCTGCCGGTGACGGCGGAACAGCTGGAAGGCACGCTGTTTATTGGGGACTCTAACACGGTACGGCTGGAGACGTTGGGCCTGGTGGAGGACGAGCAGGTGCTGGCGCGGGAGTCGATAGGCATTAGCGCGGTGACTGACATGGCCTTTGTGACGCTGGAGGGCAGCAGCAGGGCGGTGACGGTGGTGCAGGCGGTGGAGAAGCTGCGGCCGGAGCTGATGGTGATTACGCTGGGAACCAACGACATAGGCAACCGCGGCGTGACGGATTTTATAAGGCAGTATAACAAGGCGCTGGATGCCTTGGAAGCGGCCAGCCCAGGCAGTACCATTGTGGTGAACGCCATACCCCCGGTGTGCCAGTATAACAGCTACAGCAAGCTGACGCGGGAGGAAGTACAGAGCTTCAACGCGGCGTTGGCGGCGATGTGTGCGGAGCGTGGGCTGCGGTTTTTAGACTCCTGCACCGAGATGGCCGATGCGGACGGGCATTTGCCGACGAACTATGCCGATGGCGACGGGGTGCATTTGTCTTTGGAGGCGCTGACGGCGTTTATGCTGTATTTTGAGGCCGAGGTGCTGACATAGAAAGTTTACAGAAATGATTATCCGCGCCGGATATGTGGCGCGAGACATGGGTTCCCTGTGCCGACGCTTTGAGCGAGTGGCGCAGGGGACATTTATTTAGAGCGACAGGTAGATATATTTTTGTGTTTGGCACTAAAGTGGGCTTGGGTGGTACGTGGTTGGTTGGCAAGGTGCTGTAAAACCGACACTATTTTGAAGCAGGTTTGCTATAATTGACGCGAGGGGTTTGCATAGGGCATAATATTATTGAACAGATAATATTTTAGGAGGATTGGCATGGGAGCGAATTATAACTGCCTGTTGTTTGATGTAGACGGGACGCTGCTGGATTTTAAGCAGGCTGAGCGGGAGGCCATTGCCGGTACGCTGAAAAAGTTTGAGCTGCCCGACGACGAGGAGACGGTGGCGAAGTTTTCGGAGATAAATGCCGGGCTATGGGCACAGCTGGAGCGTGGGGAGATAAAAAAGGACAAAGTGGTGGTGCGCCGGTTTGAGCAGCTGCTGGAGGCACTGGGCGCTGAAGGCGACGCGATACGCATGAACAACGACTTTTTGACCCGACTGAGCGGTGCTGCGCCGGCCATGCCCGGGGCGGAAGAGCTGCTGGCCGAGCTGGCGGAGTTTGCCACGCTGGCAGTGGTGAGCAACGCCACCTATAAGGTGCAGATGCAGCGGCTGGAAAAAAGCGGACTATTGCCCTATTTTGACGCCGTTTTTGTGAGTGAGAAGGTGGGAGCCACCAAACCCGCGGCCAAGTTTTTTGAGCAGGCGCTGAAGCAGCTGGGCGTAACGAACAGGCAGAAGGTGCTGGTGATAGGGGACAGTTTGGCGGCCGACATCAAAGGGGGACAGAATGCCCGGCTGGATACCTGCTGGTGCAATTTTGACGGGGCAGAGAATACCACCGGCATTGTGCCAACCATGACAGTGCGGAATTTCACCGAGCTGAAGGTGGCGGCGGTGGGCGAGGCGGAACTGGAGCTGGCGGCGGGCCGCGAAAAACGGCATACGGGATGATGCTTGGACCATTCGCACGCAAGCATGCGGTTTCTCTTTGATTTGTGTCCTGTTTTTGTGAGCATCGAAAAAGCTGTGGGATGCACCCTGAATAGCCGGTGAGCCTGCGCGGCTTTGGTTTTATCAATTGAATACAGGTTTTTGGCACAGAAAACCCAATAAAGCCGCTGAAAAAGGAGGGCGGACATATGGGATGGCAGGATGAATTGGGCAGAAGCGTGCGCACAGTGGAAGCACTGGCGGCCCATCTGCCGATGGATGACGCAGAAAAAGCGCGTTTGGGTGAGATTGCAGAGCGGTATCCGATGGCGATAACGCTGTATTATCTTTCGTTGATTGACCCGGACGACCCGGATGACCCGATACGCCGCATGGCGGTACCGTCGGAGGCGGAGGCCCGGCTGACGGGGAGTTTTGATACCAGCGGCGAGATGCACAACACCGTGCTGGACGGGCTGCAGCACAAGTACAGCCAGACGGGGATGATGCTGTCGACCAATACCTGCAGCATGTATTGCCGGCATTGTTTCCGCAAACGGCTGGTGGGTTTGAGCAACGACGAAGTGGCGCGGCAGGCGGATGCCGTGGTGGCTTATGTGGCGGCGCATGCAGCAATAAACAACGTATTGGTGAGTGGCGGAGACGCGCTGCTGAACAGCAATGCGCAGTTGGAGGATTTGCTGGGGCGGCTGGCCACGATTGAGCATTTGGATTTTATTCGCATTGGCACGCGGGTGCCGGTGGTGTTTCCCAGCCGGATTGTGGGCGACCAGGCGCTGCTGGATATTTTGGCGCGCGTGCAGGCGAAGAAGCAGTTGATGCTGGTGACGCAGTTCAACCACCCGCGGGAGATTACCGGGCAGTCGGCCGGGGCGGTGCGGGCCGTGCAGGCGCTGGGTATACCGGTGGTGAACCAGGCGGTACTGCTGCGCGGGGTGAACGACGATGCCGGTGTGCTGGGTGACCTGATGCGGGGGCTTACCGGGATTGGCGTGCTGCCGTACTATGTGTTCCAATGCCGGCCTGTGACGGGTGTTAAGACGCACTTCCAGGTGCCGCTGCGGGAGGGCATTGCCATTGTGCAGGCGGCAAAGGCCGCGCAGAATGGTGTGGGGAAGTCGTTCAGGTATTGCATGTCGCATGTGACGGGCAAGTTGGAGATATTGGGGATGGCCGGGCCGGAGGAGATGCTGTTCCAGTACCATGAGGCGGTGGACAGCGGCAACCTGGGCAGGCTGTTTACCAGGCCGGTGGCGACGGAGCAGGCCTGGCTGGATGAGCCGGTGCTGATAGACAGCTGATTTAGAGAAACCGGAGCGATTTTGAGGTGCTGATTGTATCTGCCTGCGTACCCATAGGTGTGTGGGTGCATAGGCAGTAGAAAGCGCACTGCTAAGGTACGCGCGAAGGTTTTTGCTTTTACATCTGAGGAAGCGTAAGCTTGCGGCGTATTGCCGGCTGACGATATGATTTGTCTGTAAATAATTTATCATCGTATAAAAAACCCCTGTGTGGCCATATGGCCACACAGGGGTTTTGTGTTTGCTTGTGGAGTGGGGATTAGTACATGTCGCCCATGCCCATGCCGCCGGCGGGCATGGGGGGAGCGGGGGGTTCGGGTTCGTCGGCCACAAGGCTTTCGGTGGTGATGACCATGGCGGCGACCGAGGCGGCGTTCTCGATGGCGTTGCGGGTGACCTTGGTGGGGTCGACAATGCCGATTTTGATCATGTCGCCGTATTGCTCGCTCTGTGCGTCGAAGCCGTAGTTCTTCTTCTTGGCGCTCAGGATCTTGTCGATGATGACGCTGCCTTCCAGGCCGGCGTTGAGGGCGATCTGGCGCAGGGGGGCTTCCATGGCTTTCTGCACAATTTTGGCGCCGGTTTTCTGGTCGCCTTCCAGCTTGCCGATGAGGGCCTCGATGGCGGGGATGACCTCCAGCGGGGCGGTGCCGCCGCCGGCCACGATGCCTTCCTCGACAGCGGCCTTGGTGGCGTTGAGGGCGTCTTCGATGCGGAGCTTCTTCTCCTTCATCTCCACCTCGGTGGCGGCGCCCACGCGGATGACGGCCACGCCGCCGGCCAGCTTGGCCAGGCGCTCGTGCAGCTTTTCTTTGTCATACTCGCTGGTGGTGTTCTCGATTTCAGCGCGCAGCTGGGCCACGCGGTTGTCGATGTCGGCTTTGTCGCCCAGGCCGTCGACGATGATGGTGTTCTCCTTGGTGATCTTGACCTGGCGGGCGCGGCCGAGCATCTCCATGGTGGTTTCCTTCAGGTCGTAGCCCAGTTCCTCGGCGATGACCTGGCCGCCGGTGAGGATGGCGATGTCCTGCAGCATGTCTTTGCGGCGGTCGCCAAAGCCGGGGGCCTTGACGGCGACGCAGGTGAAGGTGCCGCGCAGGCGGTTGACGATGAGGGTGGACAGGGCTTCGCCTTCAACGTCTTCTGCAATGATGATGAGCTTGCGGCCGCTTTGGACGATTTGCTCCAGCAGGGGCAGGATGTCCTGGATGACGGAGATCTTTTTATCGGTGATGAGGATGAGGGCGTCGTCGATGACGGCTTCCATCTTCTCGGTATCGGTGACCATGTAGGGGGTGACATAGCCGCGGTCGAACTGCATGCCTTCCACCACTTCGCTGTAGGTCTCGGCGGTTTTGCTTTCCTCGATGGTGATGACGCCGTCGGCGCTGACTTTGTCCATCGCGTCGGCGATGAGGGCGCCGATGGTCTCGTCGGAGGAGGAGACGGTGGCCACACGGGCGATGTCTTCGTTGCCTTTGACCTTCTGGCTGTTCTTTTTAAGCGCTTCCACGGCGGTATCGACGGCCTTCTGGATGCCGCGCTTGATGTCCATGGGGTTGGCGCCGGCGGCCACGTTCTTCATGCCTTCGTGCACCATGGCCTGGGCCAGAACAGTGGCGGTGGTGGTGCCGTCGCCGGCGGAATCGTTGGTTTTGGTGGCAACTTCTTTAACGAGCTGGGCGCCCATGTTCTCGTAGGCGTCGCCCAGTTCAATTTCCTTGGCGATGGTGACGCCGTCGTTGGTGATGGTGGGCGCGCCGTATTTTTTGCCCAGAACGACGTTGCGGCCTTTGGGGCCAAGGGTGATTTTAACGGTATCGGCCAGCTTGTCGATGCCGGCGCTGAGGGCCTTGCGGGCGTCCTCACCATACAGGATTTGTTTTGCCATGGTTTATCTCTCCTTTAGGTTTTAACGTTGTTGGATTGAACGAAGCGGATATTCTCGCCTTATTCAACTACGGCCAGGATGTCACTCTGGCGCAGGATGGTGTACTCTTCGCCGTCGATTTTGACCTCGGTGCCGGCGTACTTGCTGGCGACGACTTTGTCGCCTGTTTTGAGGACCATGACAACCTCTTTGCCGTCTACCAGGCCGCCGGGGCCAACCTCGACCACTTCGGCCATCTGGGGTTTTTCTTTGGCGTTGCCCGGCAGGATGATGCCGCCGGTGGTGGTTTCTTCGGCCTCCAGGGCTTTGATGACAACCCGGTCTGCTAAGGGTTTCAGCTTCATCTTCAGTCTACTCCTTCTATTGTTAAATTTTGATTAGTAGGGTGGTGTGGCACGAGCGTTAGCACTCGTGCCAATCAAGTGCTAGAACTATTTTAGCGGCTTACGCCGCAAAAATCAAGAGGGTAACCGCAAAAAAAGTACATATTTTTTGCTTTGCAGGGGCTTCCGCTGCATTTTGACGTGTAAAAGCGGATTTCAGGCGAGGGAGAGCACCCCGGTAGGGGCCAGGCCGCGGGGCAGGACAAAGCGGCCGGCCAGGGGCAGCACCTGGGCAAAAAGCCGCGGGGCGGGGGCGCACTCACCATCGATATTGAGGACGATGTCGGGTTTATCAAGGGGCTGGATTTCGACCGATTTGGCACGGGTGTAGCGCATGACGCGCTGGAAGTGGCCGGTGAGCTGGCCGTTTTGCAGGTGGATGCCCTTTTTGTACTTGCCGATGATGTTGGCTATCAGCAATCGGTTAATCTTACTGACAAGCACGATGTCGAGGAGGCCGTCGGTTAGCTGGGCAATGGGAGCGGCGAAGAAGCCGCCGCCGTAGTAGCGGCCGTTACAGACGGCGGCGATGAGGTAAGCGCCGTCGTGCTGCTGGCCGTCGAGCGTGATGCGGACATGCTTGCCGAGGGGTTTTAGCAGGCGCTCGACGATGGCGATATTGTAAGCCATGGAGCCGCCCAGCAGGGGGATGTGGCGGTATTTGGGGATGCTGTAGGCGACGTCGGCGTCGAGGCCGACCGAGGTGATGGAGACGCCGATGCCACTGTCGGTCTCCATGAGGTCTATGGGCACGGCGTGGCCGGTGATGGCGGCGGGGATGTCGAGGAAATGGGCGGGGGTACCAAAGCTGCGGACAAAGTCGTTGCCGCTGCCGCAGGGGATGGCGGCGACTTCGGCGTTTGGGAAACGCCAGGCGCCGTTGAAGAGCTCGTTGAGGGTACCGTCGCCGCCCACGGCGTAGAGGCGCACGGGCGTGCCTTGGGAGGCATAGTGGGTGGCCAGCTGGATGGCATGGCCGGCGGCGGTGGTTTGCTTGATGGTGGGGATGATGCCACAGGAACCGGCGGCCGCCTGGATGGCCGGGATGAGGGTTTGCGCGTTAGAGCCGTTGCCGGCATGGGGGTTGACGATGAAGATATGATCCACGGTGGGTACCCCTTCTTGCCAATTTACGAATTATTTATTTTTGGATACAAATGTAGACCGTGCGTGGTGTGGGGGCTGGTTTAATGGGGTTAGGCACAGTGGCCGGTTCAGGCGCTGAGGGTGAGGCCAAGCTGGGCGAGGGGGTATTGGACATGGGCGTCGGTGTAGATTTGGTTGAGGGATTTGACATGGATGCCCTCCCGCAGCTGCTGAGTATCGGACAGCAGGCGGATGTTGTCTATGGCGGTGCCGGCCAGCAGCTGCACGATCTCGTACTTGAGGCTATTGAGCCGGGTGCGGACCATGGTGAGGGTGACGCCGTAGTGCTGGGCCGATTCTTTAAGGAAAGCGTGGAAATGCCTGCCGTTGTGGATGTGGGGGGCGCCGGCCTGCACCTGCAGGAGCAGCAGGTGGTAGGGGATGAGGGTTTCGGCCGCGGCTTCGTTGGCCTGCCACTCCAGGTAATCGTTTTGGGTGGGATGGCCTTCGTCGAAGCAGTTGAAGCGCTGGAAGTGATTGGCGTGGAAGATAAAATGGTAGGCTTCATGCGCGCAATAAAAGCGCCTGCGCTCGGGGGAGAGCTTGGCGTCGATACAGATAAGGTTGCTATTAATGAAAGCGACGCCCCGCAGGCCGGGGGTTTTGAAGGGGGCGCCGGATTCGACAGTGAGGCCCAGCCGGGTTTGGCAGGCGCGTTGGATGGAGAGGAGATCGTGTGTGGGGGAAGAAAAGTACTGAGCCCGGCAGGCGGCAACGGCGGTATATAAGTCAGCCTTTGTCATGGCGTTGCCGAGCCCTCCTCTGCATCTCGATGAAGTACTCGATGTCATCGGGGTGGATGCCTTCGCTCTGCATCTGCTTGGCCAAGCTGAAATAGACTTGATCCAACTGTGGCGGGGGTGCCGGCTGTGCGGTGGGGTTGGCGCCGGGGGTGAAATAGTCGACGGGGACCGCAAAGAAGCGGGCGAGGTCGGTGAGGTTGTCCGACTTGGGGGCTTTGCCCTCCAGCCAGTTGGTGACGGTACTGGTGTGGACGCCGAGCTCGCGCGCGAGGCGGGAGCGGCTGATGCCTGCGGTTTGCATGAGCTGGTATAGGGGTTTGGAGATATTCACAAAATCACCTATCTAATATACTAGATATTTGTAGAGGAAGATATCTTGCGCAATAGATATATTTGTGCTATGATAGACCAAGAGTCTAGCGCACAAGATAAGCACGGACTGCTTTGTGTGGGAGGGATAGACCATTAATAGTCTAGCAGAATAGATGGTTTTTGTCAAGAAAAACTGCCGGGAAGGGGTGGCGCTGTGGGGTGTGTGGTGAACAGTGATTTGTACTATGAATTTGAAGAAAAGGTGTACAAGGATACCATAAAAAGCCCGGGCATATTTGCCCGGGCTTAGCGCAGCCATTCCATATACATAGCGCTGGCCGTAGAAGCTGCGCCACCAAAACAGTGCCGTCGGCCAGCGTGATGGTATAGCTGCCGTAGTTGATGGTGCCGTTATTCTCCAGGCTGGTGATGCTGCAATTACCGGTCAGCGTCCAGGTGCTGCCCGCGTCAAGGGTAAGCACGGCGTTATTCTCCACCGCCGCGCCGCCCTGCGCGTTTTCAATAATGTTGATGTTCCCCGAAAAGAAATACACCGCCGGAAACCTGAGTTTCTAGCGGTGTATCGTTGGTGCAAAATCAGGTGCTTGAACCCTGGACTTCGCGCTTGTGATGGAGCCACTTTGTGCGCATTTTACCCATCGAGTATGTAGCCGTCAATGAATCTTCCATAATAGGTCACGCTGAAAGCAAGCGGTGATAACCGTAGGGAAGTCAGGGTGTTACCCGCTCATTTGCCGCGCTGTTTACCGCAGCTTTACAGGTCGGCGCGCCATCGGTGCGCTCAAAAATAGCGGCCCGGTTCACGGCGGCCACGGCCACAATGGCGGGGCAAGCCCGCCTTGCGGCTGTGAAAAAGAGCGCAAAAGGCTCCCCACGGGCGTCCATTTTTCAGTCGACACGCTTGGCCTTCTCCGCCCTCCTACGGGTCTTCCTCCGCGCTGTTGTCCAGCTGCACACCAAACCGTGCAAATAATTCGCCTTTGCTGTTGATATTGAGCTTGCGGTACAGGCTGGTGTAATAGGTGTTCACCGTGGGGTAGGCAATGTGCAGGTTGGCGGCAATTTGCCGCAGTGCAAAGCCTTTTAGCAGCAACACGCACACCTCCCGCTCCCGCGGGGAAAGGCCCAGGTTTTCAAAATGGTCCGTCTCTTCCACCTTTTCGATGAGGGGCTGCATATCCAGCCGGCCAAAGTCTTTTACCCAGTCGGCCCCAAAAAAGTAGCGCTGGAACAAGGGGGACATGAGCACAAAAACAAAAAACAGGGTGGCGCTGCCCACAATGATGAACGGGGTGACGCTTTGCGGCCAGTAGCGCTCCATCAGGCCCAAAACCACCAGCGAAGGCGCCACCAGGCCAAACATGCGGAACAGGTTTTTCTTCAGCAGCTGGATGCTGCCATGCTTTTTGTAAATGCCGCTGATGGTGTAAAAAATAGCGATATACCCAACGTACAAAATGCCGTGCAGAAACGAAGCGATGTCAAAAATGAGGCCGGTATTGGAGACAAGAGGCAGCAAATGGCACAAAAAGCTGAGGACGAAAAACAAGTTCCACATATGCCACACGCTTTGCTTGTAGATGATTTGTATGATGACGGACAAGAGGATGGCCACAAAGACCCCAATGCCGTTGACGACCTGCGCGACGAGGCTTTGGTGAGTAAAAATGAAAGAGCTGGCGCTGTCCAAAATAAAGAGCAGGGCAAAAAACACAGTGGACAACCAAATGCTGGGGTGCGGCGCCTGTGGCTGTGTTTGCGGGGCGGAGATGTCGAGCGGCTTTACCAGAAAAATGCAGGCGGCAGACAACAGGGTGAGCATGGCCGGCAGCACAATGGTGAGGAAGACGCCGGATATGCCCAGCCCTATCAGGCACATAAACATCCCATGGGCAAAGGCAATGAGCAAAACCCCAAACAGGCGTTCGGGGTTGTTCAGTACAAACACATACAGGTAAATGGCGTAGGCCACACAGCCGCCCAGCCCCGCCCAGCAAAATGCCAGGCACACCAGCTGGGCGGTGGGGCTCGGCATGAAAAAGCGCAGCGCGAAGGCCAGCACCGCCAGCACCGCAAAGCCGCGCGCCGCCGCCAGCCAATGCGATGCTTTGGAAAACAAGATGGCCAATATGCCTATGCAGTAGCTGGTGTACATCACGCTGAGGGAATCGAGGCCAAACAGTGTAGCGCCTACCTTGCAATAGTTGTTTTGGGTATTTACAAGGCACAAAAGCAGTGGCAAAGCCAAAAAATATTGTATGTGCGTTAAACGGATGTTTTTTAGGCGCAATTGATCCCGCGTCTTCCACAATCGGGCGAAAGATGCTGCGATATTGTCTGCACGTTTAGGCAATGAACACCGCTCCCTGCTGGTTTTGCTGTAGTGAAGAGCCTGGCTTTTTAGCCGCCGGGATGCTGCCGTGCACACTTTAGGAAAAGAACGGAAGCAAGGGCGTTTTTCTTCATTCTATACGCGGCGGCAAACGATGTCAACAGCCCTTTTTGTTATTTGTTTTCACAGTGAGCCGCTGGGCAAAGCGGCAAAATAAAACGCGAAAGCAAAAGGTTTTTTGGGGCGGCATCCCTAGTTTTGGGGACGCCGCTTTTGTGTGCAGCGGCAAAGTCATTAGAACTAATGAATGGCCAAAAAGGCGTTTCTGAGGCAGGATGAAAGCATCAAATTATAAGGCAGGGTGATGAAAATGCGATGGAGATGGCCTTGGAAAAAAACCAGTGCCAGGGGTGACCCCCAAAGCGGCAGCGACACCGCGCCGCAACCAAACGATGACGCGGCACAGGCCATCACGCAAACAGGTGAGCCGGCGCAGGATGAGCAAAAAGAACAGCGCGCGGCGCTGGCTACGCTGACCCCGAGGGAGGGCGAGGTTTTTGACGGCCTGATGCGCGGGCAGAAGCTGCAAGAGATAGCGGATGAGCTGGGCGTTAAATACTCCACCGTGAACACACACTATAAAAACGTATACAAAAAGCTGGGTGTTGCCAGCCGTGCCGAGTGCCTGATTCGCTATGCGGATGTGCGGCTGGACACAGCGCCTGGCAACGAGCCGGATTGATGTGGAGCCACTGTGGGTAAGTGCGCAGGCGCACATAATCAAAGGAGGAAACAAATGAAAAAGATTTTGAGTCTTTTGCTGGCGGGGTGCTTGGCGGCGGTGTGCCTTGCGGGCTGCGGAAACCCTGCGCAAAAGGTGATGGAAAGCGTACTTTCCCAGGCGGGCGCCGGCGGCGAAAACGCAAAACCGGCCGATGCCAACACGCCGGGGGGCGGCGTGAGCACGGCCACCAAAAGCTACAGCGAGGCCTATACATTGATGAGCAACATCACCAGCGGCATAAGCGACGTGATTGACGCTGCCTTGGCCAAACACAACGAGAGCCTGGATAGCGACGACCCGGAGAGCCTGAGCAGTGTGATTGCCATGTATTTTTTGTCCATTGATTTTGCCTTCACGGCATCGCTGAACGAAGAGGCAACAGAGGAAATTTTGGGGGCGGCCTTCAGCTTTTTACAGATAGAAGATTTTGCACTGACGAAAAACGCGCCGCACGACTATACCCTGCGTTTTACCGGGGCCAGCGAAGGCAACCAGTTCGAGATGCACGCCCAATACGATGTGGGAACGGGCGCACTGCGCTATGTGGAGACCAAGGATGGCGCGCTGAAAGAATTTGTAGAATTTGTGCCTTTGGGCAATGGCCGCTATGTCCTGCAAAACAATTACCAGCGCGGCGTGGTGGAGTATGACGGAAGCAAAGTGAAGTCCTTTACCTTGTCCAGCGCGTCCGGCACGCTGGAGGAAGGGGAATATTATACGCCCGAGCAAGATGGGGTTTACCCCGGCGGCGCGGGCGCCGACGCGGCCTGGGTGGTGGCGCGGGGAGACGATTTGGCCCAGCGCTTTGTTTACGATGGGAGCAGCTTGCAAATAGACACAGTGGATTTTATGGGCAGCAAAAAGGACATGACCATACCGGCTTAGGGCTTGTTTTGACGCTCCAGTTTAAAAAAGCCGCCGGTGCACAAACCAAAAAATGGAAGACATAATGAGGGGTTTTTTGAATTGAAAAAGACATTGGCAGGCATTGGGTGCATGCTGCTGGCTGTGTGGCTGCTGGCCGGCTGCGCCATGCTGAGCGATGCGATAAAACTGCAGGAGTACGAGCTGGGTGGAGATACCATTGCGACGGTGAATGCCGTGGTGGGTGAGCGCAATGTGACCGGTGTGAGCACCAGCCAATCGGGTGAAAGCATCACCAAGACATATACCTATGAGAGCAGCAGCGTGACAGAAGACCTGACCGCCTATTTGACAAAACTGGTGAACAGCGACGGCTTTATAGCCATAGAGGCGGATATTGACCTTGAAATTGTGCCCGGTGTGGCCAAGGTGGCTGCAGAGTCGCCCAGCGACCCGGGCAAAATCATCATTATGCAGATTGATTACACCGACACAGGGTACACGGTGGACATCACCCGCATGAGCGGCACACTGAACACCTACTGACAAAGGAGGCAGGACTGGATGGATACTTGTACAAACTGCGGGGCGGCATTGCAGGGGCAGGCATTCTGTACCGTTTGCGGAACAAAGGCGGCGCCGGCCGCGCCCATTCCAGCGCCAGTAGCCCAGGCAGCGCCGCCGATTGCCCAGGCAGCGCCGCCGGTGGTTCAGGCAGCGCCGCCAATTGCCCAAGCAGCGCCGCCCGTAGCCCAAGCGGTGCAGCCAATGGCTTACATGGCGCAGCCGGTGCAAGCTGCAGCGCCGGTGTCTTACCC
Organism: Oscillospiraceae bacterium; assembly: GCA_012729855.1. Classification (GTDB taxonomy): domain Bacteria; phylum Bacillota; class Clostridia; order Oscillospirales; family Ruminococcaceae; genus JAAYCI01. Next base: position 25,656 of record JAAYCI010000067.1, read on the forward strand.
GCCGCCGGCGCCGGCAGCGCCCGCTGCGCAGCCGAGGCAAGCCATGGCAGCGGGCGGCGGCAAACCGCCAAAAGGCAGCCCTTATGCCGTGGTGGGTGCCTGGGCCTTTGTGGGCTATGCCATTGTCATGGCCATCCCCCTTGTGGGCTTTATCGTGGCCATTGTGTGGGCGGCCAGCAGCAGCGGCCCGCTCAACCGGCGCAACTACGCCCGGGCCATGCTGTTGCTGTGGGTGTTGGCCTTGGTCATCGCTGTGCTGTGTGTTGCGCTTTCTTGGGCCGGCTTATTGCAATTCGTCAACTTCAATTTTAACTATTCATGGTAACAGGAGGAAAGAAAAATGGCATTTTGCGGAAATTGCGGCAACCAGGTTGCCGATGATAAAACTTTTTGCACGCATTGTGGCGCGGCGGTAAACGCAGCGTCTGCGCCCCCCGTGGCAGCACAGCCAGCGGCAGCGCCCGCCGGCCCAGCGCCTGCCGGCCAGCCCGTGTATCAGCAGGCGCCCGCAGCACCGCCGCCTGCACAGCCGCAACAGCAACCCGGTGCCTACCAGGCGCCCGTACAGCCGCCGCCGGTGCAGCCGCAGCAGCAGCCCGGTGCGTATCAGGCGCCCGTACAGCCGCCGCCTGCGCAGCCCCAGCAGCAGCCCGGTGCCTACCAGGCGCCCGTACAGCCGCCGCCAGTGCAGCCGCAGCAACAGCCCGGTGCGTACCAAGCACCGCTCTACGCTGCCGGCACGCCCCAGGCAGACGCGCAGGCAAACAAGGCCATGGGGGTGTTGGCCTACATCGGCCCCTTGGTATTCGTCACCATTTTTGCCGCCAAAGAGTCTCCCTTTGCCCGCTACCACGCCAACCAGGGGCTGGTGCTGCTTATCTTTTCGGTCGCCTACGGCATCATTTATGGCATCCTCAGCGCGTTGCTGGCGGCTGTTTTTCTCTATTCCCTGTCGGGGCTTGCCGTTTACGGCATCATCACCACGCTGCTGGGGCTTTTGTCGCTGGCTTTCCTGGTCCTGGCAATCATCGGAATCGTGAACGCGGTACAGGGCAAGTGCAAGCCCCTGCCCATCATTGGGAAAATCAATATCCTGAAATAAGGAGAGCATGACCATGGGAAAAATTGCCAAATCGTTGTGTGCTGTGGCGCTTGCCCTTGTGCTGCTGTGCGCCGTGCCGGCGCGCGCATCGGCCGAGACAATGGATACCCGCACGCTTGCCATGATAAACAAGCCGGGTGTGGTGATGATGTACACCGAATACACCGCGGACATGACCTGGTACGAGTTTACGGTGGACGAGGCCATTTTATGATGTTTTGCTCGACGACATTTACACCATGCTGGAGAACGGCACCCTCGGGGAAGACGATATCATGTCGGCCTTTGTTCAGCTTTATACCGAATACCTGCCCTACTATGCCTTCACAACCGGGAACTCCCGCACGGAAGCTGTGTCCACCGGCGCCGTCGGCACCGGGTTCATCGTCACGCCGGACGGATACCTGGTTACCAATGCGCATGTGGTGGAAACCAACGAGGACGAATTGTACTACAGCTTTGCTGTCAGCAACCTGTCGTCGGTGGTGGAGACGGAGGTGACGACCGTTGTGGAGGATATGCGCCGGGAAGGCTACCAGATGTCGGAGTATGAGATCAATCTGATGTACGAGACCTATTTTTGGCTCTACGCGCAGAACTTCGACATCGGGAACCTGAACACCCGTTATTACTGCTACATGGGCAATGTGCAGCCGGGCGCCGACATCAGCACGAAGGGCGTGGTGATGGATGTGCGCAAGGTGGGCATCCCCAGCACCGCCAAAGATGTTGCCATATTGAAGATGGACGGCACCAACCTGCCCACCATCCCGCTGGGCGACGACGCCACGCTTAAAACGGGCGACCCGGTGTATGCCATGGGGTACCCGGCCGTGGCCACTGTGTACGGCGCTGTGGATATACCCCAGGCGATGCAGGAGCCTACGCTGACGCAGGGAATTGTCAGCGCGAAAAAGCAGATGGACAGCGGCGCCGTCATTCAAATGGACGCGGCCATCCACGGGGGCAATTCGGGCGGCCCGCTGTTCAACAGTGCCGGCGAGGTTATTGGCATCAACACCTTTGGCCTTGTAGACCCCACCACGGGGGAAAAGTACGACGGCATCAACTTTGCCGTGCCCATCAGCACGGTCAGGGTTTATCTAAACGAACTGAATGTGACACCCTCGGAAAGCAAGTTCACAGCAGACTTTAAAAAAGCGCTGGCGGCCTACAACAGCGGCGACCACCAAACGGCCTTGGATCTGCTTCACGGCATCAACGACACTAACCCCGGCTACCCTGTGGTGCAGGAGCTTTTGGCCGACGCCCGAGCCGCTTACGACGCCAACCCGCGGGCAACCCCTGCCGTGGTAGACAGCGCCGCCAACGCGCCCGAAAATGTGGCCAACCCCGCCACTACCAATGCGGGCTCGGGCTTCCCCCTGTACCTGATCATCATCATCGCGGCCGCGGTTGTGGTGGTGGCCGCCGTCATCATCGTGGTGGTGGTACTGGGCAGGAAAAAAAGGGCCCGGACCACTGCGGGTATGGCTGCACAGGGGCAGCCGGGCTACATGCCGCCGGCTCAGCCTTACGCACCGCCGCAGCCCTATGCCCAGCCGCAGCCGGCACAGCAGCCACCACCCTATGCCCCCCAGCAGCAGCAGCCAGCGCAGGCATACACGCCCTTGCAGCCGCAGCCGCCCAGCACACCCGCGCCGGCACAGCAGCCAACACAGCAGGTTGCGCAGCCGCAGCCATACGCCCAGCCGCCGCAAGGCGCCCCGCCGGCCGGGCAGGGAAACACCCTCACATGCCCCGGCTGTGGCGCGCCGCTTTCGGCCGGCTCGCAGTTCTGCAACGCCTGTGGCCAAAAAATACCCTAAGCGTGTGCAGGTCTCACGCATACAAGCGCATTGTGTTCCATACCGTTCGAAGACGGTAAACAGTAATATTAGGGAGGTAAAAAGATGATTAAAGCACTAAAAAAAGGCATTGCCGGGTTTATTGTGGCCGCGCTGGCGCTCACGCTGTTCCCCCTGGCCGCAGCGGCGGAAGAAACCATCCTGCTTGAAAACACCTACGCCAATGCCATCCCGCTGGCCGCCGGGCAAACGGTGCAGGTGGGCGAGGGGCCGGTGGGGGCCGGATCCTATGTGGACTATTACAACGCCGACATGAAGTACAAGATTTCGGTGGAGCAGGACTCAGTCGTCACGCTGGTGCTGAGCACCACCGCCACCACCTCTGCGCAGCGCCCCAACAGCATGAACATGGACTTGTTCCACGCCAACACCACCAGCATGGTCTACGCCAACACGCTGGATGGCGCATATCAGGCGGCCTACGGCATTACCGTTTACAGCAACGAGATGCCCCTGCAAAGAACGGTAACCTACAAGTTGATGCCGGGCACTTACTATCTGCGGGCCGCGCAACTCGGCGCATACAACGCGCTGGCCTGGATCACCCTACAGTCGGTGACGCCGGCAGAACCCGACGCTTTTGGTGAGCCCAACGACGCCATGGCCCAGGCGAAAAGCATCAAGGTCAACACCACCTATGCCGGCAACATCCGTTACGCCTCCATGCGGGATACCTCTGGGGAAGACCAGGTAGACTACTACAAACTGGTGCTGTCTTCCAATGTGTCCTCCCTCAAGCTCACAGCCAGCCGCGCCGACACCGACCGCCAAAATAACGTGGACGTTTTCCTGGCCAGTGCGTCCGGCTACTCCATTGGCGGGCAGGTGGCGCTGATCACCGAGCCAGGCGGCAGCATCACCTACAAAAATGTGCCCAAAGGCACTTACTATGTGGTGGTGGACGGCTGGCCAGCCAACGCCTACCCAACGGAATACACTTTCCGGGTGGACATGCCCACCGTGAAAGCCAAAAGCGTTAAGCTGAACAAAACGGCAATCACACTGAAAAAAGGCCGGAAAATAACGCTGAAGGCAACCATATCGCCCACCAACACCACCGACAAAACGCTGAAATGGACCTCCAGCAATCCCAAGGTGGCCAAGGTATCGGCCAGTGGCAAGGTGACTGCCCTTAAAAAAGGCAAGGCGAAAATTACCGTAAAAACATCCAACGGGAAAAAGTATACCTGTGTGGTTACGGTAGCGTAGCCGACGGGACATGCCGGGCACAGCAGGCGGTATGCGGCCCGCCATGCGTGATAATGGCATTCATGTTGGCCAGCTGCCCTGCGCGCCGCCTTAGGCAGAAATGAATGGCCCTTCGCTCCACCCATTTTTTTGATTTGATAAAGAGAGTACATAAAAACAGTCACATCAACGCAAGTTGATGTGACTGTTTTTGGTGCGGAATCAGGGACTCGAACCCCGGACTTCATGCGTGTGATGCATGCACTCTAACCAGCTGAGCTAATCCCGCAGGAACCGTGGCTTATTATAACATCACCCGGCGGCAAAAATCAAGCGGTTGCCGGGAAAAACTTTTTTGCCGCCTGTGCAGAGGTTGGCGGCCACCGCCTCGGGCCGTTCAGTCCTCCGGCGAGTCGGGCGTGGCATCCTTGCGCGTTAACCCGGTTTTTTCCAGGGCGGGCAGCAGCACCCGCAGCAGCACGGCGGTCAGCACGCCCATCACAAGGCCGGCCACCAGCAGCACCGGCAGGTAGTAGGCCGCGGGCGGGCCGTACAGCCACCACACCACCACAAACTGCCCCAGGTTGTGGAAGATAGCCCCCGCCACCGACACCAGCACCACACCGGGTTTGCGCTTGGGCAGCAACAGCAGCAGCATGACGCCCAGCGAGGCCAGCCCGCCGGTCAGGCTGAGCAGCCCCGCCACCGCGCCGCGGGTAATCAGCCCAAAGCCGGCTTTCAGCAGCACCAGCAGCAGCGCCTGCCAGCGCGAGGTATAGTACAGCGCGAACATCACCACGCAGTTGGCCAGCCCCAGCTTCACACCCGGCGGCAGCCCCAGCAGCGGCGTCAGCCAGGACTCCGCGATGCTGAGCACAATGGCCAGCGCAAACAGCATTCCGGTGAAAGCGACCCGCCAGGCCGTTCCCTTACGCATTGGCCCACCCCGTTTCCGCCGGTTTAGCTGCCCGGCACATATACCACGTCTATGCCGGACGCTTCGTCGTACAGTGCAAACCCGTCGCGCAGGCTTTCCGATACATACAACACGCCTTCATCATCCAGCAGGATGGCGCACAGGCCGTTCCGCATTTGCTGCAGCGCCCGCTCCCGCCCCCACACATACAGCGTGGTGGACCAAAAATCCGCCTCGGCGCCGTCTGCGCAAATGGCACCCACCGACGCAATGTCGCTCTCGGCCGGGTGGCCGGTGGCGGGGTCGATGATGTGGATATACCGCTGGCCGTCCACCTCGAAATAGCGCTCGTAGCCGCCCGACACCGCAATCACTCGGTCGGTAAGCAAAAAGGAGGCGACATAGCCGTCGCTGGCCGGGTCGCGGAAGCCGATGCGCCAGGCGCTGCCGTCCGGCTTTTTGCCACGGGCGTAAATGTTGCCGCCAATGCTGATCCAGGCGCTGTCCACGCCGTATTCGTCGTATATGGCCGCCACGTCGGTGCACACCGCCCCCTTGGCAATGCCGCCCAGGTCCAGCGCCATGCCGGCTTCGGGCAGGCGCACCCGGCTTTCGCCTGTTTCCACCGCCGCGTCGTCCACCAGCGGCAGCAACCGGTCGATTTCGTCCTGGCCGGGCACCCGCGGGGTGTCGGTGGTGATGCCCCAGGCCAGCGTAAGCGGCGCCACGGTGATGGCAAAAGCCCCCTCGCTTTGGGCGCTCAGGGCCAGCGCCCGGCCCAGCAGCGCCGCGGTTTCGGGCGCCACCGTCACCCAGTCACCGTTGCCGGCCGCCGCGTTGATGGCGGCGATGTCGCCATTTTCCGCAAACAGTGACAGCCGGGCGTCGTAGCTTGCCAGGTAGAGGTTCACAGCCCGCATGGCGTCTTGGGCGTTCGGGCCGTAGGCCTGCTGGTCCACCAGGGTATCCATTGCAAAGGTGGCGGTGGTGTGCAGTTCCTGGGCGGCAGCGCTGTTTGCGGGCGGCTGGGCCGGCGGCGCGGTGCCGCGCCATATGGCCACCGCTACCAAAAGCGCGGCCACCAATAATACAAAACAGGCCAGCAGCAGGGGCCGGCGCCATCGGTGTTTGTCCATGAAATTCTTCCTTTCGGGGCAGTGTGCCCGCGCCTCCATCTTATCGCCTGGGGCCCCGCGCCGTCAAGAAAAGCCGGGCGCTTTGTGCACTGGCTGCCATAAAGCCGCCGCGCGAGCGCAAAATTTGACAGAAATACCCTGTGTGCGGTATGATAATTGAACATTTTCAACAAGCGCACACAGACAGGAGGTGGTGCAATGCGGCGATTTGCAGCAGCCCTGCTGGCGGTTCTGCTCTGCGGCGCCCTGCTGGCGGGATGCCAAGCCGACACGGCCTACGCCGACGGCACCTATTACGCCGAATTTGAGGAATACGACAGCTACGGCTACAAAGAGTATATGCGGGTAACAGTGGAGGACGGCGCGGTTACAGCGCTGGAGTACAACGCCATGGACGCCGACGGCGCCCTGCGCACGCAGGACGAAAAATACCGACAGAACATGGAATCGGTGAACGACACCTACCCCGAAAAATACACAGCCGACCTGGTGAACCAGTTTATGGAGAACAAGGACATAGACAAACTGGACGCCATTGCCGGGGCCACCTGGTCCAGCGACAGCTTCAAGGCCCTGTACAAAGCCCTGCTGCTGAACATGGCTGTGGGCGACACCAACACAGTTCTGGTGGAGAACGTGCCGGAGAAGTAGGGCCCAAAGGGCAAAATTTGGCTTGCATAGCAGCATCTTGCCTACGGCACCATGCTGCGGCGAACAAATTTTCCCGCGCCCGGTTCTGGGGCGCCTCGCAGAGGTGCACCAGAACCGCAAGAGGCGGCGGGACGCCGCCGAGGCGTGGGTAGGGCCCGAAGGGCAAAATTTGGCTTGCATAGCAGCATCTTGCCTACGGCACCATGCTGCGGCAAACAAATTTTCCCGCGCCCGGTTCTGGGGCGCCTCGCAGAGGTGCACCAGAACCGCAAGAGGCGGCGGGACGCCGCCGAGGCGTGGGTAGGGCCCAAAGGGCAAAATTTGGCTTGCATAGCAGCATCTTGCCTACGGCAACATGCTGCGGCAAACAAATTTTCCCGCGCCCGGCGAACCAAACAGCGTAGCTGTGCAGCGTGAGCCGCAAGAGGCGGCAGTATGCCGCCGAGGCGTGGGTGAGAGCTACCCAACCACACCAAGCTTGGGGCGAGTATAGCTCCGCACGTAGCCGCGCACTAAAACCGCAAGACTGCGCCCCGCAGGGCGCGTTTCGAGCGCAACCGAGCGCAGCGAGGCTCTTAGCGCAAGAGGCGGCAGTATGCCGCCGAGGCGTGGGTGGAAGCTTCCCCACAACACCCTATATAACGATACCACACAAAAGCGGCACCCCAAAGCGGGGACGCCGCTTTTTTTAACAGGTTTCTTAACTTGATTAATCAGGCGGCATCGTGTAGTATGTTACCGAGCCATTTTGGTGTGGCCGCCTCTGTGCGCGCTGCTGCTGGCTTACCCCCAAAAAACAAGATAAAAAGGTGGTTGTTTGGATATGAAACGTTTTATCGCACTTGCGCTTACCGCGGCCCTGGCCGTGGCGGCCCTTACTGCCTGTGGCGGCGGTGGCAGCAGCTCCACCCCGGCCAGCACACCCGCCAGCACCCCGGCGTCCACCCCGGCCAGTGAGCCGGCGTCCACGCCTGCCGATTCCAGCACCGAACCCGCCAGCACCCCGGGCAGTGAGAGCACTGCGGCCCCGGACGCCAGCGGCGACGTGCTGGCGTATGACATCGACGCCTACCTGGCCGAGCTGGTAGAGCCTGCCCAGCTGGGCGACACCATCCAGGTGGCCGAACTTGACCTGCAGGCCGGCGGGGTAGATACCGTCAACATTGCCAACTTTGTGGGCGTTGAGAGCAAGCTGGCCTCCGAGAACGGCGGTATTGTTATCGTCATCCAAACGCAGCCCGGTATGGCCGAGGCGGTGGCCGAAGACATGATTGCTTTCCGCGACTCCCGCATGGATGACCGCTATGCTGAGTTCGCCAATGCGATGCTGCACACCGGCAACGCCATCACGGCCCATAACAACGACCTGGTCATTTACGCGGTGGCGGCTGTGGACGACTACCAACCGCTTTTCGATGCCGTGAGCGAAATTTTTGACCAGCTGGCGTAATCCCTTAAAAATAAAGTGATAAAGCCTGCCCGCCGGAAACGGCGGGCACCCCTGTGAGGCAACCCTATGCTGTTCAGTACCATCCTGTTTCTGTTCCGCTTTTTGCCCATCACATTGCTGCTGTATTACATCAGCCCCCCCAAGCTGAAAAACACCACGCTGCTTGTTTGCAGCCTGGTGTTTTATTGCTGGGGCGAAGTGAAGTTTTTCTGGATCATGCTGGCCGTCATCCTGCTCAACTACATCTGCGGCCTGCTCATTGGCCGGTTTGGCCGCGACCCCCGGCTGCGCAAGCTGTTTCTCGTCATCTCCATCATTGGCAGCCTGGCCATGCTGGTGTACTATAAGTATTCCAACTTTTTCATTGGCAATTTCAATGACATCTTCGGCACCAATATCCCCATGATCTACAACCTGGTGCTGCCGCTGGGCATCAGCTTCTACACCTTCCAAACCATGAGCTATACCATCGACCTTTACCGCCGGCAGGTGGATGTCGAGCGCAACATCATCAACTTTGGCGCCTATGTGGTCATGTTCCCGCAGCTTATTGCCGGGCCCATTGTGCGCTATGCCGATGTGAGCGAGCGGCTGCACATCACCAAGGGCCGCGTGACGATGGACCGCGTGGATGAGGGCATCATGCTGTTTGTTTTCGGCCTGGCCAAGAAGGTGATTGTGGCCGACAACGTCAACAAACTGTGGACGGATATTATTGGCCAGTATGTGGGCGGCGTGCTGGAGAAGCCCGGCGTGGGGCTGGAGAACGCCTCCACCCCGCTGGTGTGGCTGGGCATCGTGGCCTACACCATCTACATCTATTTCGACTTCTCAGGCTACTCACTCATGGGCATCGGCATGGGCAAGATGCTGGGCTTCGACTTCCCCGACAACTTCAATCTGCCCTACATCAGCCGCTCCATCACCGAGTTCTGGCGCCGGTGGCATATCTCGCTCTCCACATGGTTTAAGGAGTATGTCTACATCCCCCTGGGCGGCAACCGCAAGGGCCTGCCGCGCCAGATACTGAACATCTTCATCGTCTGGCTGCTTACCGGCTTTTGGCACGGCGCCAACTGGAACTTTATGTTCTGGGGGTTATTCTACTGCGCGTTCCTCATCATCGAGAAAGTATTCTTGCTCAAACGGCTGGAAAAAGCCCGCGTGTGGCCCCACGTCTATGTGATGTTCATCGTGATGGTGGGCTGGGCGCTGTTTGTGGGCAGCGACCCCGGCGTCAACTTGGGGCTTTTGCTGAATAAAATGTTTGTGCCGCAGGGCGGGGTAAGCGCGCTGTACTATCTGCGCAACTACATCGGCCCGCTGGCCATCGGCATATTGTTCTCCACTTCGCTGCCACAAAAGCTGTATAATAAGGTGAAGCATCTCCAGGCCGTGCGCATTGCCGTGGCGGCGGTGCTGCTGGTGGCCTGCATTGCCTACATGGTAGCAGGCGGGTATAGCCCGTTTTTATATTTTAACTTTTAGTATTGCAAAATCTGCCGTTGGCCAGCGGGGCTGCCTGCCCGCCGCCGGCACTGCAATGGCCACCACGTGCGGATAAGCAGCGGGGCACACTGACGTTGCCGGGGCCCGAAGGGCCGAGGCAGGCTTGGCGCCGCCAAACTGCCGAGCCCACGCCCGGCTTGGGGGGGCAACCCAGAGGGGTGCGCCTAAGCCGCAAGAGCGCCGCAAGGCGCGAGGCGTGGGTGCCAAGATAAGTGGCTTGTGGCGGCCATCGCAGTGCCGCCAACGAACAGCCACCCCCGCCGGCCAAGGATAGCAAGCGCAATTTTCCTCTGAAAGGTGACACCATGCAGAAACTAAAAAAAGGCTTAAAACTGTTGGGCAAGTATCCCCTTGTTCCGGCGTTTTTTGTCTTTTTATTCCTGTTTTCCTTTGTGGATACCGTTAAAACCGCACAGGCGCGCTCGGAGCTGGAGAACCGCAACCTCACCCAGGCGCCGGCGTTTACGGCCACCGCGTTTTTCAGCAACGAGTGGACCAAGGCCTATGGCGAGTTTGTGCGCGACCAGTTCTGGTTCCGGGACGACTGGGTGAGCCTGCAAAGCGCGCTGGAGGGCGCCCAGGGCAAGCTGGAGAGCAGCGGCGTGTGGCTGGCGGAGGACGGCTACCAGATTGCCAAAAACGACGTGTGGAGCGGCGCCCAAGAGCGCATCATGCCGCTGAACACGCAGTCGGTGGCCGAGCTGGCCGCCCGCCACCCGGGCAAGGTACGGGTGATGATCGTGCCGTCGCCGGCCAACATTATGGCCGACAAGCTGAAAGCCGACCCGCCGCAGATAGACGAAAACGCCCTGACCGACGCCCTGCTGGCCGAGCTGGAAGCCGCCGGCGCCGGCGTGATAGACCTGCGCCCCATCTACACCGAATATGAGGCGGCAGGCAAACAGCTCTACTACCGCACCGACCACCACTGGACGACCACCGGCGGCGCCCGCCTGGCCTATGAGGCCTTTTGCGCCGCCGCCGGCCGGCAGGCGGTGCTGCCCGACGAAGCGCTGCGGGTGGAAGTGCCCGATTTTCTTGGCACCAACTTTGCCAAGACCAAGCGCCCCTTCACCCAGCCGGACACCCTGGACTACTACGACCTGCCCAACCCCATGACCATCTATCGCTTGCAGAACAACGGCACCCTGGCCAAGGAAACCACCAACATTATGGCGTACGACCAGCTGGACACCTTTGATAAATATGGCGCTTTCCTGCATGGAAACAACGGTTATTCGGTTATTGAGGGCAACGGCGCAGGCAGTATATTGGTGGTGAAGGACAGCTACGGCAACAGCTTTGTGCCCTATCTGGTGGAAAACTACGCCAAAATCGGCGTTATCGACCTGCGCGCCTGGGTGGACCCCATTGACGACACCATTGCGGGCGACGGCTACGATGAGATTTTGGTGCTCTACTCCTTCGACTCCTTCAGCCAGGACGCCTACGTGAGCCGCCTGGCCGACAGCAAGCAGGAGCCCTAGCATGGGCGGCCTCTTTGCCCGGCTGCTGCTTAGCGCGCTGATAGCCCTGCCGGTTTATGCCCTGGTGCGTTTTTTGTACCTGCGCACCAAAAAGAAGCCCTGGGCCTGGCCGCGAGAGCTGATATTGTGCCTGTTTGTGGTGTTTATGGTGGGGCTGCTGGCGCTGGTGTTCCAGCCGGCCACGAACTACAATGTCAATAGTGGCGCGTCTATCCCCACCGTATTTCAGCGCTTTGCATCGTGGCAGGATATCAACCTGATTCCCTTCACCACCATTGCCGGCTATTTTACGGCGGGTTTGGATACCCGTTTCGTCGTCAACATTGTGGCCAATGTGCTGATGTTTTCGCCCCTGGGCTTCTGTTTGCCGCTGTTGTGGCGGCGGTGGCAGTCGGCCCTCAAAACCATCGGCCTGGGGCTGGGGTTTTCGGTGCTTATTGAATGCACGCAGCTGTTCATCGGCCGCTCGGTGGACGTGGACGACGTGATTTTGAATACGCTGGGGGTGGCCATCGGGTATGGGCTGTATGCCCTTTTCCGCAAAAAGCTGCCCAAGGCCCTGGCGCTGCCTACCGCACCGTAACGGTGCACACCGCCTTTTTGCCGCCTTCATAGCTGGAGGCGGTTATTTTTACGGTGCCCCTGGTAAGGGCTTTCACCACGCCGCTGGCGCTCACAGTGGCGATTTTGGGGTCGCTGGAGGCCCACACCACCTTTTTTTGCTTGGCGGCCTGGGGGGCCACCGTGGCCATAAGGCGCAGGGTCTTGCTGGTTTTCAGTGTGGCCTTGCGCTTGGAGAGCGTTACGGCGCGCACCGCCTTTTGTGCGGCGTTTGCGCTTACGGTAATGGTGCATTTCGCGGTTTTACCGCCCGCTGTGGCGGTGATGGTGGCCTTGCCATTTTTCAGGGCTTTCACTACGCCCTTGCTGCTGACGGTGGCTACCTTTTTGTCGGAGCTGCGCCAGGTGATTTTTTTGTTTGCCGCGTTCGCCGGGCTTACCGTGGCCTTGAGGGTCACCTTCCGGCCTTTTTCCAGCATTTTGGCCCCCATAGGCATTTCCACACTTTTTACAGCCACGGACTGTGGCGCCGTGTCGGTGGGGGAGGCAGGATCCGCCGGCAGGGCGGCCTCGGGTGCCAGCAGTGTCAGTGTGGCGGCGGGGCTTTGGAGGAAATCCACCTCAAAAGGCAGCCTTGCGCGCACAGTATAAGGCCGGTTCCTGGTGCCGGTATTGGGTCCGAAAGCCAGAACCGCCGACACCTCTGCGCCGCTGCCGGTGGCAGTAGCGGTGGTACCGGTTTCCGCATCGCCTTCGAAAGCTTCAAAGGTGATGCCATCGGGCAGGTTTGTGCCGGTGAGCGTAAAGGAAACGGTGCCCCCCCTGCGCGGGCAGGGTGCCGGCAGCCGGGGTGAGGGCGGTCGGCTCCGCCTCGGGGTATATCTGGGCGTGTGCGGGTGTGCACAGGTCAAAAATGCCTTCATGCAGCTTCCGGTTTTCCAAACTCAAAAAGGGTACGGTGCGCAGCGCGCCCATGGTTTCGCCCTCGCGCAGCCACCGGCTGCCGGGCGTGTGCAGGCCCCCCGGGCAATGATGGCCGTACCCAGCAGGGTGGCCCCGGTGCCGCCCACCATGGGCGCCGTGGTAATAAAGAGCGCGGCGCCTTTGCCTATGGTAACACGCCCCAGGCCCCAAATGCCCGAGTTCATGCGGGGCGCTTTATCCATATACACCGCAACGCCGTTCAGGGTAATGGCGCCCTCTGCAAAAAAGCCGGTGCTGGCGGTGTTGCCGGTGATGTGCAGCGCGGCGCCCGGCGTGGCGGCATTTACAGTAAGATTGCCCTCCAAAACCCGCACCGCATGGGACACATCGGCGTGAATGGTATTGGTTCCAACGAGCTCCAGGGTCAAATCAAAGCCCTGGGCGTCAATAACATCGCAGGTATGGTTGGTAAGACGCAGCACGCCGGTTTGGGCATTGAACTGCACCGAGGGCGGCAGGGGCTTGTCCCAGGTGCCCTCATGCAAAAGATACTGGTATTCGCCCACAATCAGATGATCCGGGACGATGATCTCTTCTGCCCGGGCGGGCAGGGCGGGCAGCAGGGCCAGCAGCAGGGCGGTGCACAGCAAGGCGCTGCCCATCTTTTTCAAAGCGGTTTTCATAACGGTTTCTCCTTTTTTCGGCATACCGCCCCTGGCAAAAAGTGAACGTCTGCCGAACTCGGCCAATGGTATATTCGGCAGACAGAACGTTAAACTTGAGCGCCCGCTTTCAAAAGTGCCCGGCGCAGCCCGGTAAACCAAAACCACATTTACAGCCGGCGGCCTTATATGGTATACTATATCTTTGAGAAACCCAAAAGCTTATTCAAAATCTCGTTCGCGGCGCCATCTTGCACAAAATTGGCACGCTTCTGCGTTCTCGTCGGTCGAAATACACCAAGTATTCCTTCCTCCTCGGCCTTGAATCGCGCGCAATTTTGTGCAATCTGTCGCTCGCTCAGAGATTCTGAATAAGCTCTAAGAAAACACCCGGCCGCCACCCGTGCGGCCGTTAGGTAAGGAGACTGCCGCCCATGCAATACACCGGCCTCAACGAACTGCGCGAGCTGTACCTGAAATTCTTTGAAAGCAAGCAGCATTTGCGCCTGCCCAGCTTCCCGCTGGTGCCCCAGGGGGACAAAAGCCTGCTGCTGATCAACAGCGGCATGGCCCCTATGAAAAAATGGTTCCTGGGCACAGAGGAGCCGCCCAGCCACCGGGTAACCACCTGCCAGAAGTGCATCCGCACGCCCGATATCGAGAGCGTGGGCATCACCGACCGCCACGGCACCTTCTTCGAGATGCTGGGCAACTTCTCCTTCCAGAACTACTTCAAGAAAGAGGCCATTGCCTGGGCGTGGGAGTTTTTTACCAGCGCAGAATGGCTGGCCATCCCGGCCGATAAGCTGCATATCTCGGTGTACCTGGAGGACGACGACGCCTGGAACCTGTGGACCAAAGAGGTGGGCGTGGCCGAAGACCACATGGTGCGCCTGGGCAAGGCCGACAACTTCTGGGAGCACGGCAGCGGCCCCTGCGGCCCCTGCAGCGAGATATACTTCGACCGCGGCGAGGCGCTGGGCTGCGGCAAAGCCGACTGCAAGCCCGGCTGCGACTGCGACCGTTACATCGAGGTGTGGAACCTTGTGTTCACCGAGTTTGATTCCGACGGCGCCGGCCACTACGAAAAGCTGGCCAAGCCTAACATAGACACCGGCATGGGGCTGGAGCGCCTGGCCTGCGTGATGCAAAACGCGCCCAACCTGTTTGAGACCGATACCATCCGCAGTATTTTAACCCACGTGGAAAAACTCTCCGGCAAAACCTACCGGCAGGACGCCAAGACCGATATCTCCATCCGGGTGGTCACCGACCATATCCGCAGCACCGTGTTCATGGTAAGCGACGGCATCCTGCCCTCCAACGAGGGCCGGGGCTATGTGCTGCGCCGGCTGCTGCGCCGGGCTGCCCGCCACGGCCGCATGCTGGGCATCCAGGGGCCGTTTTTGGCGCAGGTGTGCGACACGGTCATCCAGCAGAATGCCACGGCCTACCCGGAGCTTGGCGAGAACGCCGCCTACATCAAAAAGACCATCGCGGCCGAGGAAGAGCGCTTTGCCCGCACCATTGATGCCGGGCTTTCCCGCCTGAACGAGCTGATTGCCGACGTTCAGGGCAGCGCCAGCTTTGAAAAGATGCAGCAAAACGCGCAAAAGATACGCGAGACGCTGGCACAGAACGAGAACGTGCAGGCGTTTAAAAAGATGGCGGGCGCCGCCATGCTCTCCGGCGTGGAGGCCTTCCGCCTGCACGATACCTTTGGCTTCCCGCTGGACCTCACCCGCGAGATTGCCGCCGAGGCCGGGCTGGACGTGGATGTGGAGACCTTCCAAAAGGAGCTGCAAAAGCAGCGGGAGAAGGCCCGCAAGGACCGCGCCGCGCGCGACATCGCCGGCTGGGAGGCCGACCTGTTTGCCCCGGTGGACGCCGCCGCCACCGAGTTCCTGGGCTATGACACCCTGGTGGCCGAGGCGAAAATCGTGGCGCTGAGTGACGGGGACGAGCTGGTGGACGCGCTGGCCACCGACGATGGCGAAAAGGACGGCGTGCTGGTGGTGCTGGACAAAACCCCCTTCTACGCCGAGGGCGGCGGCCAGGTGGCCGACACCGGTTTCCTCACCGGCGGCGGGGCCCGGCTGGCCGTGCACGATGTGAAAAAGACCGGCAAGGGCTTCTATGTGCACGCCTGCACCCTGCTGCAGGGGGCAATCAAAGCGGGCGAAACCCTGCTGGCCGAGGTGGATGCCGACCGCCGCCGGGCCATCATGCGCAACCACACCAGCGCCCACCTGCTGCAAAAGGCCCTGCGCGAGGTGCTGGGCGACCACGTGCACCAGGCCGGCAGCTATGTGGACGACGAGCGCATGCGCTTCGATTTCACCCATTTCAGCGCCATGACCGCCGAGGAGATCCGCAACGCCGAGGCGATGGTGAACCGCGTCATCTTTGAGGCGCTGCCGGTGACGGCCACGGTCATGTCCCTGGAAGAAGCCAAGAAAAGCGGCGCCATTGCGCTGTTTGGCGAAAAATATGACGACACCGTGCGCGTGATTGACGTGAACGGCTGGAGCACCGAGCTGTGCGGCGGCACCCACGTGACCAACACCGCCATGCTGGGCAGCTTCAAGATACTGAGCGAAAGCAGTGTGGCCGCCGGTGTGCGCCGTATTGAGAGCACCACCGGCACCGGTGTGCTGCGCCTGCTGGACGAAAAGGACGCGCTGCTGCGTATGGCGGCCACCAGCCTGAAGGCGGCGGCCCTGGCCGACCTGCCCGCCCGCGCCGCCGCCGTGATGGCCGAGATGAAAAGCCTGGAAAAAGAGCTGGCGTCCATCAAGGACAAAGCGGCCAACGCCCAGGCGGAGGATATCTTCAGGCACCCGGCCGAGGTGGACGGCATCCAGCTGTTTACTGCCCGCCTGCCCAATACCGCCCCCGACGCCCTACGCAAGATGTGCGACCTGATACGCCTGAATACCCCGGCCGGGGTGGGCGTACTGATTGGCAAAGCCGACGGCAAGGCCCAGCTGGCCGTGTGCTGCGGCGAGGACGCCGTAAAGCGCGGCCTGAAAGCCGGCAGCCTGGCCAAGGCGATAGCCACCGTGGCCGGCGGCAGCGGCGGCGGCAAGCCGGACTTTGCGATGGCCGGCATCAAGGACCTGGCCAGGATTGACGACGCCCTGGCCGCCGCGCAGGACATTGTGGCCCAACAGCTGCGCGCCTGACGGCTTGTTGCTCTGCCTGCTCAGTCAAAAACGCGTCAATAATATCATCTGTTAAATTCACACCTGATAAATTAATATGAGCAAGGAGGCCCCCATGGACAACTGCCTGTTTTGCGCCATCTGCAACAAAACGGTAGACAGCATGATCCTCTACGAGGACGATGTGCTGATTGCCATCCGGGACATCAGCCCGCAGGCACCCTTCCACATCCTCATCATTCCCAAAGAGCACATCGACAGCGCCGCCGAGCTTACCGAGGCCCACGGCCCGATGCTGGCCGCCGTGCACATGCTGGCGGCAAAGCTGTGTGCGCAGGAGGGCTATACCAACGGCTACCGGGTGGTGACCAACATAGGCCCCGACGGCGCCCAAACGGTGCAGCACCTGCACTTCCACATACTGGCCGGCCGGCAGTTGGGGTGGCCGCCGGGGTAGGCCCGAAGGGCAAAATTTGGCTTGCGTCGTCGCTAGCTGGCCGTGCGCAGCAGGCCGAGGCAAACAAATTTTCCCGCGCCCGGCGAACCAAGCAGCGTAGCTGCGCAGTGTGAGCCGCAAGAGGCGGCGGTACGGCGCCGAGGCGTGGGTGAGTGCTTCCCACCAGCAGCAAGCTCGGGGCGAGTGCAACCCCAAATTATAAGGCCAACATAGCTTGACATAGCCAAAAGAGAACAGGGGAGGAGCAACACCATGCCGGAGACCTACACACTGGAGGTGGCGGGCCTTGTGCGCCACCTGCCCATCTGCAAAATAAGCGATGATTTGTCTATTGCCGCCTTCATCATGTTTGGCGACGTGGAACTCACCATCGCCTGCGCCAAGGCCATCATCGACAAGGTGCCGGCGTTTGACGTCATCGTCACCGCCGAGGCCAAGGCCATTCCACTGGCGTACGAGATGAGCCGCCAGAGCGGCAAGAAATACATCCCGGCCCGCAAGGGAAAAAAGAACTATATGCAGGATCCGGTGGTCATCGAAGTGGAGTCCATCACCACCAAGGGCAAGCAAAGCCTGTGCATCGACCGCCCCGACCTGGACTACCTGAACGGCAAGCGCGCCCTGATTGTGGACGACGTGATAAGCACCGGCGGCTCGCTGAAAGCGATGGAGGCCATTGTGGCCCAAAGCACCGCCACCGTGGTGGCCCGCGCCGCCGTGCTGGCCGAGGGCAGCGCCGCCCAGCGGGATGATATCGTATTCCTCGCGCCGCTGCCGCTTATAGGCTAGCCGCCCGTGCGGCGGCCGCTGGCGGTTTTTGGTCTGGCATACTTCTTAGCCATGCTGGCGGCCACCCGGCTGCCGGCTACATGGCTGTTGCCGGTGGTCATCGCGGTGGCTGTATTGTTTGGTCTGGCGCTGGTTTTTCTGCGCAAGCGGGCCCACGGCCTTGCGCCCTTGCTACTGGCGGCCTGCCTGGCCGCCGGTTTGCTGCGTCTGGGGTATGACGCCGTTTTCGTGCAGCCCATGGCCCTGCTGGACGACACCCGCCAGACGGCCACCGCCCGTGTGGTGGCGGTGGAGCCCGGCTACGGCGGCGATACCGTGCACGCTACCCTGCAGGTGTTGGCGTTGGACGACGATACTTTGCCCACCGGCTTCAGCGTGGAGGTCAAGGGCATCGCACAGGTGGATTTGGGCGATGTCATCGCGATACCGCTGCGGTTCTACGCCTTTGGCAATACTTCCACCCAGCGCTACAACTACGGCAAAGGCCATATGATTGCCGCGTCGGCCACCGGCGCCGGGCAAAAGCTGGGTACCAGTGATACCCCGCTCACCTTGGTGCGCCGGCTGCAATATGCCGCCGGGGCGAACATTTTGCAGCGTTTGCCCACCCGCCTGGCCTCGGTGATGGCGGCCATGGCCGTGGGAGACAGCCGCTTTCTCACCGACGAGACCAAAGAGGGCTACCGCATGGCCGGGCTGTCCCACATGCTGGTGGTGTCGGGCTTGCACCTGTCTATTTTGTGCGGCTATCTGTTCATCTTTTCCCGCCGGGTGTTCCACCGGCGCCGGGCTGCGGCGGCTGTCTGCCTGGGGTTTGTGCTGCTTTTCATGGCGTTTACCGGTTTTTCGCCGTCCATAGTACGCAGCGGCTTTGTGTACATCTTTGTCTACCTGGCCGAGCTTTTCCGCCGCAAATCCGATGTTTATACCTCCATGGCCATCGCGGCCATCGTGCTGGTAACCCAAAACCCCTATGCCTGTACCGATGTGGGCCTGCTGCTGTCCTTCACCGCCACTTTTGGCGCGCTGGCCAGCGGGCAGCTGGCCCAAAGGCTGGGCCTTACCCACCGGGAGCGCCCGCTGGTGCTGGCCGGCTCGAAAGCCGGGCAGCTTGCCCGCCGCGCCGGGCGGGGGCTGCTGCTGGCGGCGCTCACGCCGCTTTGCGTTACGGTGGCCACGCTGCCGGTACTGGTCTGGGCGGGCATCGGGCTGTCGCTGCTCTCCCTGCCCATGAACATCCTCTGCGTGCCGCTGCTCTCGCCCATCGTGCTATGCGGCCTGCTCATGGCCCTGCCGCCGGCGCTGCCCGTCATTGGGCTGCTGGGGGTGCCGGCCTCGCTGGTTGGCGGCGCCCTATTGGCCCTGCTGGAGTGGCTGACCGCCCTGTGCGCCGGCGCCGCCTGGGCCTGGATACCGCTGGGCGGCGCGTTCGGCCTGGTGGTGATACTGGTGCTGTACGCGCTGGTGTTTGCCGCGGTGAAAACCCGCCGCCGCCGGTTGTTTGCCGCCGCGGCCGTGCTGATGCTGCCGCTGGCTTTTGCGCTCAGCACTGCCCTAAGCGCCGGTGTGGTACAGGTGCATGTGGCCACCGGCGGCGCCAGCCCGTCACTGGTTGTCACCTCGGGCGGGCAGGCGGTGGTGCTATACCGCGGGCGGCAAACGGCTTACGCCGTCACCCGCATTTTGCGCCAGACCCGCACCGGCGACTGCGCGCTTCTCATCGACATGCGCCGCACCGCCGAAAGCACCGAGTACGAGGCCCTTTACGCCCCACGGCAGATCGTGGTGGTGGAGGAGGACCTTGTCAGCGGCAATGTGTACCACCCGTTCGAGCCGGTGGAGGTCAGCATCATCCGGCAGGGGGACGGCAGCATTGCCTGCGTAGACATCGCCGGCTATAAGATTGGCCTGGTGGCGGGCTCGGCCAATCTGGAGCATTACAGCCGGCTGAACCTGATGCTGGCCGGCGCCGGTACCGTGCGGGGCGACTACGATGCCCTGCTGGCTACCGGCGCGGTGCCCGAATGGATGAGCAGCGATGCCCAACTGATACAGGCCGACGGCGACGCCCAGCTGTGGATACGCCCCGGCACCAGCATTTTATGGAAGGAGGTCTCCGATGGCTTCGGCGAATGATACGCTAAAAATAGCTTTAAAACAGCCTTTTGACACACCGGTGTACTACTTTGCCAGCAGCGACGAAGCCCTGCTGCAGGAGGCCGCCGCCACGGTGCGCCGCGCCCTGCTGGCTGCCGGGGCCGACACCGAGACCACCGTGGTATACGGCCCCGCGCCCGATTTGGGCGAGGTGGTGGCCGCCGCCGGCGCCATCTCCTTCTTTGGCACCCCGCGCATTGTGGAGGTACGCGGCATCGCGCCGCCCTCTATGGGCGACAAGGACGCCGCCGAGCTGGCCGCCGTCTTTACAGACACCATCAACGCGGTGCTTATCGTTACCGCCATACACAAGGATAAAAAGACGGCAGGCAGTAAAAAAGCCAAAGCATTACTGGCCGCCGCGGCTGAGGCCGGGGTGGCGCTGGAGCTTTCCGCCCCCACCCGGCGGGACTATCTGCGCCTGCTGAACCGCGAGGCCGAGGCCCTGGGCGCAAGCTTCGCCCCCGGCGCGGCCGAACTGCTGCTGGAGCGGGCGGGGGAGGACCGTGCCCTGCTGCGCAACGAGACCGCCAAGCTGGCGGCTTTCAGCGGCTATGGAACCATCACCGAGGACATTGTGGCGCGCTTTTCCGTGCACAACATTGAGGCCGACGTGTTTGAACTGATACGGCTGATTACCGCCGGCCGCAAGGCGGCTGCCCACCAGAAGCTGGCCGACCTGCTGGCCCTGCGGCACGAGCCGGTGGCCCTATCGGCCGCGCTGGCCGGCAGCTACGCCGACATGATGCGGGTACGCTGGGGGGGAGCTGCCGGCCACGGCACCGGCGATGTGATGCGTGATTTTGGCTACCGCGGCAGTGACTACCGGCTGAAAAAGGCGCGAGAGAGCGCTGCCCGCTACCCGGCCGCCCGGCTGGAGGAAGCCACCCTGCTGCTGGCCGGGCTGGACAAAGCCCTGAAAAGCAGCGCCCTGCCCGACAAAAGCCTGCTGCTGCAGGCGGCTGTCGGGCGTCTTATCCAGTTGGGAGCCCGCTGATGGAACGCCTGAAAGTGCGGGAGCTGGTGGTTGTGGAGGGCAGGTACGACGCCAGCACCCTGGCCGGCCTGGTCGACGGCCTGATCCTCACCACCGACGGGTTTTCCATCTTTTCCGACGCCGAGAAGAAAGCGCTCATCCGGCGGCTGGGTGCCCAGCGCGGCCTGCTCATCCTCACCGATTCCGACGCCGCGGGTTTCCGTATCCGCCACTATATTGAGAAGATTGCCGCCGGCTGCAGCATTAAAAATGCTTACATCCCCGCGCTGAAGGGCAAGGAAAGCCGCAAGGCCGCGCCGTCCAAAGAAGGCACCCTGGGCGTGGAGGGCCTGCCGCCCGATGTGCTGCGCACTGCGCTGAAAAATGCGGGTGTTACCTCCGCACAGCCCGCCGCGGGCGTGCCCATCAGCTACACCGACCTGTTTGAGCTGGGCATTTCCGGCGGTGCCGGCAGCGCCCGGCGCCGCCGCCTGCTGCTGGAAAAACTGGGCCTGCCACCACGGCTGTCAAAACAGGCACTCATACAAGTATTGACAAGCCTCTATACAAAAGACCAGATAGCAATGGAATTGGAGGCTTTGTGTTGACACCACAAAGCCCGCATGGAAATAATAATTGTTTTAGCGCTATTATTTGCAAGAACGATGCGAAAGCTTTTTTTGTGCGTCGTCAAGCGCGGCGGGCAGCAGGTGAGTGACGCGCCTTGGGGGCTGAACCTTGCCGCACAAGGCGTGGTGACATTGCCTGCCCCGCGCGCAGGGGCCTTGCATTCAGCGTTCGAGCGGAACGCCGGCCAAGCCCGCACATCTCAATACGCCATACCCATCTGATAACAACCCCAAACCCCACCGGAGGCCACTATGCCCACTTCCCCCAAGCCCGAACTGTTCTGGGACTTCCACGGCACGCTTACCCTGCCGGACATCAACTGGTTTGATGCTGCGATGGAGGCCGCTGCCGAGCAGGTACCCGCCCGCCCGCTGAACCGGCAGACCCTTGTCCGCTATTTCAAGGGTACCTGCCTGCCTTGGTTCAGCATCCCCAGCCACGATACCCGCCACCTCATGCCGCCGGGCCGCTGGTGGGCCCACTGCGAGGCGGAGTTTGCGGCGATGTTCCAGCGCTGCGGCTTTACGCCCGAGGAGGCCGCCCGCATAGCGCCCGCCATGCGAGAAAAGATTTTGCAGCCCCATCGTTACCAGCTGTGGCCCGATGCTGCCTCCACGCTGCAGGCCCTGCAGGAGCGGGGATACCGCAGCTACATCCTCAGCAATAATTTTCCCGAGCTGGGGCAAATCATCCAGGCCTTGGGTCTGGCTTCATACTTTGAACTGGTGCTGATTTCCGCCCAAATAGGCTACGACAAGCCCCACCCCGGCATCTTTGCGTACGCCAAAAGCACCGTGCCGGCCAGCAGCAGTGTGTGGATGATCGGCGACAACCCGACAGATGATATCGAGGGCGGCAGGGCGGCCGGCTTCACCACAGTAGCCGTTCATGGTGTGGAGGCGCCACGTGCCCACCACCATGCCCCGCACCTTACCGATTTGCTGTACCTATTGCAGTGAACGTGCGGCTTCGCCTGCCGTTTTGAAAACCGTTTCGGTTTTCAAGTGGTTTGACTATAGCATCAACAAACACCCTGCTGTGAGAGCAACAGGGTGTTTGTTGATATAAGGCAAGTAACGCATAATAAATAATATATAAAAAATAAATATGGCGAATCAATCTTTATTTTGATCCAATGGGGCATCCGCGCTGCCGGGCATGGTATCCATGCTGGTGCCGGCGGTTTCGGCCCCGATATCAGTCTTTTCAGCCGCCGCCTTCCGGCTTTTAAAGATGCGCATTTTGGTGCGCCCGATGCCGCCAGGCATGCCTACGGTCGCTTCGTCATAACCCTTTTTATTCAGCCGCCGCTTGATTAACTCGCTGGCCAGCACATACAGCACCGCGGCGGTGGGCACGCCCAGTATCATGCCGGCAAAGCCAAACAGCCCGCCGCCCACAATGATGGCAATGAGCACCCACATGGCCGGCAGGCCGGTGGTTTCGCCCAGTATCTTGGGCCCCAGTATGTTCCCGTCGAACTGCTGCAGCACGATGATGAACACCGTGAACCACACCGCGCTCCAGGGGTTTACCATCAGCAGAATCATGATAGAGGGGATGGCCCCGATGAACGGCCCGAAGAAGGGGATGATGTTGGTGACGGCGATGATGACACTGATGAGCGGGGCAAAGGGCATGGGCAAAATGCCCAGGTTCATGATGGACATAAAGATAAAACAGATGACACCAATAATGACGCTGTCGATGATTTTACCACTGATGAAGCCGGAAAAAACCTCGTTGGACAGGCGCGCCACCTTCATAACATTGTCTGCGCCGCGCTTGGGCAGCAGCGCGTACAGTATGCGGGTGATCTGGCGTATCAGCTTGTCCTTGCCGGACATCATATAGATGGAGGCAATGAAGGCTGTGAGCACACCGATGACCCCGCTGCCTATCTGCATGCCCAGGCTGGGCAGGCTGGGCAGGAAATCGCGGATGATGCCCATCAGTGCGTTCATCACGTCGGTGTAGGTCAGCGTAAAAGAATCGACGACCGAGGCGTCCAGCTGGAAATAATTGCCCAGCCAGCTGAACAGGCCGTTCAGGTTGGCCAGGTACTGGGGCAGGTTGCCGGCCAGTGTCATGATGCTTTCCACCAGCTGGGGTACCACCAGCACCAGCAGCAGCACCAGCAGCAAAATGGCCAGCAGCCAGGTGGTGATGATGGCCAGCCCCCGCCGGTGCTTGAAGCGGCTGTAGAGCCTATGCTCAAAAAACCGCATGGGGATGTTCATCAAATAGGCTACGGCCAGCCCGGCCACAAAGGGGGCAATAATAGAGAACAGATTTTCCAGCACCGCCATCACGCTGGGCAGGTTGGACAGTGCCAAATACAAAACCACGCCGATACAAACCACGAGCAGGTTTGCCAGCGTGCGTTTGGTGAAAGGCCCAAATCGTTTTTTATTCACGGGCAGCCGCCCCCCCGGTTTGGTTTAAGAACCTGTATCATGGCGCCACATGGCGTATCCGCGGCTTATTCCTGCGAAATCGCGCCTTGAACGGCGCAAAAGAGTGCTCGCGGCTACACCATGCTCCGCTACGAATACAGGTTCTAAGTTACATTCTGGCCAATGTTCTGTATCTGCTTGTGAAAACCGGCATCCTCGCTCACTATCAGCACAGGCTGGCTGAAGTCCAGCGCATACATGCCAATATAGCTCTTGGCGTCGATGATAATGCTGCCGTCGGGCGACTGCAGGCCCACCTCGCTGGGGCATTCCACGGCCAGGCGCTGGATATCCTGCAGCTCACTGATGCTGGAGAGCTTCTTTTTTGTAACCATGATGGGCGCTTCCTTTCTGCGCAGGCGCAAAACAAGTGGCGGCAAACAAACAGGTTGCCTGTAATAAATGCATTATATGGTGAATAGTATAGCACGCCCACCGCCAAATGCAAAGCCGGTTCTGTTGCTTTGCGCCGTGGCGCCATGCAAAGCGCGCTGCCGCCGCTTGGCCCGCGCAGCGACAAAAACCGCCCTGGGGATTGCATCTTGCCCGGCCTGCCGGTATAATGTATACTTGTAGCATTGGTAAAACAACAGGAGGGAATGGAACATGAAAAAATTCTTGGCTTTGGCCCTGGCACTGGTTATGCTGCTGCCTTTTGCGGCCTGCTCTCAGCAGGGAAGCGGCGACATCGTCATCGGCGGGCTGTCCCCGCTCACCGGCGCGGCGTCCTTTTATGGCAACGGCGTTACCAACGGCGCCAAAATTGCGGTGGATGAAATCAACGCGGCCGGCGGCGTACTGGGCCGCCAGATCAAATTTGTGAACTACGACGAACAGGCCGACCCCACCGAGGCGATCAACGCCTACAACAAGCTGGTGCAAACCGATAAGATTATTGCCCTGATGGGCGACGTGACCACCGCCCCCACGCTGGCCGTGGCCCAAAAGGCTGCCGACGACGGCATCCCGATGATTACCCCCACCGCCACTGGCGCCGCCGTTACCGAGGTGGGCGACAACATCTTCCGCATCTGCTTCACCGACCCCTACCAGGGCCGCCTGATGGCCGATTATGCCTACAATGAATTGGGCTTTGAAAACGTGGCCCTGCTGTACGATGTGGGCGACGACTATGCCACCGGCATCGCCGACGCCTTTGAGCAGAAGGCCGCCGACTTGGGCATGACCATCACCACCAAGGAAGGCTACCCCAACGGCAACACCGACTACAACGCCCAGCTGACCAAGATCAAGAGCGGCAACCCCGACGCCATCATGGTGTGCAGCTACTACGAGGACGCCGCCCTCATCGTCAACCAGGCGCGCGAGCTGGGCATCGACGTGCCCCTGATGGGCCCCGACGGCTGGGATGGTGTGCTGCAGCAGATTGGCGAAGCCAACGCCGGCCTGCTGGACGGCTGCTACTACTGCAGCCAGTATTCGCGCGACAACCCCAGCGAAGCGCTGCAGAAGTTTATGGACGAATACCAGACCCGCTACGGCGAGAGCGAGAACATGTTTGCGGTGCTGGGCTACGAGGCCATCTACGCCCTGGCCGATGCCATCAAGGCCGCCGGCAACACCAACAGCGACGATGTGGTGAAAGCGCTGACCAACCTCACCTTCACAGGCCTCACCGGTGAAATCTCCTTCCAGGGCGGGCGCGACCCCGTGCGTGACGCCTACATCATCGAGTTTGAAGACGGCGCCGAAGTGGTGCTGGGCCAGCACAGCGTTTAAGCATTGAACACCGGGCGCAAAACCGGAGCAGCACCGAAAAGAGGGCGACTGACATCGCCCTCTTTTCGGCATGATATACAAGCGCCGGCCGCTGTGGCTGCGGCCGGGTTTTAGCGGAATCAAGGCTTCAAGCAGGGTATCTTTTAGGAGGGTAGCTTGAATGTATTTTCTCACCCAATTGCTGAACGGCCTGGGGGTGGGCGCCATCTACGCGCTGGTGGCCCTGGGCTACAGCATGGTTTACGGCATTGTGCAGCTCATCAACTTCGCCCACGGCGATATTATTATGGTGGGCAGCTTTACGGTATACACCATTTTGTCCTGGAACTTCCCGGTGCCGGTGGCGGTCATGGGCAGCATCCTGTTCTGCGCCATCGTGGGCATGATCATCTCGCGTGTGGCCTACCAGCGCCTGCTCAATAAGGGCGCGCCGCGCATCGCGCTGCTCATCACGGCCATCGGCGTCAGCATGCTGCTGCAAAACCTGTACCAGCTTATCTATGGCTCGGGCGCCAAGGCGGTGCCCCGCATGTTCGACCTGCCGGCCATCACGGTGGGCGGGGTGCAAATTTCCAACACGCTGCTCAACATTGCCGTGGCGCTGGTGATGATGGTGCTGCTGCAGCTGATGGTGGGCCGCACCAAAACCGGCAAGGCCATGCAGGCCACCAGCGAGGACGCCGGCGCCGCCACATTGATGGGCATCAACACGAGCCGCATCATCCTGTTCACCTTCGCCATAGGCTCGGCCCTGGCGGCGGTGGGCAGTGTGCTGTACAACAACACCTACCAGCAAATTACCCCCTACATGGGCGCCATGCTGGGCCTGAAGGCCTTTGTGGCGGCGGTGTTCGGCGGCATTGGCAGCATTCCCGGCGCCATGCTGGGCGGCTTCATCCTGGGCATTGCCGAGGGGCTGAACAACGCCTACGGCAACTCGGTGCTCACCGACGCCGTGGTGTTCGGGCTGCTCATCATCATCCTGCTCATCAAACCGGCCGGCCTGCTTGGCAAGCACGTGAGAGAGAAGGTGTAGCCATGAGCAAACCCTGGACCAAGACCAGAAAGCGGGCGATTTCCAGCCTCATCACGCTGGGTTTTCTGGTGGTGGTGCTGCTGGTGATGAACGTCCTCATCCAGCTGGGGCTGGTGAATGCCGGCGTGGTGGACATGCTCAAGTTTATCGGCATCAACATCATCGCGGCTGTCAGCCTGAACATGGTAAGCGGCATGATGGGCCAGCTGGTGCTGGGCCACGCCGGCTTCATGCTGGTGGGGGCCTACGCGGCGGCCATGTTCACCAACGCCGTCGGCTGGCCGCTCACGGCCTCGCTTACGCCGGCGCTCATCATCGGCGGGCTGCTGGCGGCGATCATCGGCTTCCTCATTGGCATCCCGGCGCTGCGCCTGCGGGGGGACTACCTGGCCATCATCACGCTGGGCTTTGGCGAGATCATCCGCGTCATCGCCAACAGCCTGACGATTACCAACGGCGCCAAAGGCTACTACGGGTTCCCCACCTTCAGCACCCGGCAGGACCCCGCCACCCTCTTTAACTTCATCTTTGTCATCGCCGCCTTTGTGGTGTTTTTCAGCTACACCTTCGGCACCTCCCGCCACGGCCGGGCGGTCATCGCCATCCGCGAGGACGAGATCGCGGCCGAGTCCAGCGGCATCCGCACCACCTACTACAAGCTGCTCACCTTCACGCTGTCGGCCTTCTTCGCCGGCGTGGCCGGGGGCCTGTTGGCGCACCAGCTGGGCATCATCGACCCTTCCAACTACGGCTTCAGCAAGTCGGTGGAGATTTTGATGATGGTGGTGCTGGGCGGCATGGGCTCCATCACGGGCAGCGTGGTCAGCGCCAGTGTGCTCACCTTCCTGCCCGAGGTGCTGCGCGGCTTTGCCAACTACCGCATGCTCATCTACAGCGTACTGCTCATCTGCGTTATGCTCTTCCGCCCCAAGGGCTTGTTTGGTCGGGCCGAGCTGCGCGTCATCAAGCCCTACGAGTGGCTGCGGGACCGCCACCGCGCCAAAAAGG
The DNA here is from genome assembly GCA_012729855.1 of Oscillospiraceae bacterium. GTDB lineage: Bacteria > Bacillota > Clostridia > Oscillospirales > Ruminococcaceae > JAAYCI01. The sequence goes on from JAAYCI010000067.1 coordinate 53,523, forward strand.
CGCAAAAGACAGGGGGTGGCGGCTCATGAGGCCCATCGTGCTGGAAGTGGAGGATCTGAGCGTCTACTTTGGCGGCCTGCGGGCGGTGGAGGCGGTCAGCTTCTACATCAAAAAGGGGCAGATCGTGGGGCTCATTGGCCCCAATGGCGCCGGTAAAACCACGATATTCAACCTGCTTACCGGTGTGTACGCGCCCACCCGCGGGGCCATTTACCTGGACGAAAAGAGCATCCTGAAAAAGAAAACCTGGCAGCGCAGCCAGATGGGTATGGCGCGCACCTTCCAGAATATCCGCCTGTTCAAGGACATGAGCGTGATTGACAACGTGAAGACCGCCATGAACAACCAGCTGGATTACACCATGCTCAGCGGGGTGTTCCGCGGGCCGGGCTACCGCAAGGAGGAGCGCGCGGTGTCCCGCCGGGCGCACGACCTGCTGGATGTGATGGGCCTGGACGCCCAGGCCGACGAATACGCCCGCAACCTGCCCTACGGCCAGCAGCGCAAGCTGGAGATCGCGCGGGCGCTGGCGTCCAACCCACGGGTGCTGCTGCTGGACGAGCCGGCCGCCGGCATGAACCCCACCGAGACAGCGGAGCTGCTGCAGACCATCCGCATGGTGCGCGACCGGTTCGATTTGTCGGTGCTGCTCATCGAGCACGACATGAGCTTTGTAATGGACATCTGCGAGTACATTTTTGTGTTGGACTACGGGCGCATCATCGCCGCGGGCGAGCCTGAGGACGTGCGTAACAACCCGCAGGTGATTGAGGCCTATCTGGGAGGTGAGGCGCTTGGCGCAGACGACGATGCTTGAGGTGACAGACCTGCAGGTCTACTACGGCGCCATCCACGCCATCAAGGGCGTCAGCTTCCGGGTGGAGGCAGGGGAGATCGTTACCCTCATTGGCGCCAACGGGGCCGGGAAAACAACCATCCTGCATGCGATATCCGGGCTTGTGAAGCCACGCAGCGGGGAGATTACCTTCCAGGGCAAGAACCTGCTTACCACCAAGCCCTACCTGATTACCGGCCTGGGCCTGGCCCAGGTACCGGAGGGCCGCCGGGTTTTCGCCCGCATGACGGTGAAGGAAAACCTGGAGATGGGCGCCTTTGCCCGCAAGGACCGTGCGGGCATCAGCGCCGACTACGACCGCGTGATGACCTTGCTGCCCCGCTTGAAAGAGCGCCGCCGGCAGGTGGCCGGCACGCTGAGCGGCGGCGAGCAGCAGATGCTGGCCATGGGCCGCGCGCTGATGGCCGCCCCCAAAATGCTGCTGCTGGACGAGCCCTCCATGGGGCTGTCGCCGCTGCTGGTGGGGGAGATTTTCAAGACCATCCGCAACATCAACCAAAGCGGGGTCACCATTCTGCTGGTGGAGCAAAACGCCCGCATGGCGCTGGAACTGGCCAGCCGGGCCTACGTGCTGGAGACGGGCAAGGTGGCCATGCAGGGCAGCGCAGCCGACTTGGCCGACAATGAGGAAGTGCGAAAAGCATATCTTGGCGGATGATTGAAGCCCATAAGTCATGCTACACACGGCATCTCATACGGGTGCCGTGTGTTGTATTTATATCAATTGGTGTGAAATAAATAATTTATTCGCGGCTAGGAGAATTCATTTGACCGAGCAGAAACCCAAAAACCCGGTACGGGCGGCATTCCCGTACACCATCCCAGTGCTTACCGGTTACCTGTTTATGGGCATGGCGTTTGGCATGCTGTTGGCCAGCAAGGGCTACGGCGCCCTGTGGGCCTGCCTGATGGCGGTGTTCATCTTTGCGGGCTCCATGCAGTTTGTGGCGGTGGGCTTGCTGGCGGCGGGGTTTGACCCCCTCACCAGCTTTTTGATGACCCTGATGGTGAATGCCCGTCACGTCTTCTATGGCATCCCCATGCTGGAGCGCTTCAAGCACTACGGCAAGGCCAAATACTATATGATCTTCGGGCTGACAGATGAGACCTTCTCGCTGCTGGTATCCACCAAACCGCCGCCGGGCGTTAGCGAGAAGTGGTTCTATTTCAGCATCACGGCGCTGGACCACAGCTACTGGATAGCCGGATGCACGCTGGGCGGCCTGCTTGGCAGCGCATTGCCCATCAACACCCGCGGCATCGATTTTGTGATGACCGCGCTGTTTGTCGTCATCTTCCTGGAGCAGTGGAAGGAAAAGAAAAACCGCACCCCGGCGCTTATTGGGCTGGGGGTGTCGGTGCTGTGCCGGGTGGTGTTCGGGCCGCAGTGGTTTATTCTGGCGGCCATGGTGGTACTGGTGCTCATCTTCGTGCTGGCGCGCAACCCCCTGGAGAGGAGGCTGCAGCCCAAATGATGACAACGTTACAGGCCATTGTTACCGTGGCCATCATCGCGGTGGGCACGCTGGCCACCCGTGCACTGCCGTTTCTGGCCTTCCCGGCCAACCGCCCCACCCCGCGGGTGGTGGTTTACCTGGGCCGGGTGCTGCCCTTTGCCATCACCGCCATGCTCATCGTTTACTGCCTCAAGGATGTCACGCCCTTCGCCAGCCCCTACGGCCTGCCCGAGTTATTGGCTATCTTTATTGTAGCGCTGTTATTTTTGATTTTTAAAAACTCGTTGCTGGCCATCGCGGCGGGCACGGTGGCCTATATGCTGCTGGTGCAGCTTGTTTTCCCTGTGTAACAAAAGAGTGTGCTGCTGCGTTATACTAGATGGTGTTGACATGAGTTCAACGGTACGTCTTTGCGGCCAAAACTTCCGCATTCCTGCGTTGTCCTCAATCGCAACCCACCAAGGGTTGCTCAATCGTCCGCCTTGGACTGCGAAAATTTTGGCCGCAAATCCGACGCATTTCATCTCATGTCAACACCATCTAAAACCACTTCAAAACCGATACGGTTTTGAAGCCGCGCGAGAGGATCGCGCG